>DASZCH010000122.1:0-20272 GCA_035943235.1 Candidatus Acidiferrales bacterium
GTTATCAGCAGTCGCATCGCCCGCTTGCGAGCCGCGAAGAAATTCTCGCCGAGGCAAAAACGTTCCGCGACAAGAAACTTCCCTGCGACGCGCTGATCTATTTGGGCACAGGTTTCTGCCCATCCGGATGGAACACGGAAAATGGTTCCTTCGCATGGAATTCGCGCGTGTTTCCTGACCCGAAGGTGATCCTCGACGAATTCCATAAGGATCATTTCCGCGCCGTGCTCCACGCCGTGATTCTGACGCGCAAACTACGCGGCACTGTTCACGACCCTTGCAGTCTGACGCGATTCGACGAACAGGAAGCGAGCTGTTACTGGGACGCGCATCGTAGGGATTTCGCAATGGGCGTCGATGGCTGGTGGCCGGATGAAGGCGATCCGCTGGACGTCGCGTCGCGCCTGACGCGCAATCGAATGTACTGGGAGGGTCCGCAAATTGACCGCCCGAATGAACGCCCCTACGCGCTGCATCGCAATGGTTATGCGGGAATGCAGCGATACGCTTCTTTCTTGTGGTCCGGCGACGTTTACTCGACGTGGGAAACATTAAAAGTTCACGTACCAAATGCCATCAACACGGCGCTATCGGGCATGCCTTATTGGGGGACGGACATCGGCGGCTTCGTTCCCACAAAAGAATTCACCGCGGAGCTTTACCTGAGATGGTTTCAGTTTGGCGCGTTCTGCACGCTGTTTCGTTGCCATGGGCGGACGTGGAAATTACGGTTGCCGTGGGGCTGGGATACGGGCGATCCGGGCCCGATCGAAATCAGCAACTACGGCGGCGCGGCGATTCCTGACGCGAGCCAGTTACATAACGCGCAGGTCGAGCCAATCTGTCGCAAGTATATGGAGCTTCGTTACAGAATGCTGCCGTACTTGTATAGCGCAGTGCGCGAATGCTCAACGACGGGAATGCCGGTTATGCGGGCGCTATGGCTGCATTATCCCGACGACCCCGTGGCCGTTGCGCGCGATGACGAATACTTGTGGGGACGCGACGTGCTGGTCGCTCCTGTATTCGAAAGGGGTGCAACTTCGCGGCGAGTCTACCTGCCTCGCGGTACCTGGTACGATTTCTGGACTGGCGAGCGCTCAGAGGGAGGCCGCGAAATATCGCGTGATGTAGATCTCGAAACGATGCCGTTGTACGTTCGCGCGGGAGCGATCCTGCCACTGGGTCCCATCAAACAATATACGAGCGAGAAAGTGGATGAGTTGCTGTCTGTCACGATTTATCCGGGCGCCGATGGCGCGTTTCTTCTTTATGAAGATGATGGCAGGTCTTTCAACTACCGCAAGGGCGACTGGATGGGCATAAAAATGGCGTGGAACGATTCGCGGCGCGTGCTGTCGCTGCATCTTGCGGAAGGCTCGCGTATGTTGCCGCCAGCGCGGCGGAAAATCGAAGTGAGGTTGGAGCAAACAACCCGGCAAGTCGTGTTTGATGGCCGGCCTCTTCAGGTGACATTTTAAGAGTGTTCGTTTTTGCAGTTGCTGAAACTGTGCGCCATATGCGCGAGTAACGTTATAATCTGCCATGCGATCTTTTTTCCAGACATGCGTCGCCGCAATGAGTAAACGGCTTTCGGTTGCCTTTTGCGTGACCTTCGCGCTTGGCCTGCTTGCGAATTGTTCCGCCGCGCAAACTTCAAAGAAGCCCGCGACAACCAACGCATCCGCGTCCGCCCAACGAGGTCTCCAACTCGCTGAACAGGGTCTTTGCAAAGAGGCGCTGCCACTCCTACGAAAGGCAATTCCGCATATTGTCGAGAGAAAAATGCGGTATGACGTGGAGATGGCCACGGCGCAATGCGGCATGAGCATCTACCAAGAGGACGCTATAGTTGAAGCGCTAGTACTGCTTCGCCGCGAATTTCCACGTGATCCCAAGGTTCTCTACACCGCGACTCATTTTTATTCCGAACTGGCGTCACGCGCGGCCCAGGAACTTGCGGCGATGGCTCCCACCTCGGCGGAAGCGCAGGAGCTGGATGCTGAGGGTCTTGAGTCACACGGGAAGTTCGACGAGGCTGCGGCGGAGTACCGCAAGATTCTCGAAAAGTATCCTGGTCAGCCCGGGATTCATTACCGCCTCGGCCAGATTATTCTCGCAGAACCCGGGACTGCGACGACCGCCGATGATGCGAAGAAGGAATTCGAAGCGGAGCTGAAGATCGATCCTACGGCCGCTTCGGCCGAATTCATGTTGGGCGATCTCGCACGGCGAGCGCAGCAGTGGGACGATGCGATTGCTCATTTCTCGCGCGCCGCGAAGCTCGACGCCGGATTCTCCGAGGCGTACCTTGGATTGGGTCTATCGTTCAACGCGGCCGGGAAAAATTCCGACGCCGTCGCGCCACTGGAAAAGTACGTGAAGATGGAGCCCGATGATGCAGCCGGCCACTATCAGTTGGCGATTGCTTATGCGCGTACGGGCAGGCAACAGGATGCGCAACGCGAGATAGTTCTTCAACGTGAAGCACAGAAAAAAGCCCCGCCAGCGGGACCTCAAGGCCCCGGCGAACAGTAGTCCTCAATTCCACAACGACGATTCAAATTTAGCAGCGACGTCCTGACCGGTCCGCGGCACTATTTCCAGTTTCCTTCACCTTCAACAATCGTAATGTAGCGGTTAATGGGAAGATGGGTGAAACGCTCGGTCGCGCCTCCCGGCTGTGGCCATTTCACTTCGAGAGTGTCGATTTTGGCGCGCTGCCCAATTCCCAAGACCATGCGAGGGTCGTGCGAGGAGAGATAGCTGCCGCCGCCGACTTTGAAGCGATGGCGCTTCAAATCGCCCGCCTGATACGTGACTTTCGCGCCGATCGCGTCAATATTTGATTTTCGTCCTACCAAACGAATGCCCAACCAGTGATTTTGCGTGCCTGCATTATTCCGCAGGAGGATGGGCGCCGCATTATTCACCGCGACCAACACGTCCACGGAGCCGTCGTTGTCGAAGTCGCCGAGAGCCATGCCGCGCCCGGCGAGCGGCTGAGAAAAAATCGGACCACTCTGCTTGCTTATATTTTCAAACCCGCGGCCTGTGTTGCGAAACAGGAGCATCGGCTCGCGATACCCGACGTTCTGCATGTGTTTCTCAACGGCAATATCGGGATGGCCGTCGCAGAGCAGAAGATCGATCTCGCCATCATTATCGTAATCAAAAAACTTCACTCCCCAGCCGCTCATCAGCATGGTGGCAGAACCGATGTCGTCGGAAGGAGCAAGATCGGAAAACGTCTCGTCCTTAGCATTGTGATAGAGCGAAAACATTTCATGGTCGACATTGGACACAAACAGGTCGATCCAGCCGTCTTGGTCGTAATCGGCGGCATCCACGCCCATGCCAGAGCGCGCGCGGCCAAAACTGTTGTACCCCACGCCAGCTAGCAACCCAATTTCCGAGAAGCGGCCCTTGCCCTGATTCGCGAAAAGGAAATTGGCGACCGTGTCGTTGGAGACGAAGAGGTCCATCAACCCATCATTATTAATGTCGCATGCCACCACGCCCCACGCCTTGGCTAGTGATTTCGCGATGCCGGATTCCCTGCTGACGTCCGTGAACGTGCCATCGCCATTGTTGTGGTAGAGCCAGCATGGCGCTGGATCATAGACATTTGGTTTGCAATACCATCGCTCGCCCGTCAAATCGTTGCCGCAAAATTTGTTCTTGGATTTGTTCCAATCCGCGAACTGGCAGACGAACAAATCAAGCTGGCCATCGTTATCGTAATCAAACCACACCGCGCTGGTGGCCCAACCGGGAGCAGCAAGACCGGCTTTTTTAGTTACATCAGCAAAGGTGCCATCACCATTGTTGTGATACAGGATGCTATGCGGATATTGCGTCACGTAAAGATCGGGCAGGCCGTCGCGGTCGTAATCGCCCACAGCAACTCCCATGCCGTAAGCGTTTCCGGTGACGCCAGCTTTTTCAGTCACGTCGGTAAAGGTGCCGTCACGATTGTTGTGGTAGAGAGCATTGCGTAGCGGCGGGGTCGGATTGTAAAAATCGCACTTGCCGCTGTTCACCAGATAGATGTCCATCCAGCCGTCATTGTCATAGTCGACGAACGCACAACCCGCACCAAGCGTTTCGGGCTCGTACATTTGCGGCGACAGTCCGCCGACATGCGTCCACAAAATGCCGCTCTTCGAACGAGGAATCTCTTCGAAAGCGGGCAGAAAATGGGAAGACGGTAGCGTGTTGGCGAAAAACCGGGAAGGACCGTCGGTACCGAGCGCGCCGGCAAATCCTGACCAACCGAGCATCTGAAGCAAGCGACGACGCGAGAGTCTCGCTAGCCGCGTGGTTGGATTGATGGGCATTTGATATTCCGCAAGCTCATTCCCCAACGACCGTCCGACACATGGCCGCGCTGTGGCGTTGCAAAGGAAACGTTTTCCTGTTTCTATGATCCCGAGACAGGATAGCAATAAATATCTGGGTCTGACATTGAAAGAACACCGAATCGTTCCCGCGCGCTCGATTTGTCGGGTGGACGATTGGATTTTCCAAGGGGTTAACCGAGTGAGTTTCTCTACATTCTCCAGACGAGATCTCCTGAAGGCTATGGGAGCGACCCTTGCGTGCGGGTCCCTTGACGTTCAGAGAGCGCTGTCAGAAGCGACTCGATCTGTCCAGTTCGTTGACGTCGCAAAGTCCGCCGGGATTGATTTTCGTCATGATAATGCGGCGTCCTCCGAGAAATATCTGATCGAGACGATGGGTTCGGGGTGCGGTTGGATTGATTACGACCAAGATGGCCTGCTCGATTTATATTTGGCGAATGGCGCTGCGACGCGGCTTTACAAACCGGCCCGCCCATTGAGAGGCGCCCTGTATCGCAATAATGGAGATGGAACATTTACTGACGTCACGGCGAAAGCGGGCGTGGGAGCAGAAGGTTTGTTCGGCATGGGCGTTGCCGTCGGCGATTACGATAATGACGGGTATCCGGATCTGCTCGTTCTCGGATACGGACGATGCATTCTGTACCATAACAATGGGAATGGGACGTTCACGGACGTGACAGCTCACGCTGAAGTGGGAAATTCGGGCAAATGGGCATCGAGCGCGGCGTGGTTTGATTACGACAATGATGGCCGTCTAGATCTTGTGATCGCGAACTACGTCGACTGGTCGCCCGAGCGAAATTTCTGGTGCGGAGATCATGGTCCAGACATGCGCAGCTATTGCCATCCAGACGATTACAATGGCGAGGCTCCCACGCTCTACCACAACAATGGCGACGGGACGTTCACAGACGTGAGCAAAAAATCCGGAATAGGACTGAAGCCGGGTAATAGTTTGGGCGTGGTGACTTTCGACTACGACAATGACGGTTGGGAAGACATCTTCATCGCTAACGATTCGATGGCGAATTTCCTGTTTCACAACAACCGTGATGGAACTTTTCAGGAAGTAGCATATTCGTCGGGCGTTGCGGTGAGCGCGGATGGGCTGGCGGAGGCCGGCATGGGAACGGATGCGGCAGACACGACGGGAAACGGCCGCATGGACATTATTGTCACCCATCTCGATAGCCAACTCGCGCGCCTCTATCAAAACATGGCGGATTCAACTTTTGACGATGCGACTTTGCGCAGTGGCCTTGGCTATGCAACGTTTCATATGAGCGGATTCGGCGCACGGTTTATGGACTACGACAATGATGGCGCGCCGGATATTTTTATGGCCAACGGACATGTGCTTGACAATATTCAGCGCTACAACGCGAGCGTCCAATATGCCCAACCAAAATTGATGTTTCGCAATCTGGGACGCGGGAATTTTAGAAACGTGAGCAACGAACTGGGCCGTGACTTCCAGCTTCCCACGGTCAGTCGGGGCGCAGCCATCGGCGATTTCGACAATGACGGCGACCTGGACATTTTGGTGAACAACAATGGACAACGGCCGCAATTGCTGCGCAACGACGGGGGGAATGCGAGTCACTGGCTGGAAATACTTTTGATTGGCACGCGGTCAAATCGAGATGCGGTCGGCGCACGGCTGAAGATTACCGCGGGTAAGCTCGTGCTTTACGAGCAACGAAAGGGCGGGATGAGTTACCAATCGGCGCAGGATCCGCGGCTGCATTTTGGCTTGGGAAAATATTCCACCGTGGACTCTGTGGAGATTCTTTGGCCAAGCGGCGCGACGACGAAAGTGAAAAATATCATGAGCGATCAAATCATTGCCATCGAGGAAGGTACGGGTCTAGTCAAGCGACAGTTTCCCCGAGTGGCGCGACGCTAAGGTCGAGCGCAGAACGTCATTACGGCTGGCGGGGCGGGCGTCCCGAAGAGACGTAGCCGGCTCTGTGGTCAGGCGAATCTGATTTGTACTTTGCGACTTGCTTTTGATTCAAACTGGCGAGTTTCGTCAGCATGCGCTCAGCTTCTTGCACATTGCCTTTGCGCCGATAAGCAATCGCCAAATGTGAATAGACCGACGCGTCGTCGGGCGCGAGTTTTCGCGCTGCCTCCAAGTGCGTGATGGCGTCGTCGAGGCGGCCTTCCACCAGATATAGTTCGCCGAGCGCAGCCTGGGAGATGGAATAGTTCGGGCGTTCGGCCACGGATTCTTGCAGGGCCGCTTGCGCTTCGCGAAATTCCGATTGGTCCGGCCCGGCACCGGAGTGGACCACGGCGTTTCCGAAGATGGCCAGGAGAATGTAGTTGTCGTGGCCTTTGTGAATTCCCTCGCGAGTGATTCGAACGGCCTGCGAAATATTCCCTTCCAGAAGCGCCTTCTGTCCCGCTGCCATGTAAGAAATGTCGGTTCCAGGGGCAAGCTTGCTGGCGAGATCAAAATCGGCCGCCGCCGGATCCGGTGCGTTTTGAAATGAAAAAAATACGCCACGTTCGTAATGCAAACGCGACGAATGCGGCAGATGTTGCACTCCGATATTTAGAACGTCGATGCCCATTTCGTAAGACTGCCGATCCATGCATTCCTCCGCCACCAGCAAATAAAGCCTCTCGTCCTGCGGAGTTTGTTTGAAGGCTTGCTGGAAAGCGTTAAAGGCTTCCTTTTCCTTGCCGCTTCCAATATACGCCTGAGCCAAAAGACTATTCACGGCGGCAGTCCCGCCTCCGCTGGCTTTCAGCGCATTGAGGAGCTGAATCGCGTCGTTGAATTGGCTGGTCCCCAAATAACACAGCGCGAGATTGAAATTGGCAGCGTATTCAGATTGATTCGAGACGTGCCCCCGTGCTGCCACAAAATGCGGGATCGCTTCGGAGAAACGGCCCTGCTGCGTTAGCGCGATTCCTGTTTGCAGTTCTGCTTCTGCCGTCGCGGACGCGTTGGACTGGCCGGTTACTTGAGCTTCAGAGACTCGGGGCGCAAATGCTGTTGTGGCAGTGGCCCACCGAAGACTGGCTGTCATCAAAAGGGCAGTGCCCGCCAAAAAGCGTGCAACAACATGCCAAAAGTGTTTCCGGCGCATTTCCATCCCTATAACTGAAGAACCGGAGACGCGGCCAAACCAACCTCGAGAATGTGCCCGTCCGCAAAGCCCAAAAGCGTTGTCATTCTATCAGTCTCACGGGGAAATCAGATTGCCCAGAATTTTGAGCTTGACAGCCAGCGGAAATACATTATACAAGGACATCAGTGTAACGGGGTTGTCGTCAATACGGGGTGGGTAGCATGAGTAAACGTTTACTTGCGAGGCTATCGGCTCAGCATCGCCGAATGCCTTTGATGTCCCACGAACGCCCTCCACGACTGTGCTACGTTTTCGTCGGCCCTCCTCAAGACACTCTTTCAACAGCATGTCGCACTGGAATCACAGCTAGGTTTAATGGCGCGGCGTCCGCGGGGCGAGTCCTGGGACCTTTAGATTCACGGGCCGATGGCACGAACTACGACGGCATCGTCCATAAAATGACATCTCGCTATTTTAGAAAGCGCCTTCTCGGACCAAAAAGAGAGCAGTTTACTTGAGATCGAAAACTAAAATCGCGTTCTTTGGAACGCGGACAAAGCTTGGATATGTCAAAGGAGGAAGTATGTCGCGGAGCTTCTCTCGCGCTTTGATTGGCAGCATGGTGGCCTGTTTGTTGTCGTTCTTTGCGTTCAGCGCAGTCCCAGCCTGGGCGCAGAACGGCGGATACGGCACGCTAAGCGTTACGGTGCTTGATGAGAGCGGCGCTGTTGTGCCGAACGCACAACTGATGCTTCTCGATACCGCGACGGCCGACAGTCGAAAAGCGCTCACGGGACATGAAGGTACATTTACATTTGTTGCGTTGCCCCTCGGCATTTATAAACTGACCGTCTCGAAGGGAGGCTTTCAAACTCAAGCTTTCGATTCCGTTGTGATCCAGGGAGGCCGCAATACCGACCTGAAGGCGCTACTGAAAGTGGGCGCCCCGTCCGAACAAGTAGTCGTAAGCGCAGCCGTGTCGCCGCTGGAAGAGGCTACATCCAACGCCATCGTCACAACCATCGATATCAAGCAAATCCAGGATCTGCCGCTGGGCGGACGAGACATCAGCCAGTTGTCATTCTTGACGCCGGGATACAGTGGCACGCCCGGCTTTGGCACGTGGAACGGTCTTCCGATGATTGCCCAGGGCAACACCATTGACGGCGTGGTTTCCTCGACCAGCCGCATGAAGTTCGGAGGCAACACGACGCCGGGCCTGCAGGCTCGCGTGGAAGACATTCAAGAGATGACCGTGCAGACGAGCCAAGTAGACATGAGCCAGGGTCTCGGTGGCTCGTCCATGCAGAGCAGCTTCGTCACACGGCGCGGGACGAACGCATATCACGGGGAAGCTTATGAAGATTTTCGCAATTCATGGCTGAATGCCAATAGTTGGGACAACAATGCCAGGGGCGAGGCCAGACCTCCGCTTATCCTCAATGATTTTGGTGGCAGCGTCGGAGGACCAATCCTGAGGGATAAGCTGTTCTTTTTTGGCAGCTTTGCCATGTCCAAGCAGCCTGGCGGCTTCATTGCCTCGAATACTTTCCTGTCGCAGAATGCCCAGAATGGGATTTACGCGTTCCAGGCCCCGAGCAGCACAACCGTGAACCTCTTTACGCAGATTGCCCAACCGAACGGCTTACCCGCCATGCCCGGCGCGACGTACTTAGCCGAACAAGCCGCCATCAACACGGCGGTCACAAGCGGAGGAGCAATAATTTCGCCCACGAGCGATCCGAATATTGAACAAGTCAATTGGCTGGTTCTTTCCCCTATCACCACCTACTTCCCAGCCATCCGCCTGGACTACAACATCTCGCCGAAATTCCGGCTGAATTTTGCTTTTGAGGACACAAAGCAAAATCAGCCGAATGCTGCTGCTCCCCTATTTCCTGGACCGGCGTTTGCCGATCAGGCGGCCAGAACCTACAGCAACAATTACACTGGTTCTCTCGGCCTAGATTGGTCGGTTACCCCAACTCTGTTGAACCAATTTCGGGGTGGTTATTACTACAATGCGTATTGGGGCGCTTTTGGCGCAAAGCCTTTGTGGGACACCCAGCCCCAACACAGTTGGGCCATAGCGGATTCCGGGACGGGGTTCAACCTGCCCGTTTCGAATTACTACCCAACCTTCAGCGCGAGCGATAATGCGACATGGCAGCACAGTGCACACACAATCACCTTCGGTTTTTCCTTTTACCGCGAGCAGGATCACTACTGGAATCCGCCGGACGGTATCCAAAACATCGGTCTCGGCCTCGTGAATGGCGACCCGGCGTTCGGCGACTTTGAAAATTATTTTGCCACCGCCTGCCCCGCCACATGCGATACGGATAAGGGCGAGGCGGAGAATTTGTATGCGACGTTGGTTGGCAGAGTTGCGAGCGTGGGTCCGATCGGCAGCGGATTTCCTTACCAACCGTCGACTGGCCAATACGCGACCACGCCCGGGCAAGCGTACAACCTCGACGAGCTTCAGAAGTCCTGGGGCCTTTACGCGCAGGACTCATTCCACCTGAAACCTACTCTGACGTTGAATTACGGGCTTCGCTGGGATTTCACCGGTGACGATCATGATTTGACGAGCGCCTACCATGGGGCTACAGGAACTGACATGTTCGGGCCGTCCGGAGTTGGAAATTTGTTCAAACCCGGCACGTTGACCGGAACCGCGAATCCGCAATACGTCGGGAGTAGCCATCAGTACAAGCCGTGGAACGTGAGCCCACAGCCGATGATCGGTCTCGCATGGAACCCGAACTATTCAGAGGGTTTCTTGGGCAAGCTCTTTAGCGGGGGAAACACCGTGATCCGCGCAGGGTTTGACATCAAGCGTTTCACCGAACCGTATCAGTACTTCTGGAATAACGCTTCGAATCATGGCTTGGCGTTCTTCCAGAACTTCTCCTATCAGGCAGGCAGCGGCAGCGGACCCGGATTTTTCACGCCCGGCAGCGTGACGGACACGGGCGGCAATTTTTCACCAGCCCTGTTCCTGGATTCGCCGCCGGTTTATATGGCATCGCTTCCACAGTCCGATTTCACCTGGAGTTACTTCTGGGGCGCGGCCGGGTTTGATCCAAAGATCAAGCAACCCTACGTTCAAGAGTGGAACTTCGGTATCCAGCGACAGTTCGGACACAGCAACGTGCTCGAAGTGCGGTACATGGGGCACAGAAGCGTCCATCAGTGGATCAATGTCGATACGAACGAAGTCAACATTTTCGAGAATGGCTTCGTGAAAGAATTCCAGAACGCACAAACGAATATGGCGATCAATAAGGCGAATGGAATCAGTTCGTTCGCCGACAACGGCTTCCCCGGGCAGCAACCTTTGCCGATTTTCGACGCAGCCTTTGCCGGTGAGGCGTCCGGCGGAGCCGGCGTGCCTTTCAAAGATTATGGGACCTCCGGAGGATTCTTTACTAGCGTCCAGCAGGGCCAGGCGGGTCGGGTAGCTGGCACACTAGCAAAACCATTTGGCAATGCGCCCTACATTTGCAATCTGGTTGGCTCGTCCATCAGCAATTGCGACACGCAGTTTGGTTTCACCTCTCCGGGCGCCTATCCGCTTAATTTCTTTCAAACGAATCCTTATGCAGCCTCGTGTGACGGTTGCTCGACTCAAAGCTTCATGACGGCGGGAGGATACGGCAACTACCACGCTCTGTTAGTGGATTTCCGCGAGAGACCGTGGCACGGCATGCAGTTCGATGTGAATTACACTTGGAGCCACACGCTCGGCCTCCAGCCGGACAATCAATGGCTGGGCACGGTCCCTGAATTCACGCTCCGTAACTTGAGGCTTGGATATGGGCCCACGCTGTTCGATTTGCGGCATGTCATTCATGCCAGCGGCACGTACGATCTTCCCTTTGGAAACGGAAAGTCGCTTCTCAATCACACAGGTGTGATCAACCAGATCGTTGGTGGCTGGACGCTGGGGACGATCTTTACCTATGAGACCGGCTTCCCATTCCAAATTACGGGTGGGAACCTCACCGTTAATGATTACGGCGACTCGGGTGTGCTCCTCAGCGGGATGACCACTTCTCAGTTGGAGAAAGCAACAGGTGTGTTTACTGCCCCCGGCAGCGTGTGCGGTGGCAATCCCTGCACGTTCAAGTGGGGTTTCAACCCGTCACTTCTGAAGGCTGTAAACGGTATTACGCCGCCGGCCAATTGCACCACTTTCCTCACAGGCGCATGTCAGAATACAGTCCCGGGCACGTTCACCGGCGACCCCTGGCTCTACGGTCCTCACCTTTGGAACGACGACATGTCGGTGACGAAGCTGTTTCCAATTACCGAACGCATTCACTTTGTCTTTCAGGGTGAATTCTTGAACGCGTTCAATCATCCGAACTGGGCCAACCCGAATGGGAATATTCGGTCCAGAAACTTCGGGCACGAGGGTCTGAGCAATATGAACGGTCCTCGCCAGATTGAGTTCCGGGCGAGGCTTGATTTCTAGCTTCGGGTTTGTAAATCTGCTCGCTGTGCATCCACTGGGCGCTGGTGATAGCATCCGGTGGATGCATGGGAGCTTCCGCTTCGTAAAGTGTTAGAGTGTTAGGTTGATTGCACAGTTTTTTTTCGCTGCTCGCGGCCGCAAAAGGTATAAACGTGAAAGCGAAGGCCCCCAGCCCGATTTTTCGTCGCAGTTTGCTTCGTGGCCGTTTCGATAGTTCTTCTCATATCCAACAACGATGACTCCCGCCCTGGCCCTGGCCATCCCATCACATCTTGTAAAGCTTGCCCCGGTTGACCTGATCATCATCGTTTTCTATTTTGCGCTCGTCCTCGCCATTGGCGTCTATTTGAAGAGGCGCGCCAATACGGGTGAAGATTTCTTCATGGCCGGCCGTGAGATGACCGCGTGGATCGCCGGCCTCAGTTTCATCTCCGCGAATTTGGGCGCCATCGAATTGATGGGCTGGGCCAGCTCCGCCTACGAATACGGCATCCTGGCAACCCACGCTTATTGGATCGCCGCCGTCCCCGCCATGCTCTTCCTTGGTCTCTTCATGATGCCTTTCTATTACATCTCGAAGACTCACTCCGTGCCGGGTTACCTCAAGCTTCGCTTCGACGAATCCAGCCGCGCTCTTTCCGCCATCTGCTTCGCCTTCATGACCGTCCTGATGAGCGGCGTCAATATGTATGCCATGGCCCTCGTCATGAACATCATCCTCGGCTGGAACATGAGCTTCAGCATCTGGATTTCCGCGATCACTGTTGCCATCTACGTTGCCCTCGGCGGTTTGCGCTCGGCGATCTTCAATGAAGTTCTCCAGTTTGTCTTGATCTGGGCTGGCGCAATGCTCGTTCCCATTCTCGCTCTCGTCGAGGCGGGCGGTTGGAATAATTTGAAGCTGCAGATCATCCACAATACTTCCCTCCAATACGTCCACCTGTGGCGTTACCTCGGCTCATTCAATAATCCCGAGGGCATCAATTGGGTGGGCGTCCTCATCGGCCAGGGAATCGTCATCTCCTTCGGCTACTGGACCACGGACTTCCTCGAGGTCCAGCGCCTGATGGCCGCCAAGGACCTCCGCGCCGCGAAGATGGCGCCCATTATCGGCGCCGCCTTCAAGATGTTCGTCCCGTTTTTTGTGATTTTGCCCGGCCTGGCCGGATTGGCCTTTCTGCCGTACAAGCTCAGCGGCGCAAGCTTCGCGGTGGCCGGCAGCCACAGTTACAATGCGGTCTTGCCTTTGATGCTCGTCCGTTATTGCGGCCCAGGTTTGCTCGGCCTTGGAATTACGGCGCTGATTGCAGGATTTATGTCTGGCATGGCTGGGAACGTGAGCGCGTTTTCGACCGTCTGGACTTATGATATTTATCGCGCGCTCATCAACAAGAAGGCCACGGACAAGCACTACGTCTCCATGGGCCGTTGGTGCACAATTCTAGGAGTTTTGGTAAGCATTGGTACCGCTTACTTTGTAATGCAGTTCCTCAGCATTATGGATTACGTCCAGGCGCTGTTCAGCATTTTCATCGCGCCACTATTCGGGACCGTGATTCTGGGGATGTTTTGGAAACGCGCCAGCTCCGCCGGCGGTTTCTGGGGGCTGCTTACAGGCACGATAGCCGCCGCGTCGATGTTCGTGTGGGTCGAGCTCAATCCAGCAGCCGTTCGTTACGTGGCGCTCTCCAGCCACGCCAGTCCCATGGCTGCCGACATGTACCGCGCACTCTGGTCGTGGATCGTCTGCGTTGTGGTTACCATTGGCGTCAGCTTGTTCACGCGACCGAAGCCCATCGCGGCATTGAGTGGCCTTGTCTACGGCGAAACCGAGATACCGTCGGAAGGCAACCTGGCGTTTTATCACCGGCCAGTGTTCTGGGCCGTGGTCGTCGGGATCGTCTTCGTGGCCCTGAATATTATTTTCTGGTGAGGCGATGGAATCGAAGGACCCTATTTCGATCTGGTTTTTTATCGGGATATCGCTGCTCGTGAATGGCGTTCTGATCCTTGGCGCGGGAATTTACGAGTTCGTCCATCCGCCCGCGAATCCAGTTGTGCTTTTTCGCCTTCACGCCAGCGTATGGTGGGGAGCCTCACTATTCATCTTGGGAGTCTTTTATTGCTATCGCTATTTGCCGCGAGGTACCACACGAAAATAGGGGATAAATTCGACGAAACTGTTCCTCGATGCGTGAAAAATGCTAGCGCGCCGCAGTGCCGTGCCTTGACACCGAGCATGCATTGTTCTATACCTTGGTATTCGAGAAAACGTTTTCTCCGATTTTAAGCGGCATTGAATGTATTGATTAGGCCAACTAGGCGAGGTGGATCTCATGAGCTCTCCAAAGGGAATTTCGCGGCGAAAATTTGTGTCTGGAGCGCTTTCGGCGGCGGCAGTCGCCTGTGTCCCACGGGTTGTCACGGCCGCCGCACCGGGAGCCTTCGCGGGGCTCCTACAAGCTCCGGCGCGTCCACGCGCCGGCCAGGAGCGCGTCGAGTTCCTCGTCAGGCCGTTTCCGATGGAGCAGGTCCGGTTGCTCGACGGCCCATTCCTGCAAGCCGCCAAAACCAACCACGATTATCTGAGTTCTCTCCCCGAAGATCGTTTGGTGCACAATTTCCGCGTTACCGCCGGTTTACCGAGCTCAGCGGAGCCCTTAGGCGGCTGGGAAGCACCAAACGTCGAACTTCGCGGGCATTTCACCGGACATTTCCTTTCAGCGACAGCGTTAATGTACGCCAGCACGGGAGACTCGGCAGTGAAGGCTAAGGGCGATGCCATCGTCGCGGATTTGGCGAAGTGCCAGCAGAAATTCGGCAACGGCTACCTCAGCGCATTCCCAGATAGTTTCTTCGATCGTCTGCGTGACGGTAACGGCGTATGGGCACCCTTCTATACTCTACACAAAATCATGGCCGGGAATCTCGACATGTACACCTACTGCCACAACGAACAAGCGCTGGCTGTGGCGGAAGGCATGGCTCGATGGATCGGCCACTGGACCACCGGCCTTAGCGACGCTCACATGCAGCGCATCCTCCTGACAGAGTTCGGCGGAATGGAAGAAGTGCTCTATAACCTGGCAGCCGCTACAGGCAAATTCCAGTACTTCGGCATTGCGCGCCGCTTTGAGAAACCGGCCTTCTTCGATCCTCTTGCCAGTCATCGCGACGAACTCAAAGGCCTGCATGTCAACACGCATATCCCCCAGGTAATCGGAGCCGCGCGCCGCTACGAGCTGACGGGCGAACCGCATTACCATGAAGTGGCGAAATATTTCTGGGATGAAGTCACCCAGGAGCGCAGCTACGCCACCGGCGGCACGAGCAATGGCGAGGGCTGGCGCAGCGATCCGGGCAATTTGTCGACGGAACTGAGCGTGTCTTCAGAGGAATGTTGCTGCGGATACAACATGCTGAAGTTGACGCGCCACTTGCACCAGTGGACTGCTGACCCACGCTACATGGATTATTACGAGCGCACGCTCTTCAATTCGCGTTTGGGCACCCAGCATCCCGACAATGGCTTCAAGATGTATTACCTCCCGCTCGAAACGGGTTACTGGAAGTTTTTCAACTCGAGATTTAATTCCTTCTGGTGCTGCACGGGAACCGGCGCCGAAGAGTTCTCGAAATTCAGCGACTCAATTTACTTCCGCAACGATCATGCCGCATTCGTGAACCTCTTCATTGCCTCGGAAGTCCAGTGGCCGGAAAAGGGACTCACGATTCGTCAGGATACCCGTTTCCCGGAGCAGGAAGGCACAACGCTCACGGTCAAGGCAAAGGCTCCCGTGGAAGCAGGTATAAACATACGGATACCGGCTTGGGCGGTCGATGGCGGTTCAGTCACGCTAAATGGCAAGCCTCTGCCGACCTTCTCCAACCCAGGAAGCTATTTGGAGATTAATCGCACTTGGGCCGATGGCGACCGCCTCGAAGTGAAACTCCCGATGCGCTTGCATGCCGAAGGATTGCTCGGCGACCCCACCCAACAAGCGGTATTATACGGACCCATAGTCTTGGCTGGCCGTCTGGGCCAGGATGGCCTTACCGAGCAGATGCAGTATGACCGCGACAAAGGCTTCACGCAGCTTGCGGCTCGCGGACGCCCAGAAGGAACCATGGCCGTTGACTTGCAATGGAACGACAATGTTGAATCTGCCAAGTGGGTGGAACCAGTCAAGGGCCAGCCTCTCACTTTTCAGGCGGCTCAAGGCAGCGCCACCCAACTAATTCCGCTGAACCGGATCTTTGGTGAGAGGTATGGTGTGTATTGGAAGGTAAACAAAAGCGGATTCCGAATGGGCTGATTGAGCTTCGCCGTTCCACTTTTTTTGCGGAGAACAACGTTGAGCATTCACGAAGTCGCCAGGCGCGCTAAAGTCTCCATTGCAACGGTCTCGCGCACGATAAATGGCGTTTCTACAGTTACGCCTCAGCTCTCCCGGCGTGTTTGGCGGGTAGTTGAAGAGCTCGGTTATTACCCAAACACGCAAGCGCGCTCTCTTGTTTCCGGCCGCAGCCGCATTTTCGGTTTAATTGTTTCGGAAATTACCAACCCCTTTTTCCCGGAGATCATCCAGGGTTTCGAAGATATCGCCGTTCACAACAATTATGAGATTCTGACCACCTCCACCGTGCACGATCCCAAGCGCATCGCGCTTTCTGTTCGCCGCATGATTGAGCGCCGCGTCGAAGGCGTCGCCATTGTCACCTTCGGGATGGAAGAGGCGCTCTTCGTCGATTTGAAAACGCGAAAGATTCCCCTCGTCTTCATTGACGTCGGCCCTCCGCTCCCTCGAATCAGCAATATTCGCATTGATTATCAGCATGGGATTCGGCAGGCCGTTCAACACCTCGCCGCTCTTTGTCATGAACGCATCGCGTTCATTTCCGGTCCGCTGATATTGAAATCGGCCATCGCTCGGCAACACGCGTTCACCGAATCCATGGACGAAATCGGCCTCGCGGTGGATCCGCACTATTTAATCGAAGGTGACCACACCATGGAAGGCGGCATCAAGGCGTTCAAGAAAATCCTTAATTTCCCGAAGCGGCCCACGGCTGTGATCTGCTCGAATGATATGACAGCTATCGGCGTGATGCGCCAGAGTTACGAGGAAGGTATTCACATTCCGCGTGACTTGTCTCTGGTAGGTTTCGACGACATTCGCCTCGCACAGTTCATGATTCCGCCGCTGACGTCCATAAAAATGTCACAAACCGAAATCGCCAGGATGGCTTTCAATGCGCTTCTTTCCGAAGTGCAACGGGACATCCCGTCGCCGAATGGCAGCGAATACGTCCTGCGAACGAGTTTGGTCCTTCGCGATTCGACGGCAATGGCCCCGATGGGTGGCCGGAAGAAAATAGCTTCACTGAAGATGTGAGCGGAATAGCGCAATGGGCCGGTTCATCGGGAATCTGGCCCGGAACGCGAAGTACGGAAGCGAGTTCATTTTTTGAAGCGGTCAAACGTTTACCAACGAACAGATTCTGCAAAGGCCTCGCATGCTGCTTGAAGGTCTCCGGCGAGAAGTACTCGAAGCCAATCTCGAACTCGTTCGCCGGGGTTTGGTGCTTTATACCTTTGGCAACGCCAGCGGCGTGGATCGCGATAAAGGCTTGATTGTCATTAAGCCCAGCGGCGTACCCTACGAAAAGCTGAAAGCTGAAGATCTGGTGGTAACGGACTTGTCCGGCAAAATCGTTGAGGGAGATTGTCGGCCGTCGTCCGATTTGCCGACGCACTTGGTGCTATACAGGAACTTTCCTGGCATTGGCGGTGTCACTCATACGCATTCTGATTTTGCCACCGCGTGGGCGCAGGCTGGCCGGTCGATTCCGTGTCTCGGAACGACGCACGCGGATTATTTTCACGGGCCCGTGCCCGTCACTTTGGATCTTACGTCGCAGGAGATCGCCGGAGATTACGAGAAAAACACGGGTGCCGCGATTTGCCGCACGTTTGAAAAGCTAGACGCAAACGACATCCCCGGCGTTCTCGTTCGCGGTCACGGACCGTTTTGCTGGGGACCGACCGCAACGGCTGCGGCTCACAATTCCGTGATTCTCGAAGCGCTGGCTCGAATGGCCTACTACACTGCCGGACTGGTTCATGAATTAAGCCCGCTCTCGTCCTCGCTTCACGATAAGCATTACTTGCGTAAGCATGGAAGCGCGGCGTACTACGGACAACCGCCGGTCAAGAGTTGATCGCCGTTTCGCGTTGCGGCGTTGTTGGTTCGATTAAATTAGGCGGCGTCGCGCAATTTTACGGAAGAAGCCGCGTAATTTGGTTAGCGGCAAAAAACCAGCAATCGAATTGCTGCCTGTTATGAGGGATGAATGTCGACAAACAAACAGATGACCATGGGTTTGATCGTGGGTAATCGGGGCTTTTTCCCTGGACACCTGGCCGAGTCAGGCCGTAAGGAAATGCTCTGCACATTGAAGAGCGCTGGGGTCCAAGTCATCGCGCTCACGCCGGAGCAAAGCAGGTACGGCGCCGTCGAAACATACGAAGAAGCAAAACGCTGTGCTGAGTTGTTCCGCGCTCACAGCGATCAGATTGACGGCGTCATTGTCACGCTGCCGAATTTTGGAGACGAACGCGCAATCGCCGATACGCTCCGCCTATCGACCCTCCGCGTTCCCGTACTGGTCCAAGCCACTCCCGACACGCCGTCGAAAATGTCCATCTCATTCCGGCGCGATAGTTTTTGCGGCAAGATGTCCGCCTGCAACAATCTGATGCAGTACGGCATTCCGTACTCGCTCACTTCCTCGCATACTGTAACTCCTGACTCTGCGGAATTCAAAAAAGATCTCGACTGGTTCGCGGGCGCTTGCCGCGTCGTAAAAGGTCTAAAGAATCTCCGGATCGGCAGTATTGGCGCGCGCCCCGCCGCATTCAACACCGTTCGTTACAGCGAAAAGATCCTCGAGTCGCAGGGGATTTCCGTCGAGACGCTCGATCTTTCCGAAGTGATTGGCCGCATCCAACGCATGAAAGATACCGACGACGCAGCCCTCGCCAAACTCCAGTCCATCGAAAAGTACGTCTCCACGAATGACGTGCCCAAGGCCGCGCTCCTCAAAATGGCGAAATTGGGTACCGTGATTGACCAGTGGATGAAGCAGACGGACGTCACCATCAGCGCCATTCAGTGCTGGACTTCCATCGAGGAAAATCTCGGCGTCGTTCCTTGTACGGTGATGAGCATGATGAGCGACGACCTCATGTCCAGCGCGTGCGAAGTCGATATTTGCGGCGTTCTCAGCATGCACACGCTGCGCCTCGCCTCCGAAAGTCCCAGCGCCTTGCTCGATTGGAACAACAATTATGGCGATAACCCCGACAAAGCCGTCTGCTTCCACTGCAGCAATTTGCCCAAGCAATTTTTGAGAAACGTGAAAATGGACTACCAGGCAATCATCGCCGGCACTGTGGGCAAGGAAAATACCTTCGGCACCTGCGTGGGTTTGGTCAAGCCGGGCCGGATGACTTTTGCTCGTTTTTCAACTGACGACCGCGCAGGTTACGTCCGGGGCTATCTCGGCGGCGGCGCATTCACCGACGATCCGCTCGAGACGTTCGGCGGCGCGGGAGTCGTCGAAATCCCCAAAATGCAGAAACTGTTGCGCTACATCTGCGAAAATGGTTTTGAGCATCACGTCGCCGCGAACTTCTCCTCGGTCGCTGGCGCGGTCCACGAAGCGGCCACTCGTTACCTCGGCTGGCCAGCCTACTGGCACGGAAATTAGGAGCAAGGGCCGCAACGGATGGCAATTGTAGCTGGTGTTGACTTCGGAACTTTGAACGTCCGCGTTTCCATCGTGGACAGCGAAAAGGGAATGCTCGCCTCCGCAGTCGCCGAATATCCTCTGCATCGCAAACGCGAAGATCCGGAAATGGCAACGCAGTCGCACGAAGATCACATGCGCGCGCTCGTCTTGGCCACGCGCGATGCTGTGAAGCAAGCCGGAATCTCCGGTGAAGTTGTCGAATCAATTGCGCTCGACACCACAGGTTCTTCAGTGATCCCCGTCGACCGTGATATGAAGCCTCTCGGCGAGTATTACCTCTGGTGTGATCACCGCGCTAAATCCGAAGCCGCCGAAATCACCGAGATGGCTCACCATGAAAACCTCGAAGCCATCCGCTGGTGCGGCGGCGTTTATTCTTCCGAGTGGGGATTCGCGAAGTTGCTCCACTGGCTCCGTCACAATCCCGCGAAACGCGGCCAGTTCGCCAGCGCATTTGAACACTGCGACATGGTGGCCGCCACATTGTGCGGGGTCACTGATCCGCGCAAAGCCAAACGCAGCAT
>DASZCH010000123.1:0-10956 GCA_035943235.1 Candidatus Acidiferrales bacterium
AGATTCGTGCGCAACTCGCGCTCCACCTGCAATTTGTGCAAGTTTGTCGGGACGTTGAGCATGGAAAAAAAATCTTCACCGTAAATCATTATGTGATTCGTTTTCATGTCGAGCAATTCGATGGCGAAGATGTCGGCGGAGGTGCGCAGCTCGTCTTGCGTGAACACTTGCGGAGCGTCAAAACCTTTTCGCTTCCACCAGGCGACCGTATCGTGGAGGACTTCAAGGTCGGACGTGCCGGTGCGTTCGAGGATGCAGAGGATATTCAAATCGGAATGCTGCTTGCGGTATTCGCCCGTGACGGCGGAGCCGTAGAGGACCAGCGCCTTGAGGTTCGCGCCGGCCGCTTGTTGCAGCTTTTCTTTCAACTGTTGCAGCAATTCTTCCATTGCGCCGTTGCTCTCCCAGAACCACGGATGGCGTCAGGGGCTAAAACTCCTGAGTTTTACCGCATTTTGGCACGGCCCGTCGTGCTTTAGGATGAACTGGAGCCGTGCCCTGACGAAACCGTCAGATTCCTCGCCTGCACCTGCGGCAGCCATGTGCCGGACAAGTTCGTCGTCGCATAGCTCGTCCCTTCGCCAAAACGTTCAGGGCTGGCGGAATGATGATGAAAAACTCTTCGGTAACCTTACCAACTGCCACTGGCGCCGCCACCGCCAAACGAGCCACCGCCAAAACCGCCAAAACCTCCGCCACCTCCGAATGCCCCGCCACCCCAGGTACCGCCTCCCCAGTTAGCGCCTCCGAGGTACCACGGCGTGCCCGCCGCCCACCATACCCCGTGGCCGCGGCGGCCGTATTTGCGACCCGCGCGCATACGCATGAGCAGGCCGAGGAGCGGGAAGAACAATAGCATCAGAACGGACAGTAAGGGCACCGCAATGTTCCTGGCCGTAAAGGGCGGAGGTGGAGTTTCCGCGCCCATGGGATTGTTCTGCGATTCTTGCGCCAGTGCATCGAGCTTAACGCCGCGATCTTTCGCAATCACCGTGGCGACGCGTTCAGCGAGCATTAAAGCTGCGCCGCTATAATTATGGATTTTGAGTTGCGGCTGCGCTTCCCTGCCAAAACTTCCGACGAGGCCGTCAGGTAAGATGGCTTCGAGCCCATATCCAACTTCAATACGGTATCTGCGCTCCCTCGGGACAAGCAGGATAAGGACGCCGCGATCCTTTTGCTTGGGGCCAATGCCCCAGTGCGTGGCCAGGTCGATGGAGTAGTTCTCAATGGAGTCCCCGTCTAGAGAGCGCACGGTGACGACGGCGATCTGGGCCTGGGTCTTGCGATCCACTTCCTGACACAACGCTTCAATCGCTTTTCTGGAATCGGGAGCGAGCACGTGCGCGAAATCATTGACATATCCCGAATAGCGCAGCGTCCGTGGGTTCTGCGCGATCACAGAGGGCGCGGCGAGGAGAAGCGCGACGAGGCACGCCGCAGCTACCGGCCACAAATGAGCCGAGGGGCGCGCCGCATTCGGAGATTGACGGAGTCTCGCCATCAGTCCAGTAAATGAACCTATGCTGCCGCGCGGTGAAAAGTCACGCAAAACCGCAATCGTGACGCGACATCTTAGGCCGCCACGGGGCCAACGTCAAAGCGCTCGACGCCGCAGACGTTGTTACGCATGGCCGGCAGCGGCAAATTGACAATCGTGCACACGTCCGATACTCTTGCTATTCAATTCCAATTCCGAAGGAGCGATTGATGCCCACGGGCGCCGCCGTAAAGCACAAGAAAAGGTCCAAGTCAGTCTTCAAAAACATGCGCCAGACGGAACACCGCACGGTTACGAATCGCGCCAATCGCACGCGCGTCCGCACCGCCCTGCGGCAGTATCGCGCGGCGCTTGCCTCGGGCGACGTGGCGAAGACGGAAAAACTGGCCCCGCAGACCTTTTCGGAGTTGGACCGCGCCGTCAAGAACCGCTCGCTGCCCCGCAATACCGCGAACCGCTACAAATCGCGTCTGACCATTGCGTTGAACGTTCTCCGCAAAGCTAAAAAGTCCTAAGCCGTCGCTTTGGCGGGCGTTGCCGTGAGGCGCGCAATCAAAAACTCCATTGTGGCTCGCGGGTTTGGGCCGCCGGATTTCAACGCGCTGTCGGCTTCGGCAAGGGCAACAATTCCGTCGAGAAGTTGCTCGCGCGCGAATTTCCGCGACTGTGCCAGTGCGATTCCCGCTGATTCGGGGCGCATATTGAGGTCGCGTGCTGCTTGAAATTGGTTCGTTCCGGGCGGCAGTTCCCTGGCCTCAACCAATTTTCGGTACATCCAGGCGAGCGCTCCGACGATTCCGGCCGGCTGCTCACCCTCGCGCAACAGGCAATCGAAAAAATCCATGGCCGCGCCGCGGTCACGCGCCGCGATGACTTCGGTGAGCCTCCACACTGTGTATTTTCGCGCGGAAACGACTAGCGATTCCACGTCCGCGGATTCGATCTTTCGTCCGGCGGCGTAAAGAGACAATTTCTCGAGTTCCAGTTTGATCTTCGCGGGTTCGCCATTTACCGCCTCGACGAGCTCGGCGGCAGCAGCGGGAACGATTTCCGCGCCGAGTTCACGCGCCATTTCCGAGGCGAACACCGCCATGTTCTGCGCGCCAGCGGAGAGTGTGACGACGAGAGCGTTCGCCGAAAGCAATTTGGAAACCCAGCGGCGGCCGTCCAGGTCTTCCGCCTCGAAAACCACAGTTGAAAATGGCGCTGGATCCTTGAGGTAGCCTTCGAGGGCTTCATTGATTGCTTCGCTGGATTCGTCGCCGAGACGTTCGAGCGCCTCCATTCCATCGAGGAAAATAATTTGGCGCGGAGAAAGCATGGGGACGGTCTGCGCGCGCTCGAGCATCTCCTCCCAGCCGCCGCCCGCCGCTGAAAGTTTCGTGACGGCCCAGTCACGAGCTGCCTCAGGGACAAATTTCTCGATCAGCGCTTTGCGGCAGCGATCGCGGAGGTACGGGTCGGTTCCCAGCAGCAGAATCGAAGGGATGGGTTTGCCTTTGGCGATGCTCTGCATCAGATTTTCCAATGTTGCCTGGGGCATCAGAAGTCCTCGATAATCGCCGAGACTAAATCGGCAGCGAAAGCGCGCGACATCCTGTCCATCGCGGGGCTTTCCTCCTGAAAAAATGTGCTGACGTCGCTCGAAATCTGGTACTCGTCGCGAAAAACAAAATTGTCGTTGCGATAGACGACTTTTTTGGTGGCTTGATCGACGAGGCTGACTTTCAACTTTAAAGTGACGAGCATCGTGGTGACGTGGCCGGAGGTGGCGTCGAAGAGCAACGGCGTCGCCTGAATGTCGGTGATTTCGCCGTTGAGGACAGCATCCGCACCGTCCGCGCGGGGCACGACGCGATATTTCGTGCGGGCCAGAAGTTCATGGACCACTGCGTTGGTGACGCGCTGCTCGATGCGATACGTCGGCGTGCGGTTCACGAATGCGGGTACGGCGATCGTGCGCCAGGTAGACGGCAGGCGCGCGGCGCGTCCTGCCACGTGATAGCCGCAGCCGCAAACAAAGGCCAGCATGCAGACAAGCGGCAGTTGGATTATCGCCCGAGTTGCGCGCCGCGAATCAAATCTTCGGAGCAAGCAGTTCCTCCGCAATACGAACCGCGTTGGTCCCGGCAAGCTGCAAATTGTCGGTAACGCCCCAAAGCCAGACCCCGCCGCTAACCTTTTCGTCGCGCTCGGCACGCGCCAAATGAATTTTTCCCTCGCCAGCAACGCTGATATTCGTCGGTTTCGGCTCATCTTCGCTGACCAGATGAATGCCCGCACCAGCAAGCGCGGAATTCAGCTTCGCAGACTCGTGCGCTTCCGCGAATTCGGCATACGCGGCGAATGCGTACCCGTAGAACACAGGGGCCTGGATCAACTGCATCGCCGGAATCGGGATTCTTCCGTCGAGATACGACGCCGCACCCCTCGCGATCTCCTTGCGCATTTCCACCAAACTGGGACGGCTTGTTTCTCCGTACCCGGCGAGCAAGTTGAAAGCTACCTGAGTGTCGAAAATTGCCTGCGTGATGGGGCGAAGCAACAGCAAATCGGCCGTCTGCTTCTCGAGTTCCTCGACGCCCAACTGGCCGCGTTCAGAAACCGGCGGAAAAAATAAAATCGCGAGCCGCATGGGAGAAAATTTCCTGAGAACCGCGGCAAGCGTGCAAGCGATGATGACGGCAGGCGCTGGAGAAGAAAATATCCCGCTGCCCTGATGTTTTCTGATTTTGTGCTCGGGCGGCGCGAGCAGTGTATCCAGTTCCGGGATCCATGCGGCGGCGTGCGCGGTTTCGTCCAGAGTTCCAGTCAAATCAATGATCGTCGCGCCAGAATCATGGGCCAGCTTCCAGTTGTCACGCGTTTCATCCGCGCTGCCCGCGAAAAAAACGAAACGCGCGCCGGCAAAGCTTTCGCGGTCCATGGGCTTGATGAAAGTCGGCTCACCCGCGGCCTCGGCCAGAGTCCCCACCGGAACGCTGGTATCGAGCAACGCAATTTCGGAGGCTGGAAAGTTGCGGTCTTCGACGACCTGCTTCAATTCTTTTCCGCGCAATGACGATGCGCCGACAATCGCTATCCGATAACGGGAGCTTTCGCGGGACATGTTCAGGCGGAATGCGGGACAGTCCGGTGGCGCGCCTTCCGGAGGACCTCGAGTACCAGGCCGTGCAAGACGTACACCGTGGCGATGACCAGAAGCGTGGCCTCCGAATACCGGAAGATCGCCGCAACGATCAGCGCCATGGCCACGACGGCGAGTGAGGTTCTGCGGCGGCCCCAGTTAACGCCCTTGAAATTGTAATAGCGGACTTTACTGGCCATCAAAAATCCCAGGAGAAACACGAGCAGCACCCACACGAGCGATTTGCGCCAATCCTCGATCGGATTCCACATGGCATGGACGATGGCAGCGATGGCACCCGCGCCAGCGGGAGTCGGCAGGCCCACAAAGTATTTTGAGCCGCCGGCCATGCCGATATTGAATCGCGCCAATCTCCATGCGCAAAAAATCACGAACACGAAGCTCGCGAGCCATCCGAGCTGCACGATATAGGGCGCAAAAATGGAATCGCCGGTAACCACTCCCTTTACGCCCCAGGCGAAGGCCAGAAACGCCGGGGCAACTCCGAAGCTGACCACATCGGCGAGGGAATCGAACTGTTTGCCGAATTCGGAGTTCGCGTGCATCAGCCGCGCGATTCTGCCATCGAGCGAATCGAACACAATGGCCGCGCCAATCGCCTTTGCGGCGTTGTCCATGTCGCCCGCGCCGCCGCGAAACGTCTCGAGGATAGCGTAGTAGCCGCAAAGCAAATTAAGGACGGTAAAAAGGCTCGGCAGCATATACGCGCCGCGGCGAAGTCTGCCATCGCGCATTGGGCGCGACTCGTCCGGCTCGAAGCCCGTCGATTTTATTTCGTCGGTAGCCATCTTGCGATTTGCGTGGCTCCCCCGGCCACGTGCTGCCCGCGTTTCACCAGAATTTCGGCGCTCGCCGGAAGCCAAACATCCACGCGCGAGCCAAAACGTATCATGCCGATTCGCTCGCCGCGCGCGACTTCATCACCCACTTGCTTCCAGCAGAGAATTCGCCGCGCCACCCATCCCGCGATTTGCTTGAAATTCATTTCGCCGGACGGCGTCGCGATCGTAATCACGTTCTGCTCGTTATCGGCGGATGCCTTCCCATTCCACGCGGCCATGAAACGCCCTGGATGGTACTCCACTTTCCGGATTTTTCCCGCAACCGGCGCGCGATTGACGTGCACGTCGAAAACCGAAAGGAAAATGCTGACGCGCTTACCCTGGCGGCCATCCAGCGGCTCATCGACGATTTCGACTACGCGCCCGTCACCCGGCGAAACGACGGCGCCTGGGTCAGATGGAATCTGGCGCTCCGGATCGCGAAAAAAGTAGAGAACGAAAAGGCCCAGCGCCACCAGAATCGCCGCCCACCACCAACGAAACGCCAGCAAAATGATTCCGAGGATCAGCGGCGGCAGCGCAAAACGATATCCATCCTTCACCATAGCCGACGAAGCATACCTCGCACAGAGACACCTGCATTGTACGACAGAACAAGACGTTGCGGTGCGGGGTTAGCTGGCGCGGCTCTCTCTGCGCCGCCGCGTTATGAGTTGCTGCATCTCATCTTTCAAGCGAAGTTTCATTTTCTTGATTTTGGTTTCGAGGAGTATGTCTTCTGAACTGCGGTAGGTCTCACGAATTAACTGCTGGAGTTGCTCTTCATACCGCGAAAGCTGCTGGGCCAGATTGCGAAACCGTTCGTCGTTCAACATCAAGTCCCCTGGAATTTCATGAGCCGTCTCGGGCATCCGTTCCCTCCAGGTTGAAATTTGGTCTACATGAAGAAAAAACTACCACAATTCCCGGCTAGACGCCAAACATCTCTGGAGAAATTTCAAACAAGTCATCACGGAGTACGCACCGACGCCGCCATCAAGAGAGCATCGTCGGTGGGGTTGCGGTAATAATTGGGGCGGGTGCCGGTGGCGCGGAAGCTGCGCGACTCGTAAAAACCGCGAGCCGCGGCGTTTGAGGCTCGCACTTCGAGATGAATCTTGTTGATGCCATTCTGCTCGGACCACTTCATAGCCGCGGTCAGCAACTGGCTCGCAATCCCTTGCCGGCGCGCCGCACGGGCGACCGCGAGATTCAAGATTTCCATCTCATCCGCGAGTTTGCGGGCCGCCAGGAACGCCGCGAGTCCGCCCTCGGCTTCGGCCACGAAACAGGGCGCGGCGTCGCGTACAAGCGCCTGATAATCATTTCGCAACCAGGGAGACGCTTCGCGGCATTGCGCCTGAATTTCGAGCACCGTGTCGATATCACGGGCCTCAAGCTGGCGAATCGTCACACGCATGATGAGCTTCCGACCTCCGTCAGGGCCAAAGCCCTCTCCGCGGCGACGATCTTCGGCACAGTTGAAACCGCGCCCGTGCGAGAACGACTCTTGCGAGTTGCCAAATTAATCAGCCTTCTTTCCACAACGGCTCTGCATCGGCGCGGCGTATGTAATTCGCGTCCAGGCGCAACGCGTCCGTGACTTCGCCGCGTTTGGCGCGTTCAAAGGCGAGTTGGCCAATCATGGGGGCGAGCACCGGCGAAACGCGCTCGATGCTGCGCGAAACGGCGGGCAGAACGCTGCTCGCGGCATCCAATGCCGCTTGAATCAGATCTGGGGACGGCGAGACGAATTGTACTTTCCGGTTCCCTGCTTGCGCGCCGATCTCGGCCAGGAATTCCTCGGGCGTGCAGACGTGATCTTCGCTTTCCCGCGTCAGCCCGCTCCCATCGCGGCGGAAAAGTGCGGCATAGACTTGACTTCGGCGCGCATCCGTCGCGACTGCAACTAATTCAGCATCCCGTTTACTTTGCGCTGCGATCGCCTCCAACGCACTTACAGGCACGACAGGTTTTTCGAAGACTTCCGCCCAACCCTTCACCGCTGCAAGTCCGACGCGAAGGCCGGTGAACGAACCGGGGCCCGCGACGACCGCGAAAACGTCGAACTGGCGCATCTCGATGCGCAATTCGGCGAGCAGAAAGTCGAGCTGGCGGAAAAGGCGCGCGGAATACGGTTCGTCGGCGAAAATCGAGACAACTCCCAAGAGTTGACCGTCGCGCAGAAGAGCCAAACTTCCCCATTGAGTGGAGGTATCTACGGCGAGAAGCAGCATAAACGTCCATTTTACAAGATTTCCACCTTGACTTTTGATTTAAATGGGAGCCGAAAGCCAGCAAAAAATACGGGTTTCCCCGTAGATTCTCTTGACCTTCACCTTACGCAGGCCTAAGCTTTTAGTGTAGCTTCTGGGGAGGGAACATCCTGTATGGATTTCAAACTGGGAGAGAAGGTTGTTTATCCAAACCACGGTGTAGGCGTTATCGAACAAATCAGCTTTGGTTACCTCAATGGCCGTTCCGAACGTTACTACATGCTAAAGATTGTTTCCAGCGGGCTCAAAGTCATGGTTCCCCAAACCAACATCATGAGCGTCGGTCTGCGTCCTGTGATTCGCTCGAACGAGGCAGGTGACGTCATCACCTATCTCGAAAAAGGCCGCTCCGCGTCTCATCACGATTGGAAGCACCGTTTCAAAGAGAACTCCGAGCGTATGCGCACCGGCTCGCTGATGGAAGTTGCGGCGGTCCTGAAGGGTCTGGTTTCACTCAGCCGGACCAAGCCACTTTCCTTCCGCGAGAAGAAGATGCTCGAACGCGCCAAGCACTTGCTGGTCACCGAACTCGCAACCGTTCGGAATACCACCGAGCAGACCATGGAATCGAACTTGGTTCGTGCACTGGCCAAGGCTCGTTTGCAGATGCCGGAAGCGCTCGAAAAGCTCGAAAACTAGCTGCGTTTTCCTAAAGATTGAGTCAGTTGGCGGTGAGACTCCTGCTTTCGGGAGCAGGGGAGAACATTACTTCCGGCGCTTCGGCGGCTTTCCCCAGCCGCCACCGCCGGGGCTTTCGATCCTGACTACAGCTCCAGCTGGAGCGTAAAAGCTTCCCTTAGCTGCTACCGCCTTTCGCTGACCTGCGATTACCACCTCATTTTTCCCCGTAGCGCCCGGCTTGCCGCCCGCGAGGCCGTAGGGTCCAAACTTGCGGCGATCCGACAACATTCCCACCTGCATCGCGACGAGCAATTCGATTTCGCGGATAATTCCATCGCCGCCGCGATACTTGCCTGCGCCGCCAGAACCGTAGCGAATGCCGTACCTTCTAACGCGCACTGGGTAGGCGTGCTCGAAGACTTCGACGGGCGTGTTCAGCGAATTGGTCATGTGGGTATGGATGCCGCTTTCTCCGTCAAGCCCCGGTCGAGCGCCCATGCCCCCCGCGATGGTTTCGTAATAGGCAAATGGTGCATTGCCGCGGCCGGGGCGCGAGTCGCGTCCGCCCAACGTCAAATTGTTCATGGTTCCTTGACTAGCGGCCGGAATTCTATTGGGAATGGCTCGCGCCATCGCGCGCAAGAGCGTGTCGACTATGCGCTGCGAGGCTTCGACGTTCCCCCCGGCGACAGCCGAGGGCGGGCGCGCATTCACGATGGTCCCCTCGCGCGCGATAATCTTGATCGGGCGCAGCAGACCGGACGTGGCGGGGACCTGGTCGTCGACCAGGCAACGGAAAACGTAGAACACTGCGGAATCGGCGATGGCTTTCACGGCGTTGACGCTTCCCGCGCATTCCAGCGACGAGCCCGTGAAGTCAACTTCCGCGCTGTCGCCGCGAATGCGAATCTTGACGCGAATGGCTATTCGGTCTTCCGTGACGCCGTCGTTGTCGAGAAAATCCTCGCCGCAATAAGTGCCATTTGGAATTTGGCGCAGCGTTGCGCGCATCATTTTCGCAGAATATTCGAGCAGATGGCGTCCATAGGCGCTGGTTTCCGGCTTCCCATATTTCCCCGCAATCTCGATGAGCCTCCTTTCGCCGACGCGACACGCCGCGAGTTGCGCGGTCAAATCGCCTTCGCGCTCCTGTTCGGTGCGGACATTCGCCAGGAGCAAGCGCAGCACGTCTTGCACGATGCGGCCATTTTCGAAAATTTTCACCGGAGGGATGCGAATGCCCTCCTGAAAAATCTCGCGCGACAACCCCATCGAGCCTGCCTGCGCGCCGCCAACGTCCGCATGATGCGCGCGGTTCGCGACGTAAAACATCGGCTGCTTTTCGCGAGGCAGGTACACCGGCATCACCATGGTCAAATCCGGCAGGTGCGTTCCGCCCGCGTAGGGATCGTTCAAGAGAGCCACGTCGCCGGGCTTCAAATCGATGACGCGAATCGCGGCGTCCACGGAGGCGGGCATGGAGCCAAGATGCACGGGCATGTGATCGCCCATCGCAAGCACTTCGCCAGCGCGATCAAAAACGGCACAGGAATAATCGCGGCGCTCTTTGATATTTGGCGAAAATGCGGAGCGTCGCAGCACTCCGCCCATTTCCTCGGCAACGGAATGAAATAGATTCTTGAAGATTTCCAGGCGCACAGGATCGAATTTCATCGGGCGCGCTCCATCAGCAGGTTGCCGTAACTGTCTACGCGAACGCTCCAGCCCGGCAGCACGACTGTGGTCGCGCTGTACTCGGCCACAATCGCGGGACCGCGGAAACGATTTCCGGCGCGCAACTTTGCGCGGTCGTAGATTTTTGTTTGCATGGCGCGACCACTGAAAAAGACGTCGCGCTGTTGCATTACGGCGGCGGATGCGCCAGGCGCACCGTGTGGAAGTTTCGGCAGCGCCGGTTTGGGAGTCAGGCCAATCGCGCGGGCGCGAACGTTCACAATTTCGACGGGGCGCTTCGTATCTGCGTACCCGTAGCGCTTTTCATGGGCGCGATGGAAACCGCGCACAAAATCGGCCGTCGCCGGAACGCTCAATTCATAGGCTTGACCGATGTAGCGCATATCGAGGACGCGTTCGATCTTTGTTTGCCGCGCGCCAAAACCTTCGTGGCGCATCACAGCGATTGCCTGTTTTTCGATTTGCGCAAATTCACGTTCCAGCTGGATATTCGCCGTGCGCGCAGATCGAACCGCGAGCAAAATCGTCTTCGAGAAATCCTTCACCACGTTCGCGCGCAAAATTCCCAGCGCGGAAAGCCCCCCGGGAAATTTGGGCATTAGCACGCGAGGCATTTCGAGCGCAGCCGCAAGTCCACAAGCGTGCAGACCACCGGCGCCGCCGAACGCGACCAGCGTGTAGTCGCGCGGATCGTGGCCTCGCTCGATGGAAATCACGCGGATGGCCTTCTCCATATTCGTTTCAACCACGTCGAGAATTCCCTGCGCAAATTGAGCCGTGGTTTTCATCGCGCCGCGGGCACGCGCCATCCATTCCGCGGAACGCTCGAGGTCCAAGCGGAAATCGCCGCCCAGAAATCCTTCCGGCACGATTCGGCCCAGGATTAAATGCGCG
>DASZCH010000124.1:0-11206 GCA_035943235.1 Candidatus Acidiferrales bacterium
AGTGTCTACAGGGAAGACGTACGCGAATTCGCAGAAGGTGATCGCGTCCAGTTCACCGCTCCTTACGCTGAGAAGCACATCGCCAACCGTGAGCTAGGAACTGTCGAGCGCGTCGATTCGGAGGGTAATCTCAAAATCCTCCTTGACGCAGGGCGCGAGATTGAATTCGCTATACGAGAACATCCCCACTTGGACTACGGTTACGCTGTCACAAGCCACAGCAGCCAGGGGCTCACTGCCGACCGCGTGCTCGTGCATGTCGATACTGAGGCCGCGCACGAGAATCTGATTAACACACGCCTTGCATACGTATCCGTTTCACGCGCACGCGATGAGGCCCAAATCTTTACAAACGACGTAGCTAGGCTTAGCGACGCGTTCAGCAGGGAAGTTTCCAAGGCGTCTGCACTTGAGCTTGAGACGAGTTCCGGCGGGAACCGAGGCGAGGAGCACGTCAATCAAGAACAGCATGCATCGCGCGAATCCGCACAATCCCAGGTAGAGCGCGAGCAGGCGCACGGACACAGCATGGGCCATTGAGCGGTGCATAGCAACAACCGGCCATGAAAACTCGGCTGAGCTGCGAACGCACTCGACGTAACTCATCGCCTCCCCCGCGTGCCGTGAGGCCGTATGAAGCACCGTTAATGGCAGCATGAGAAGATCTTTGCAGATATGATCAATCTGAGATTAATCGCAGCATCCTCGAACGATTCACTGGAATGCAAACCCTTGCACGCAATTCCGGCACCGCCGTACCCGCGATCCGTACCTGTGGTTCCTACCTGCAACACTCATAAAAGAACTGCAAGACGGTCCTCTATACGCTGTAAGTCGTTGTATTTGCTATTATGCGTAGGTTGACACGGTAGAGGTCTGCGGTTCGAGCCCGCACGGGCCTACCATCCACCCCGCTACTGCGTTTCTCTGCATGCTTTTTGAAGCTAAATGCCGGGAAGTCAGTCTTGTATTTGAACCGTCTGTCCCGTAGTTTGCCCTAATGCCTTCATGTAAGCATCCATGGTGCGGGTCTGACCGAGAACAAAGCGCGACATGAATCGGAAAATTGGATTGTAAACTTCACCGTCTTCGGTGATTCGCACGATGGTAACCCCATTGTTGGACTTGAGCGAGTAAGTCCACGTACCTGAGTACGGCAGATTTTCAGTAGCAATGCGACGTTTGGCTGAATTCGGTGGGACGCAATCAAGAAGCTCGTAGGTGACGGTCTCACCGCCGCGCGTGGTTTCGCGCATCAACACTCGGCCTGCGGTGTCTGGAACAATTTCCGAATGCAGCACGTCGGGCCGCCAATTTTGCGGACCAACGATGAGAGAAAATAATTGTTCAGGCGTGGCGCGGTAAGAAGCGGAGCGCGATACCACATGCCGCTTTGGGAGCAGTGCGCCAATTCCAACGACAATAATGACGATCGCAACAAGGGAGCCGATTATAATCAACAGAATTCTCATTGGTCGTGTCCTCTCTTTCGCTCTCGAAGCATGATTCCGGCGTACTTCGCCAGGCATTCAATGCCTTGCAGCGCATTTTCCAGTTCTTTGGCGCGTATCGGGTAAAACATCTTTCTCACGAGATCAGGGTCGAGCACGGTGTTGTGTTCTTTAACCCGCGCTCCTATCGGCGTCAGCGTCAAACGCACGGATCGCGCGTCGCTATTGTCGCGCCGACGTGAAATGTAACCGCCGCGTACCAGTCGAGTTACCGTGATGCTCATCGTTGAGCGGCTCACACCCATGTGTTCAGCCAGTTTGGAGAGTGTCGTCGGACGCGTTGCATGCAAATGGTCAAGAATACTGGCTTGATGTTCTGTGATCGTTCTTCCGCCTTCGTCCTCGCGCACGTGTTGCCGATGGCAAGCGAGGAAGATTGCCGGATACGCATCCAGGAGACGTCTGATTCGCGGGCCCACCATAACCGACAGAATGCGTGAAATAGTTTGATGCGTCAAACAAAAATGGCACGGTCAAGATTGAATCGTCTTCCCCAACCCCGGGACTTTCAGGCCGCAGAGCGACCAACCGTCAGTTGGGGCACCATCCGGTAGTGCCAACAAGAGGTTCGCAGAGTAGAATTTGGACGCAATGTGGTTACGGCGGACGGTGGGTTGCCTTCAAGATCCAAACGGTGGAGAAATCGGGCAGTCTGAATCGAAAATGGGAGTCATAGGTCAATTTCAGGTTCAACTGAGGAGAAATTTTATGCGACGATTTTGGTTGGTGACTTTAGCGGCGGCTGTGATGCTGGCGCCCGCGGCATTCGCGCAGCAACCCTCTAGCGAAGGACCTTATAAGGTACTGCGCACGGCAAAAGTTGGAGGCGACGGCGGATTTGATTATGTGTATGCGGATTCGGTGGGGCGGCGCTTGTACGTTCCGCGTCCCGGCGCGACTGGCGCGCGCGTGACGGTATTCAACCTGGACACGCTGGAGGCGGTGGGCGAAATCCCCAACGCGAATGCACGCGGCGTAGCTGTCGACCCGAAATCAAATCACGGCTTCGCGAGCAGCAAGCCCGTGGTGATGTGGGATACCACAACTCTTAAGACAATGAAGACTATCGATGTGGATGGGGGGCCAGACGGAATTCTGTTCGACCCGTTCAACGAGCGCGTCTACATTTTCAGCCATCGCGCGCCGAATGCGACAGTGATCGACGCGACAAACGGCTCCGTGGTGGGGACGATTGACCTGGGCGGAGCGCCAGAAGAGGCGGTAACCGACGGAAACGGACACATATATGTTGATATCGAGGACAAAGATAACATCGCCGTAGTAGACGCGAAGGCAATGAAAGTGACCGCGCACTACGATCTTGCCGGGAAGGGCGGCGGCCCCGGCGGGCTGGCGTTTGACGTGAAGAATCACATTCTTTTCGCCGCGTGCCATAATCCACAAACGATGGTGATTCTGAATTCGGACGACGGAAAAATTATCACCACGCTGCCGATTGGCATGGGAACGGACGGCGCGACTTTTAATCCGGCTACGATGGAGGCGTTCAGTTCGCAGCGCGACGGCACGTTGACGGTGATTAAAGAGAACAGCCCGACGGACTTCGTGGTGGAGCAGACGGTGCAGACGATGCCGTGGGCCAAGACGCTGACGTTGGACAGCAAGACAGGGCACATCTTCTTGATCGCCGCGGCGTTCACTCCGCCTCCGACGCCGCCAGCGGCGGGAGGACGCCGGAGCCGAGGGCAGATGGTTCCGGGATCGTTTTCGATACTCGAGGTGGGGAAATAAATCGGGGAAGCGCGACGACTCTGCTCTGCGGGAGATGTTAAGACAAAAACAGATTCCTCGTCGCCATTGCTCCTCGGAACGACATCCAAATGAGTTTTGCAGCAAAAATCGAGAGCTAGAAATGGCAGGATGCGGCGCCGTGCTTCTCTAAATATTTTTGGTGGTACTCCTCCGCGCGATAGAAGGGACCCGCCGTGGTGATTTCCGTGGCGATGGGGCGTTGGAATTTGCCGCTCGCGGCCAATGCCGCTTTTGATTTCTCCGCGATGGCCTGCTGCTCCGGTGAGTGGACGAAGATTGCGGAGCGGTATTGCGTGCCGACGTCGGGGCCCTGGCGGTTCACTTGAGTGGGATTGTGTATCTGCCAGAAAGTATCAAGCAACTGATCGTAGCTGACTTTCTGTGGATCGAAGGTGACCTGCACGACTTCGGCGTGGCCGGTTGTGTGCGAGCAGACACCTTTATAGGTGGGATTCGGCATGTGGCCGCCGCTGTAGCCTGAGGCAACGTCGATAACGCCGGGCAAGCGCCGGAACGCGGCCTCAACTCCCCAAAAACAGCCGGCTCCAAATGTGGCGATTTCTGTCATGGATGTCCCCCGTTACTCTGCGCTTCGGGAACCATTTTACCACGCTTAGGTAAGTCACCCTGTTCGGAAGCAGCAGGACTCAATAGGGGTTGCTGTCGCCGAGATCGATGGCTTCTTCGGGATTTTGTTCTTCCGTGGCAGAGTGGCTGTGCAGCAAGCGGACGCAACGATTCCAGCGGAGAACGGCGTCGTCGTTTCCCGGCGGACGGATTTTTTCCGCTTCGCCGAAACAACGCAGGGCTTCTTCAAACAGCACGCGAAGGGCATGCAATGGGCGGCCAGCGCGGAGTTGAACTTTCGCGCGGCGTTCATTGAGAAGGCCGAGGTAGTAGAAGCGCTCGTAGGAATTCTCGAGACGCTCAAAAATGGCTTGTACTTCGGCGTAACGATCCGAAGGAGCGCCGGTGAACTGGTCGGTAATGGACAGGCCGAGGACGCGGAGAGCGAGTTGATGATTCGGCTCGATGGCGAGAATGTCGTGGCAAATGGATTCCGCCTCTTCGGGCTCGTTCAGATAGCGGTAGAGCTCGGTCTTGGCGATGGCTTCGGGAATTCCCGTCTTTGAGATGGATTTTAACGCGTGCTCCATAGGGCCTCCGCTCTGATTACGAGTCGCCGGAACGCCTAAATTTGCGGGCGATCCAAACTAATGGATCGTAGAACTGATCGACGACGCGTTCCTTTAGAGGGATGATTGCGTTATCGGTGATGTGAATGCTCTCAGGGCAAACTTCCGTGCAGCATTTCGTGATATTGCAAAACCCGATTCCCATCTGGTCCTTGATGCCTTTTATGCGCGACAGGCCGTCGAGAGGGTGCATTTCGAGGCCGGCGACGCGCACAAAAAATCTAGGGCCCGCATACTGTTCTTGTTTTTGATGGTCGCGGAGGACGTGGCAAACGTCCTGGCACAAAAAACACTCGATGCATTTGCGAAACTCCTGCGCGCGGTCGACGTCGGCCTGAAGCATTTTCCAGTCCGTTCCGGGACGCGGGGAAAATGCGGGGATTTTTTTGTTCACCTGATAATTCCAGGAGACGTCGGTGACCAGGTCTTTGATAAGGGGAAATGTTTTCATCGGCGCGACGGTGATGGGCTTGTCCGTGGGAAGCGAGTCCATGCGCGTCTTGCAGGTGAGCCGCGGGCGGCCATTGACTTCGGCAGAGCAGGAGCCGCAGCGGCCAGCCTTGCAGTTCCAACGGACGGCGAGATCGGGAGCGAGATGACCCTGAATGTAGTGAAGCGCGTCGAGAACCACCATCCCCGGCGCGATGGGGACGCGATAGTCGACTGCGGCGCCACCTTCGCGAGTGCCACGAAACACGGCTAAGACGGCTTCTGCCACGAGCGGCCTCCGCACTTCGGTTCAGGTTTTGCTGAGTTACGCGCCGATTTATTTTTCATCTCATTTTTCATCGGCGACGAGCTGTTTCAAGTCTTCTGGCATTTCGCGCACGGGAATTTGGCGCAAAGCCATTCCAGCGCCATCGCGAACGATGACGTTGTTCTTTTTACCCCACTCCGCGTCATACTCCGGGAAATCGAGACGGCTGTGCGCGCCGCGACTCTCTTTGCGAGCAAGGGCGCAGAGTGTGACACACTCGACGACCGTCAACATGGATTTCAAATCGCGCGCGAGATGCCAGCCCGGATTAAACAGGCGCGAACCTTCGACGCGGACGCGTGCGGCACGGTCGCGGAGGCATTCGATTTCCGCGAGGGCACGCTTCAGGTCGTCCTCATTGCGATAGATGCCCACTAAAGCCTGGAGGGTATCCTGCAACTCGCGGTGAATTTCGTAAGGGCCTTCACCGTCGCGGCGCTCGAAGGGCTGAAGCATTTCACGCGCGGCGTCTTCGACTTGTGCGGCGTCGAGCGTTGGAGCAGCTGTCTCTTTTGCGTGTTTCGCAGCGGCAACCCCAGCGCGGCGGCCGAAAACGAGCAAGTCCGAAAGCGAATTGCCGCCGAGGCGGTTCGCGCCGTGAAGTCCCGCCGCCGCTTCGCCGGCGGCGAAGAGCCCGGGGATCGAGGCTTGCGCGGATTCGGCGTCCACGCGAATGCCGCCCATCACGTAGTGGCAAGTCGGGCCAACTTCCATCGGGCCGGCTGTGATATCCACGTCGGCCAGTTCCTTGAACTGGTGATACATGCCGGGGAGCTTGCGCTTCACGTACTCGGCGGGTTTGTGCGAGATATCGAGATACGCGCCACCGTGTTCGGTACCGCGGCCTTCGCGGACTTCGGTGTAGATCGAGCGGGCGACGACGTCGCGCGTGGAGAGTTCCATGCGTTTGGGATCGTACTTTTCCATGAAGCGTTCGCCGAGGCGATTGCGGAGGACGCCGCCTTCACCGCGGACAGCTTCTGTAACCAAAATTCCCTGTACGCCGGGAGGCCAGACCATTCCGGTGGGATGGAATTGCACAAATTCCATGTCCATCAGCTCGGCGCCTGCTTCGTAGGCCAGCGCCATGCCGTCACCGGTGTATTCCCAAGAGTTCGAAGTGACTTTCCAGGCTTTGCCGATGCCGCCGGTGGCGATGACGACGGATTTCGCTTTGAAGACGACGAAGCGGCCCTGTTCGCGCCAATAGCCGAAAGCGCCCGCGACGCGGTCGCCGTCTTTCAACAGGCGCGTGACCGTACACTCCATGTAAACGTCAATGCCCATACTGACTCCCCGGTCCTGGAGCGTGCGGATCATTTCCAAACCGGTGCGATCGCCTACGTGGCAGAGGCGCTTGAATGTGTGGCCGCCAAAGGCGCGTTGCATGATGTCCCCGGATTCGGTGCGATCGAAGAGCGCGCCCCACTGCTCGAGCTCGCGCACGCGGTCGGGCGCTTCCTGCGCGTGGAGCTGGGCCATGCGCCAATTGTTGAGGAATTTTCCGCCGCGCATCGTGTCGCAGAAATGCGTGCGCCAGTTATCGCCCGCGTCCACATTGGCCATGGCCGCGGCGATGCCGCCCTCGGCCATCACGGTGTGCGCTTTACCGAGCAGGGATTTGCAGACGACGCCGACGGATGCGCCTTGATTGAGCGCCTCGACAGCGGCCCGGAGGCCGGCTCCGCCGGCGCCGATGATGAGGACATCGTGTTCGTGTGTTTCGTATTTTTCGTTCAAAAGAGTCTCAGGTCCCGGATGGTTCCCATAGCAGTCAGCATGACATAGACGTCCGTGAAGGCCACGAAGAACAGGCTGGTCCAGGCGATCAGCATGTGATGCTCATTTAACGAAGTGACTCGCCGCCACAGACCGAGCCGCGCGCCACCGAACTTCGCGCATGAGTAGCAATCCAGGTTGCCGCCGACCACGTGGCGGCACGAATGGCACGAGAGCGTATAGGTGGTCAGCAGCGCAGCGTTAATCAGCAGGATGAATGAGCCCACGCCCGCGCCAAAATGCCCGCTCCAGATAAATCCGCGCACGGCGTCGCGCCACAGCGAAACCAGAAACACAAACGACAAATAGAAGAAGTAGCGGTGGACGTTCTGCAGGATCAGCGGAAATTTCGTTTCGCCGCGATAGTTATGTCTGGCCTCGCCGACGGCGCATGCCGCCGGATCCCAGAAAAACGCGCGGTAATACGCTTTGCGGTAGTAGTAGCACGTGGTGCGAAATCCCAGCGGGCCGCCCAAAACCAGCACCGCGGGTGAAAGCGGCCACCAGTGATGTTCCGGATCAATCAGCGGAGAATAAAAAGGCGAGAGGTAAGGCCCCCATTCGTAGAAATGTCCCTGGAATGCCCGAAGCGTCGCGTAAATCGCAAACGCCGCCAGACCGATGAACACTGCCAGCGGTTGAATCCACCAGAAATCGCGCCGTTGCGTTGCGCCCAAGCGATCCGAGAGCTGCACGGTTCGAGATTCCGCCACCGAGCCACCGCCTTTCGCCGCGCCATATTAGTATCCGGCCCAAGGCAAGTCAACGCGTAGAGGGAAAACCCAACACCGTTGGCTCGCTTTTATTGGAGCATTGTTATGGTTTAGGATTCGGAAATAACATCACCGATTCACCGCCGAACGCGTAATTTTCTTTGGAGGAGATCGTGACATGGAGAATCCGGGCGACAAAAGCATTAAGGTGCTGGCGATTGACGGCGGCGGAATACGCGGGATTATTCCGGCAGTGATTCTTGGCGCACTGCAGAAATGCATTGGCAAGGATTTGTGGCAGGCGTTTGACATGATTGCCGGCACGTCCACGGGCGGCATCATCGCGCTGGGAATCGGCACTCAGGGGAACAAGGGCGCGCCGTATTCGCCGAGCGAACTCCTGAACCTTTATGTGCAAAATGGCCCGGCGATATTTCACAAGAACTTCTTCACGCCGGCGAGACAGCTTATTCTTCCAAAATATTCCCCAGATGCATTGGAAGCGACGTTGACGAACTTTTTTAAAGATATTGAGTTGCAGACGGCGCTGACTCCACTTTTGATATCGAGCTATGACCTGCAGGGACAGATACCGTTTTTCTTTAAGAGCCACCGAATCGCGGCGGACCCGAGCTACAACTGGAAGGTGACGGAAGTTGCGCGGGCGACCTCGGCGGCGCCGACATTCTTTCCTCCGCTTCACTTGACGAGAGGCAATCAGGACTATGCGCTGGTGGATGGTGGAGTATTCGTCAACAACCCGTCGATAGCGGCGTATGCCGAAGCGCGGACTTTATATCCCGATGCGGCGGAAATGGTGATCGTTTCGGTGGGCACGGGCGACCGGCAGGACCAGATTACGTACGCGACAGCAAAAGGATGGGGACTGCTGGGCTGGGCAAAACAGATTGTGCCGGTCTTGATGGACAGCGTTTCGGAAGCTGTCGATTATGAGCTGGGTTCTTTGCCAGGATGCACCTACTACCGGCTGCAGGTTCCCTGGGCACAATTGCAGCGGGCGTCGAGCGATATGGACGACGTGACGCCGGAAAATCTGGCAAATTTGCAGCGTGTGGCGAGCGACTACGTGACGTCGATTACGGATTTGCTGGAAAAAATATGCGCCACCCTCAAGGAAGGGCGCGGAAGCGATATGCCGGGGATTGGACGCACGCTGAATTGACGGACTGTTTTTGGCCGGGCCCGCCCGAACGGCATTACCAGGAGAGCTGCGTTTCGACCGGCGCAGAATAATCGACGTCCTCGACTTCGAAGCCGAAAAGTGTGCGGAATTCATGTTGAAAGCCCGCGAAATCGGTGACGCCGCGCAAATTTTCCGTGGTGACGTTTGGCCAGAGCGCGGCGACTTCCTTTTGCACGTCGGCGCGCATCTCGCGGTCATCCAGACGAATGCGGCCGGCTTCGTCGAACTTCGGCACGGAACCTTCGGCAAGAAAATCAAGGAATAGGCGGCGCATCTGTTCGAGAGCGCCTTCGTCAAGATTTTTCTGTTTCATCACGCGAAATAAAATACTCATGTAAAGCGGTACAACGGGAATGGCGGCGGATGCTTGCGTGACGATGGCTTTGTTGACAGCGATGCGCGCTTCGCCGCCGAGTTGGTCGTCCAACATTTCATCCAGCACATGCGCGGTTTGCTCGAGATGTTTTTTGGCCGCGCCGATTGTTCCATCCCGATAAATGGGCCAGGTGATTTCCGGGCCGATGTAGGAATAGGCGAGCGTGCGGGCATTTTCGGCGAGAAGATTTTCAGCAGCGAGCATGTCGAGCCACATTTTCCAGTCTTCGCCACCCATCACGGTTACGGTGTCGGCGATTTCGGCTTCACTCGCGGGAGGAATGGTGATTTCGGTTACTTTTTCGGAGTCGAGATCAACTGTCTTGTTTGTATAAGCGCAGCCAACCGGCTTCAAAATGGAGCTGTGGGCCTTGCCGGATTTTGGATCCGTTCGTTTAGGAGCGGCGACACTATAAATGATCAGATCGATTTTGCCGATTTCCTTACGGGCAATTTCCGCGACTCTCCGCTTGGCGTCGTCTGAAAAAGCATCGGCGTTAATCGTTTTCGCAAACAAATCATCTTTGCGAGCGAAATCGTGGAATGCGGCGGCGTTGTAAAAGCCGGCGCTCGCCGTTTTGTTTCCATCGGGCTCCCGTTCGAGGCAAACGCCGAGCGTTTTTGCGCCGAAACCCCAGGCCGCGGCAATGCGAGAAGCGAGACCGTAGCCGGTGGAAGAGCCGATGATGAGCGCGGAGTTTAGTCCTGTGCGCTGCGGCTGCGCGTGCGAGCGGATGGCGGCGATTTGACGTTCGACGTTGCCCCGACAACCTTCCGGATGAGCATTGACGCAAATGAATCCGCGAGAGCGCCGCTGCACGATTTGTTGGGGCATAAGTTGTGGGGCCGTCCTTTTCGATTTGAGCCGCACACAAAGCAAAACCTATTCGCGAGGTGGCTGTCAAGTTTCTGCTGTTGTCGTGAGGACCACGGCCTTCGCCGAATTACATCTTTCCATATTGACAGGGCTCTCGGGGACGACGTATAAATATACAGAGAGATGAATATTCAAACAGCAGACACGGTGATGGGCACGCACAAACGCTTCCGGCAAGGGCAGATCCTCAAATTGGTTGGGGCCGAACCTGTCCCCAACCAAGATGAGCTCCGGCGCAGACTGAATCACATGGGTGTGCGTGTGACGCAGGCGACGCTGTCGCGCGACCTTCGCGAATTGAAGCTGGTGAAAACGGCAGAGGGTTACCGGCCACTGGCTTCGGTGGCGGAGGAATCGTCGCCGGTGCCGCAACTGGCGCGAGCGCTACGTGAATTTCTGGTTGATGTGCGGCCCGCGCAAAATATGCTGGTGCTGAAAACTCCTCCGGGCGGAGCGCAACCGCTGGCTGCCGCGGTGGACGGCGAACATTGGAAGGAAGTGGCGGGAACTCTGGCGGGCGACGACACGGTTTTGATTATCACGCCGTCGCGAGCGGCACGCGCGGCCATTCAGAAACGCATGGAGGATTTGCTCCGATGAACGAAAGGCCGAGGGTGGCGGTGGTCGGAGCGACGGGTTATGCGGGGTTTGAACTGGCCCGATTGTTGCTGCGACATCCGCAAGTCGGAAAACCGATTTTCTATCTGCGCGGAGAGAACGCGGCGGCGCGGTGCTTGACGGAGATTTTTCCGCAACTGCGCGGCTGGGGAGAAGCTCCCTGCCGGCCGCTTTCGGTTGACGCGATTGTGAAGAGCGGCGCGACGGCGGCATTTCTGGCGACACCGCATGAGGCTTCGCTTGAGCTTGTTCCGGAACTGATGAACGCGGGCATTCGCGTGATCGACTTGAGCGGGGCGTTCCGATTTCGCGACGGCGAGACGTTTTCGCGGTGGTACAAATTGCATGCGCCGAATGCTGAGGCGCTTCACGGCGCAACGTACGGATTGCCGGAGCTCTACTC
>DASZCH010000125.1:0-9717 GCA_035943235.1 Candidatus Acidiferrales bacterium
CCATTTGTACTTTGCGGACGCATCCGCCCCAGATGCGCCGGTCTCTTCGGCGACAATCGCGTGTCCCGGAAAATAGTGATGCAGCCGAGCCAGGATCGCCGCCTCGGATTTCTTGTCCGTTTCGGTGACCAGGTCTACTTCGCCCTTGTACGAAATATTCTTCGGGCGGCTTGCGGCCTCCGTGATAATCGCGCCCGCTTCCTCGGCGGCTTTGGCGGCAACTTCCAGAAAATAAACCGGGTTATCGGCCTGTTGGCTCATTCTTCGGCGCCGGAAGCGAAATATCCTTTCCGGTAATGCAAAGTGTAGTTGCCGCCCGGAACGTCCAACTCAATCCGCCGGTATGCTCCCGGCTTTGCCTCAGGTTGGGGGTAGTAACTCAGCAAGTATTGCGCGCGGAGCTCGCGGCTTATTTTCTCGAACATTTCGTTGAGTTGCGACAATTCGTCGGGATAATACATCGCGCCGCCCGTGGAATCGATGATTGTCTCGATCGCGTGTTCTCCCGCGGTATTGCGCCCGCTTTCCGTTTTCACCGGACGAATCAAAATTGTATAGAGCAACGCTTCCGATTGGATAGCGGCCTGGCGCGCCATCTCGAAAGTCGCCCGGCTCGTCGTTTCGCCCGCGTCCGTAACCAGCACGATGACGCGGCGGCGATTCTCCGGCAATCTTTCAAGCTGCTGCGAGCCCAACACAATGGCATCGTAGAGGGACGTCCCGGCTCCCGGCGTGATTCTCAGCGCCGCCGCTTCGAGCTTTGAAACGTTGGAAGAAAACTGATCCGAGAGCTCGTACACGTCGTCCGAGAACTCGAAAACAGAAAGCAAATCGCCAGGCCGGACGACCAGCCGGATGAACCGCGCCGTGGCTTCGTCCTCGAATCTCATGTCCTTCGTCGTGCTCAAGCTCGCATCCACCATCAAGGCGAGTTCGAGCGGCCGATTTGTCTGCGTCTCGAAGCGGTCAATTTTCTGCTCGTTGCCATTTTCATACAGCTTGAACGCCGATTCCGGCAGGTCGGCCACGGGCTTGCCGTTGGCATCGAGCACATTGGCGGGCACGGTCACCACATCCGTCTCAACGCGAATGCTATTTTGCCGGCGTGCGGACGTCTGCGCGCTGGCCGTGGGAGCACACGAAAGAAAAGCGGCGGCCAGTGCCGCGAGGAATGTTGTGGGTCGAATCATCTAGGGTGTAGATGAGCTTCCAGGCAAAAAGGCTTCCACGGAGGGCTTTTCGCCATCGGCCCAAACGGCGCCATCAGCGAAATATTCCCTCTTCCAGATCGGCACGGTGCGTTTCAGCGTGTCGATTCCGTAACGGCAGGCGTCGAATGCCGCGCCCCGATGAGCCGCGCTCACACCGATAACGACACTGGTCTCGCCAATCTCGAGGCGTCCGAGCCGGTGAACCATCGCCAGGCGGTCAATCGCGAATTGCTCGCGCATTTTCGCGCCGATTTCGCGCATTTTAATGAGCGCCATCACTTCGTATGCCTCATATTCGAGGTACAAAGTTTGCTTGCCGCGCGAGTGGTTGCGAACGATGCCCTCGAATACAATCGCGGCGCCATCTTCGGGAGCTTTCAGTGAGGCGAGAATTTCCTCGGTGGGAATCCGGTCGCGCACAATTTTGTAAATGTCATCGACAATGCCTGTCTGCTGGCCGCCGCTCACGGGAGGCAAAAATGCTACTTCGTCCCCGGCGCGGATGCGCGCGTCCCACGGCGCGTACTCATGATTGATCGCCGCGGCGACCGAGTCTTTGAACTGTGCGAGCGGCGGAAAATCCGCCGCGTAATTCGCAAAAACATCTTCGAGCCGCGCTCCTTCGGGAGCCACGCAGCCATCCTCGGCCTTGCCCACAATTTCCTTGAGTTGCCCAAAAAAAAGCACGCGCACCAGCATGTCTGCATTCTATCGTGACTAGGTCTCAGCGGCTATTCTTCCAAAATGTCCGTGTGCAAAACTGCGCAGCACAGCATTCCTTGACGGGCGGGCGATGACGCCGTAACGTAATGCAACTTATGGGGTGTTGGAATTGACGCGCGAGTATGACATCTGGGGCTTTGCAGGGTGCGAGGCATGAAAATTCTTATCTCGGGCTCGTCAGGGATGGTGGGCAGCGCGCTGGTGAATTCGCTGCGCGCCGACGGCCATGCCATCGCGCGGCTCGTTCGCTCCGGCTCGCCTTCGCAGTCGGGACCCGCGGCTGAAAATATCCGTTGGGAGCCGCCGACGGGTTCGATCGACATTGCAGGCATGGAAGGCGCCGACGCGCTGGTGCATTTGGCCGGCGCGTCGATTGCTGATGGGCGCTGGACCCCCGCGCGCAAACAGATTCTGCGCCGCAGCCGCGTCGAATCGACTCGCCATCTTGTCGCGGGCCTTGCGCAACTGAAACAAAAGCCGCGCGTGCTTGTTGCGGCGTCGGCCATTGGTTACTACGGCGACCGTGATGGCGAAACGCTCATGGAATCCGCCGCGCCCGGCAATGATTTTCTTGCGCAGATCTGCCGCGACTGGGAAGCAGAGACTTCGCAAGCCGAGAAGCTGGGCGTTCGCACGGTGATGCTGCGCTTTGGGATAATCCTGGCGGCGAATGGCGGCGCGCTAAAACGCATCCTCGTGCCATTTCGCTTGGGTGCCGGAGGCAGGCTTGGCAACGGCCACCAGTGGATGAGCTGGATCGCGCTCGACGAAGTAGTTTCCGTGATTCGTTTCGCCATCGACAATGAAGCGATTCGCGGGCCCGTGAACACCGTTTCTCCCAATCCTGTAACGAACGCTGCTTTCACCAGCGTGCTCGCGGGCGTGCTCCACAGGCCTGCGCTTTTCCCCGCGCCTCGCATCGCTCTACGTCTGGCAATGGGCGAGATGGCGGACGCGTTGCTTTTTTCAAGTCAGCGCGTCGCACCGCAGAAATTGCAAGCGCAGCTCTACAATTTTCGCCATCCCGAACTGAAAGAGGCGCTCGAGTCTGTGCTGCGCTGAGTTTGTTCTAGTCGCCTTAACTCGCCGCAGAAAAATAGAAAAGGCGCTCCTCATTCGAAGCGCCTCTTAATTCTTGTAATTCTGGCGGGCTATTTTATGACGTGCAGGGTCACGCTGATCTTCAGCACGTGGCCGTTGAAAGGGTCCGCCGCGGAAGGCCCTTCTGCGGTCTCTCCGTCGTGCATCTTGAGATTGAAATCGGTTATAAAGTTCCGAGTGACAGGACGTCCGCCAGCGCTGGGGAGCGTCTCGCCCGCCGAATAAGCCGAAGATCGATTTACACTCAATTGCAAATCGTAAGCGTGGTCTTCTTGCACCCAAGCTTGGCAATCGATGTTCGTTCCCAGGTCCATGTAGGCGAACTGAGGGGTGATCACCGTGTTCGGCACTCCATTAGCTTCGGAAACAGGCGCTTTCAACCCCATGCGAAGCCGCCCCGGTCGGCCACCGTGCGAGGAGGCTTCCACATACATCGTGTACGGCATGCTACTGACTTTCTGTTGCCCATTGTATTCAGTCAGAAGGAAATCGAGCCGCAAATGGCTGGTTATTTCCTGGTCCGGACTCTTGGCCTTCTCTTGCGCCTGCACACATAGGGGAATCATCGCCAAGCACATCAATATGACGCCTGTTCGCATTCCGACTTTCATCGTCGCGCTCCTTTTCAAATCAATAACGTAATTATGGCGTCTCTTCTGAGCTAATGAAATTTTTGTCTCCGCCATCCGGCGCGCCTTCGCTCGATTTATCACTCGACAGCTTCGGCGTTTCGAGCGGCGCAATTACCAGCGGCTTGACTTCGAGCGGCTGAACCTCGATTGGCTGATTGGCTGCTTTTAGCTCCGCGAGCAATTTCGCGCCGTCAACTTGCCCGCTGTTCACCGCTCGCGCGAGCAGCATGATCGCTTGCATTTGTCCCGGCTGGACAATGACTTCGGGGATCTCAGGCACTGGCCGCTGGCGCTCGATTCGCCGAGTGCTGAATTTTCGGGCCGGACGCGCAAGCGTAGCTATAGTCCCGCGTCGTTCCGTCATAACTTTTGGCTCAACGACGCTTGCGACGGGTGCCGGACGCTCTGCCAAGGTTGACGACGGCCTTGCTGAACTTGCAATCAATTTGCGCCCCGCGTCATTTCGCGGCCACAATATCCACGCAGACGCCGCCACAATCAACACAGCCCCGCACGCCATTGCCGGAATCCACCGCGCATTCCACCACAGGGCAACGGGGGCGTCTTCACGAATCCGTTGTCGCACGTGTTCGATCAATCTCGGTGAAGGCTCGGCCGCCGTTTGCGCAGTCACTCCCAGGTCGATCGCTTCGTAAATCATTTGCACGCGCTGACATTCCGCGCGGCAAGCGGCGCACTCATTCAAATGCGACTCCAAGTTCGCGCGGCGGCTTCCCTGCAATTCGCCCGCGGCCGCATCGGTCATCCAGTTTCGATATGGTTCGCAACTCATCGTAATTTCCCCGCCAATCGTTTGCGCGCAAGGCGCAACCGTGACTTGACCGTGCCTTCGGGCAATCCGAGCAGCGCGGCGACTTCGCGCGTGTCGTAGCCCTCAATTCCCGCCATCACCATCACGATCCTCAATTTCCCCGGCAACATTTCCATCTCCGCCGCAAGCCTTCCTTGAAATTCACGCGACGCCGCGAGTTCCTCAGCCGTCTGCGAAGCGCGCGTCATTCCGCGGGCATCGTTTATCGCTACGTCTTGCTCGCGATTCTCTCTACGCCGCCCCGCGCGACGATGGTCCATTGCCATGCGCCACGCGATGCGCACCAGCCAACCGCGAAATCGCGTCCGGTCGCGCAGCCGGTGAAAATTCTTGTACGCTCGCAGAAGCGCCTCTTGCGCCACGTCTTCCGCTTCCGCGCGGTCTCGCAAGATGGCGAGCGCCACTCGAAATGCGAGCGTGGCGCATTCCGCCAGCCGCTCCTGGAATTCGCGCTCGAGCGAAGCGTCGCCGCTCACTACGATCTCAGTGCAACTGGCCGCCAGCGCATCCATCGCCTTCCCACTATGCCAGACGCCGCCCGCCGCGAATTGGTTCACTGGTTTCATTGGAACGTTCGATGCAGATGTGTGCAATGTGGACCTAAAAGCAGCGCGGCGCAAGCGACGGCGCGCCGACGCTGCGAATTTCAAAACAGGAGGATTTCCGCGGTACGGTTCCACTTTGAAACATTTGAAGGAGAGTTATAAGTGACGCGCAGCTTGTGTGCCCTGAAGCTAACACCAGTTATTTCAATAGATTAGCGAGGCACTGAGAGCACTTAGTTGGTCTGCGCCGTTGTGGAACATGTCGTGCCTTTACTCGATTCGCCATAGGTGGTCAAAGGCACATGGTCTTCCCTCTTCACAAGAATTCAGCGAATCGCGAAGGATGCAAACGCAAGTTAGCGGCCCGAGTTCCAGTTCCATTCCTTTGCGTCGCGCTGGCCGTGACGACAGCGCTCGTTTCCGGTTGTGGCCTCACCGGCCATTCCTCGCCGAATCCGCAACCGAACGTGACTGTCACCGTACAGCCCGCGAGAGCTTCCGTTCAGCTCGGCGCGATGCAGCAATTCACCGCGACAGTCACGGGAACCATTTCGAGCGCGGTGAACTGGAGCGTGAACGGTGTGGCTGGAGGAAATTCGGCCACCGGCACAATTTCTTCCGCAGGACTCTACGCCGCGCCACAGTCTTTGCCTTCGCCGTCGAGCGTTACCGTCACGGCCAGCAGCCAAGCAGCGCCGTCGGCCAGTGGATCGGCGAGTGTGCAGCTTCAGAGCGGCATCGTCGTTGGCATCGCGCCCAATTCTGCAAACGTCACGCCCGGCGCATCCGCGAATTTCACCGCGACGGTGACCGGGGCGGGGGCATTGAGCGCCGCCGTCAGTTGGAGCGTCAACAGCATCGCTGGCGGGAATTCGAGTCTCGGCACAATCACGGCGACGGGTTCAGGCTCGGCCACGTATACTGCTCCAGCGATGGCGCCAACGCCGCCGAGTGTCATCGTAACTGCCACAAGTGTTGCCGATCCGTCGAAATCCGCGAACGCCAGCGTCACAATTTCCTGCGCCGCAGCGAATGCGATCTCGCCGGCTTTGGCAAGCATTTCCGTCGGCGCATCACAAATCTTTTCGGTCTCGTTATGCGTTGCCGCGGGCACGGCAATAGCCTGGGATGTCAATGGAATTGCCGGCGGCAATTCAAGCGTCGGGACCATCGCGCCCACCGCCGCAAATACGGCTGCCTACACGGCGCCCGCGAGCATTCCCTCCACGAATCCGGTGACGATTCACGCAGTCGCAGGCTCGCAATCTGTTTCCGCGGTGGTCACCATTATCAACGTTGTTCCTGTATCGGTGACCGTCTCGCCCGCGTCGGCGTCGGTCGCGGTGAATCAGCGCGCCAGCTTCACGGCGACTGTCAGTGGCGCGTCGAATCCAGCCGTCACGTGGACTGTCAACAGCGTGGCCAACGGAAATTTGAGCCTCGGCCAAATCTGCGCGCCTGCCTCGAATCCTTGCGTGCCGCCATCTGGAAACGAAACTAGCGTCGACTATCTCGCGCCGCAAACGCAACCTCAGCCAAACACCGTCACGCTGACGGCCACCAGCCAAGCGGCTCCCGCGAAAAGCGGCAGCGCGCAAATCACAATCACACCTGCCGCGCAACCGGGCGTGAGCATCGCGCCGTTTTACGCGTTTCTGTCGCCGTCGCAACCATTCCACTTCATCGCGAACGTCACGGGCGTCTCGAACACCGCAGTCACGTGGACGATTGCGACAGCCGTGCCCGGCCAGGGCTGCTCAGGCGCATCCTGCGGCTCAATCGACAACGCCGGTGATTACATCGCGCCCGCCGTGGCGCCATCGCCCAACGGCGTCTCGGTCACCGCGACAAGCGTTGCAAATCCGTCGCTCGCTGCAACTGCCACCGTCGCGCTCACTTCCGCGCCTGTGATTGAAACGGTCCTGCCATCGAGCATCGACGCCGGGCCGCAAAACAGTTTTCTGCTCGCCGTTCAAGGACTCAACTTCATCGCCTCCACCAGCAGCGGCACGTCTCAACTCCTCATCAATAATTCTCCGCGCGCCACGAATTGCCCCACGCCTAACCGCTGCACAATCACTTTGCAGCCCGCCGACGTCGCCGCTGCCGGCTTGCTCTCTGTCGAAATTCAAAATCCGGGAACGCCGCCGACGCTTTCAAATCCCGTTCCGTTCGTGATTCTTCCTGCTGCTAGTTTCCCCGGCGTCATCGCGCTCAACGGCGCGTCCACGTCCGTCTTTGGCAACGACATTCTCGTCCCCGAAGAAACAACCGCCGGCGCGACAACTTCTCCCGCCAGCGTCGAGTTCGTCGGCATGGTCACTCCGGATGGCAGCACGTGCACGATTCAAGCCTCGGCGCTCGCCGTCACGCGTCCCGCTTCCGGCAGTGCGACTGTGAACATCTGCGTGCAGGGCACTTTTCTCGATCCGACGTTCACGTACACGTTCAGTTCGCCACAATCCGGCGGGGACATCGGCATCAGCACCGCGTCGATGGCCAGCCTTTTCCCGAATCTCGTCGAGTTGACGCTTACGCTCTCGAACCAGACCGCGCCCGGCGTTCGCTCGCTTTTCATTACCACGCCCAATGGCGATGTCGCTGTCGCCACCGGCATCCTCGAGGTGAAATGACATGAAACCCGCGTTAATCGACCTGACTTCCATCTCTTTCGTGATTGCGTTTGCACTGGTGCTTTCACCGCTCGCTCAGTCCACCACCCTTGCGCCACTTTCGCTCGCGCAACTCACGTCGTCCGCCGCCGCCGTCGTGCACGCGGAATGCACGGACAACCGGGCGATGTGGCGCGACGGAGAAATCTGGACGGTGACGTCATTTCGCGTTCTGGAAAACTGGAAAGGAAATTCGCCGCAGGAAATCCAAGTGTGGATGATTGGCGGACGCGCCGGCCGCGTGACGAGCTATGTCCCCGGCGCGCCGCGGTTCCGCGTCGACGAAGAAACCGTGCTCTTCCTCGAACCGACAGGTTCCGGCGCGCTCGCGGGCGTACTTTCCGTCACCGCGTGGGGCGAAGGCACGTTCCGCATTCGCCGCGACCCGCGCACCGATGAAATGCGCGTGACGCAGGACACCGCCGCCACGCCGGACTTCGATTCTTCGTCGCGAACGTTTCGCGAAACGGGCATTCGCAATTGCCCGCTCGCGAAGTTGAAAGCGCGCGTGATGGCCGCGGAAATTTCCCGGCGGAGAATGCCATGAACCTCAAATCCCGGCGTGACTTCGTCCGTCGCTTGACTCGTATGCGGGCGCTCGCGATGATTTTCGCGTTCCTATTTCAATGCACCGTCGCGCCGCTGGCGAGCGCCTATGTCCGCGACTTCACCGTGCCCGCGGCGGGCGGCTGCCCGCAGCCTCAACATCAGAACATTGCCATCGGTTCGCCTCCACTCGCGCGCCAGTGGAGCACCTCGCTACCAAACATAAATCCTTCCTCGATTGTCACCGTCGCGGCGCCAGGCGCGCCGACGCAGCTCAATGAAATCGAAGCGACGATTCAGCAGGCCTATGCGATTTGGTCCGGCGTCTCGGGCACGCTCGTCAACGCAAGGTCGTTTCCCAACGCGCTCGGCACGCTCGGCCGCACCGCCACGCAAAACGCCTGCTCGCCCGATCCCGTGAACGGCGTGCAGACGGGCATCGACGGCATCAACACGATTTGCTTCAACCAAAATTCCGCCGCCTTCACCACGGGCGTGCTCTCTTTCACGCGTATCATGGTCGCCGACGCGCCTTCGCAGGTCTTCGGCTCCGCGCCGCCGGCCATTTTCCCCGGGCAAATCGTCGACGCTGATATTTCCTTCCGCAACGATGGCCAGGCGACGTTCGCCTCTCCCGGCGCTCTCGCGACAGCACCCGGCGCGTACGATCTTGAATCGCTCCTCGCGCATGAGCTCGGCCACGTTTTCGGGCTCGACCATTCCGGCGTGTGGCGCGCCATCATGTTTCCGTTCGCGCCCTCGCCCGGCACTTTTTTTGGCGACCGTCCCTCGGTCTCCGCGCCCGACGCGCCGCTCGCCGATGACGACCGCGCCGGCCTCCGCTCGCTCTATCCCGATCCCGCCGACACCACCGACGTCGGCTTCATCTCCGGCCGCATTCTGCCCGCGAATCCCTTCGCGCTCGCCGATTTTCCCGCCACTTCGCCCGGCGAATACGTCACCGGAATTTTCGGCGCTCAGGTCGTCGCCGTCGACGCCGCCACCGGCTCCGTCGTGTCCGCCACGCTCGGCGGCTGGACGTGCGACGCCGCGAATCCGCCGCCGCAATTCGACGGCTCATACACGCTCGGCCCGCTGCCCATCGGCCACAGTTACGTGATTTACGCCGAGCCTTTCGTCGGCCTCTTCCAGCCCGCTGACATGGCCGGCGCCGCCGCGGGCGTCTGCGCAACCGGCGCGTCGCCGTCGTGCACCGTGCCCACCTTCAACACAAATTTCGCCCCGCGCCTCCTGCCATAGTATTGGTCGGCGATTGCGTGTCTTCTGTAGCTTAGGTCCCGTCCCGATGCTTTGATCGGGACTGACCTGAGGCCTCTCCTCGCTTCACGAAATCGCATTTCATTTTCAGACATCGCAATCGAAACTTTTGAGCTTAGAATGGACAGCCAGATACTCTTGCGAGAACACGCGGAAAGATGCAAATCAGGCGAATGA
>DASZCH010000126.1:0-20135 GCA_035943235.1 Candidatus Acidiferrales bacterium
GTGTATTACGGCTGCCAGGTGATCTTCAAAACCTCAAACGGCGGGCGGAGCTGGAGTGTCGCAAGCCCCGACCTTTCGACGCACGACCCGAGCCGCATCGTTCCGTCAGGCGGACTGGAAGGCGACAACCTGGGGCAATTCTATGGCGAAGTGGTTTTCGCGATTGCGCCGTCGAAAATTCAGAAAGGGCTGATTTGGGCGGGAACGAATGATGGTCAGGTGTGGTACACGAAGGACGGCGGCGGGAACTGGACAAATGTGACGAAGAATATCTCCGGGCTTCCTGCGTGGGGAACGATTACGAGTATCCAGCCGTCGCAGTTCGATGCGGGGACGGCGTACATCTCGGTGGATTTTCACCTGATGGATAATCGCGATCCGTTTATTTATAAGACGACGGATTTTGGACAGAGTTGGACGAAGATCAGCGACGGATTGCCGAAGGGAGAATTGGCGTACGTTCGCGTGGTTGCCGAAGATCCGAACTGCAAAGGACTTTTATTCGCGGGCACGGGGAACGCGCTGCATTATTCGCTCGACGATGGCGGACATTGGACGATGTTCGACAAGGGATTGCCGCATTCCACAGTTTCGTGGGCCCTGGTGCAAAAACAATTTCACGATCTCGTGGTGTCAACGTATGGGCGAGGGCTGTACATTCTGGATGACATTACGCCACTCGAGCAGATGGCGAAAAACAACGCCGAGGAGCCGGTAAGGTTGTTCGAGCCGCGCGCGGCATATCGATTTGTGCGAGGTGGGCGCGCGCCGATCACGTATTCATTGAAGACAGCGGTGAAAGCGAACGACAAGGACAAAGATGGAGATAAGGACGCCGCGAAAGATACGGAGCAGGCGTCAACAACTCCTGATAAAGACAAGAGCCCGGTGCAGGTTGAGATTCTCGATGCAAATGGCAAGTTGGTCCGCAAATTGAAAGCGGCTCCCGGCAAAGCGGGAATGAACCGGGTGGAGTGGGACCTGCACTACGAGCCGCCGCGTCTGGTGGCGTTGCGAACGGCAGCTCCGGATAATTCTCACGTCTGGGAGGAGTCGCGGTTCCGCGGGAAGGATTCGCGGCCGATTACGCACTGGGGACTTGATCCGGCGGAAGTGGGTCCAATCGCTGCTCCAGGGAAGTACACCGTGAAATTGACGGTCAATGGGAAGAGCTACACGGAGCCGTTGACAATCTTGCGCGATCCGAATGTTTCCGCCAGCGACGCGGAGATCGAATCTTCCGTGAAAACGCTGTTGCGCATACGTGACGACATCACGGCAACATCGGATATGGTGAATCAAATCGAGTGGATGCGGAGACAGCTTGGCGACGTGGAGTCAATGCTGAAGGATGAAAAGACAAAGGGCGATTTGCTGAAGTCGGTGAAAGAGATGGACGAGAAGTTACAAGGGGTTGAGTTCAAACTGATTGCGCGCGTGGAGGCGAATAGCGACGACAAGTATTTCGTGTCGGCTTACAAAGTGTATCTGAACCTGCTGTGGCTGAATGGCGAGGTGGGTTCGGGCGCAGGCGACGTGGCAGGAGGTGCAGCGTTTCCGCCAACGGATACGGCTTTGAGTTTGTTGCAAATGATCGAGAAGGATTTGGCGTCAGCGAATGCTGATTATAAGAATTTGATCAGTAAGGATATTCCTGCGTTCAATCGCTCGCTCGCGGAGCATGGTGTGATTCCGGTTACGGCGGTCAGTCCGGCGCGGGAAGCGGGCGAGGGCGCGGAGGAATAGAGCTTCTGTCTTAGGCGGCGATTACTTTGCATTGCCCCAGATGTCGCCTACGGTGAAGCCTTCGGGAAACGGATCGTCGCCCTCAAGAACGTACTGCGAAAAGCCGGTGATCCACGCGCGTCCGCTAATGGTCGGAATCACGGCGGGATAAGGGCCAACGCGCGATGCGCCGATGAGGCGTCCAGTGAACGTGGTGCCGAGAATTCCTTCGTGAATGAAGTCCTGATGCAGCCGCAGCGCGCCCTTTGCGTGCAGCGCGGCCATTTTGGCGCAAGTGCCCGTGCCGCACGGCGAGCGATCGAGAGCGCCGGTCCACGACGACGGACGATTCCAATCGAGCTCGCCGGTGGAAACGACGACCGCGTTCTTGCGGTGAATTTCCGGATTGGCTGAAGCAGCGGAAAGTTGCGCGATGGTGATTCCTGAAATTGCCGGATTTTCAGGATGCGCGACGGGCAACTGCTGCAGCGCCGCGGCTTTAATCATCTCTCCGATGCGAACGATGTCGCGGCCTTCATCGGGAACCAGTCGGACGCCCAAAGGCTCCGCGTCCGCGATAACGTAAAACATTCCTCCATATGCGACGTCTACCTTAACGGTGCCGAGTCCCTGCACTTCAATCGGCGCATCCAGATGAACGGCGAAGGATGGAACATTTTGAAATGTGACGCGAATCACTTTCGAATTCTCGATTTCAGCTTCGACTTCGATCAGACCCGCGGGCGTGTCCAACTTCAGGCGCATGGTTCGGCCGCGAACGGGAATCATGCCGGTTTCCAGCAACACAGTTACGACGCAGATGGTGTTGGTGCCGGACATTGGCGGATACTCGACCTGCTCCATGATGACAAAACCGGCGTCCGCTTCGCGATGAGTTGGCGGCAGAATCAGATTGCAATTCGAGGCAGGGTAGCCGCGCGGTTCGCGCAGCATCAGTTTGCGAAGGCCATCGGCATGATTCTCGAGGTAGAGTTTTTTTTCGAACATTGTTTTGCCCGGCACGTCGGGAACTCCGCCGACAATGACACGTCCGGGCTCGCCGCAGGCGTGAGCGTCGACGGCGGAAATCATGCGAGAGAATTGCACGAGGGCCTCCTACCGAAGTTTTAGGATGTGAATGAGAAGCCAAACGTCTTGTATATAGTATATTCAACGGAGTATATTCCAACTTTTGGGCATCGAGAAGGGTTGGGCGCGTTCTAAATATTCTGTTTTTGGGATAAATCAAAAGAGTTTATGCGAGAACAAGTTAGTCGCGTTCACGTAATCGACTCTCACACGGGCGGAGAGCCTACGCGAGTGGTGATTGGCGGAGGCCCGCCGCTGGGCGGAGGACCGCTGTCAGCGCGGCTGGTGCGATTTCGCAAGGAATTCGACTGGTTTCGGTCGGCGGTGGTGAATGAACCGCGAGGATCAGATGCGGTTGTGGGCGCGCTTTTGTGCGAACCGGAAGACCCGTCGTGCACGGCGGGCGTGATTTTCTTCAACAATGTCGGATATTTGGGGATGTGCGGCCATGGGACAATTGGCTTGCTTGTGACTTTGGCGCATCTCGAACGGCTTAGGCCCGGCGAGCATCAGATTGAAACGCCTGTAGGAAAAGTAACAGCAAGGCTGCTCGAAACCGGCGAAGTGTCCGTCGACAATGTCGTAAGTTATCGCACAGGCGCGGGAATTCGGGTGGACGTGCCGGGACACGGTTTGGTCGCGGGGGACGTGGCGTGGGGCGGGAACTGGTTTTTTCTCGTGAACGAGCACGGGATGGAAATTTCTCTGGAGAATGTGGAGAGACTGACGGAATTTGCGTGGCAGATACGCCAGGCCATTACGCGCGCGGGCATAAGAGGCACGAAGGGCGAGGAGATCGATCACATCGAGTTGTTTGGTCCTTCGACGTTACCTGGCGTGAACAGCAAGAATTTTGTGTTGTGTCCGGGTAAGAGCTACGACCGCTCGCCATGCGGTACGGGCACGTGCGCGAAGATGGCGTGTCTCTTCGCGGACGGCAAATTGAACGAAGGCGCGATCTGGCGGCAGGAAAGCATAGTGGGGAGCGTGTTCGAAGGCAGCGTCAAGGTTCGGGACGGGGCGCCAGATGGCCATGTGTACCCAAGCATAAAAGGGTCGGCGTACATTGATGCAGAGGGCGACCTGATCCTCGATGAACACGATCCGTTTCGTTTCGGAATTACAAAATGAGGGCGGGAGCTTATGACGTAGTGATTATCGGCGCGGGGATCGTCGGCGCAGCCTGTGCTTGGGCTTGCGCGAATGAGGGACTGCGCGTCGCGGTGATCGAAGCGGACACCATTGGAGGAGGAGCGACCGGGGCGGGAATGGGGCATCTGGTGGTGATGGATGATTCCGAGGCGCAGTTCGCTCTGACTCGCTATTCGCGCTCGCTGTGGCAGCAGGCAGCGCCGGAATTGCCGGAGGACGTGGAATACGAATCGTGCGGAACGATTTGGGTGGCCGCGGACGAAGAGGAAATGGAAGCAGTCCGGCGAAAGAAGGAATTTTACGAGGCGCGCGGCGTGCGGGCGGAAGTGCTGGATGCAAGCGCGCTTCGAGCGGCAGAGCCGAACTTGCGCGACGCGTTAGCCGGCGGTATGCGGGTGCCTGACGATGCGGTGATTTATGCGCCCTGCGCGGCGCGGTTTTTCATCGAGCGAGCGCAATCACGCGGCGCGGAATTGTATCTTCCACGTGTGGTGACGGAGATTACCTCCGAAGGCGTGCGATTGAATGACGGCGCAACGATTGCAGCTCATCGAGTGGTGAACGCGGCGGGAACGTGGTCGCCCATGTTGACGCCGGGAATTGAAGTGAAGAAGCGCAAAGGGCACCTGGTGATTACCGAACGATACGCCGGGTTCGTGAAGCACCAACTTGTGGAGCTTGGATACCTGAAGAGCGCGCATTCGATGACGGCGGAGTCAGTCGCGTTCAACGTACAACCGCGGCGGACGGGTCAAATATTGATTGGGTCGTCGCGGCAATTCGAGGTTGAGAGCAAGGAAGTCGACGGGAATATCTTGAAGCGCATGCTGGCGCGAGCTGCAGATTTTTTGCCGAGCGCGAATCGATTGTCCGCGATTCGCGCCTGGACGGGTTTTCGCGCGGCAACGCCGGACAAATTGCCGCTGATTGGTCCGTGCCCGGGACGCGAGAATTTATTTCTGGCCACGGGACACGAAGGCTTGGGCATCACGACATCGTTGGCGACGGCGCGGCTGCTTGTGGATCAATTGCTGCGGCGCGCGCCAGGAATTCCTATCGCCCCATATTTACCTTCGCGCGTTCCGGAGAGCGTCCATGCCTAACGCGTTCTCCGTAACGGTGAACGGCGCGCGCGTTGGCGTGACGGAAGAGATGACCGCGCTGGTAGCGATTCTTTTGAGCGGCACGACGACTTTGCGGCGCTCCGTGAGCGGCGAACCACGCGGCGCGCTCTGTGGGATGGGCGTGTGTTTCGAGTGCCGCGTGACGGTCAACGGAGAGCGCCATTGCCGCAGCTGCCAGACAAGATGCGTGCACGATATGGATATTCGAACGGATGAATAATTCGCGGAGAAGTTTCGACGTGCTTGTGGTGGGCGCGGGCCCCGCCGGAATCGCGGCGGCGTGCTGCGCGGCGCAAAACGGCGTGCGCGTGGGCATTGTCGACAATAATTCAGGCCCGGGCGGACAGATTTGGCGGGGCGAAGCGCAGGACTCACATGTTGCGGATGCGGCAAGTTGGCTCCGGAGGCTGGCGAGTTCGCGCGCGGAAGTGTTGTCTCCGTTGGAAGTGTTCGCGCAGCCGGATGCCGGGATGCTGGCTGCGGAATCCGCGGACGGCGTGTGCGAGTTGAATTACAACAAGTTGATTCTTTGCACGGGGGCGCGCGAGCGTTTCCTGCCATTTCCGGGATGGACGTTGCCGAACGTGATGGGCGCGGGAGGATTGCAGGCGCTAGTGAAGTCGGGAATAGCTATCGAAGGCAAGAGAGTGGTAATCACTGGAAGTGGGCCGCTGCTTTTGGCGGTAGCTGCGCATTTGACCGAGCATGGAGCTGACGTGCGCACGATTGCGGAGCAAGCGCCGTGGTCACGCTTGATTCGATTTGGCATGTCGCTGACGACCCGCGGCCAGAAGATCGCGCAGGCTTTTCACTTGAAGAAGCAGCTTTCGCGGATTGCGTATCGAGCGGGATGCTGGGTGGCCGCCGTCGAAGGGAATGGCAAGGTCGAAAGCGTCACGTTGCAAACGACGCGGAAGACATGGAAAGAACCTTGTGATTATCTGGCCTGCGGGTTTCATTTGGTGCCGAATGTGGAGTTGGCATCGCTCATCGGTTGCGAATTGCGCGGAGGATTTGTGCGAACCGATGATTATCAGGAAAGCTCGGTTGCGGAAGTTTACTGTGCGGGTGAGCCGGCAGGCATTGGCGGGCTGGAACTGTCCATTGCGGAAGGACGGATCGCTGGATACGCGGCGGCGGGTCAGCGCGAAAAGGCGCAGGAGTATATTGGCGAGAGAAAAAGTCAACTCCGGTTCTCTGCAGCGCTGGAGCGCGCCTTTGCGCTTCGCGATGAGTTGAGGACGCTGCCGAGCGCGGAGACAATCGTTTGCCGGTGCGAAGATGTGAGGTTCGGCCGGTTGCGAGAACAATCTTCCTGGCGCGCGGCGAAATTGCAGACCCGCTGCGGAATGGGACCGTGCCAGGGCCGGATCTGCGGGCCCGCGGTGGAATTTCTGTTTGGGTGGAAAGCGGAGTCCGCACGTCCACCGATTTTTCCGGTGGCGGTAGAGAGTCTAGCCGCGACCGCATGTACTGAATGAATATGGCAATACACAAGGAGCGTCAATGAACTGGACAGGGGTGATGCCGGCGATTACGACGTGCTTTGATCGAGACTACAAGATTGACCACAACTTCGTGGCGAATCATTGCCGCTGGCTGGTCGAGCACGGATGCACGGGAATTGTGCCGCTGGGGTCGCTGGGAGAAGGCGCGACGCTGGAATACGCGGAGAAGGTGGCAATCATCGAGACTTGCGTGAAATCGGTCGGCGCAAAGGCGCCCGTGGTGGCAGCGATATCGTCGTTGCGGACCACGGAAGCAGTGGAGTTGGCGAAGGCCGCGGCGGATAAGGGATGCGCGGGCGTGATGATTTTGCCGCCTTACGTTTATCGCGGCGACTGGCGGGAAATGAAATCGCATGTGGTGGCAGTGCTGCGCGCGACGAAACTGCCGTGCATGCTTTACAACAATCCCGTGTCGTACGGGACGGATTTCTTGCCGGAGCAAATCGCCGAACTGGCGAACGAGCACAAGAATCTGGAGTCAGTAAAGGAGTCAAGCACAGACGTGCGGCGCGTGACGGCAATTCGTGCGCTGCTGGGAGACCGGCTCGCGGTATTCATGGGCGTCGATGACGCGATAGTCGAAGGTGTGCAGGCAGGCGCGGTCGGATGGATTGCAGGGCTTGTAAATGCACTGCCGGAAGAGTCCGTGGATCTGTTTCGCTTTGCCATCGAAGGAAAAATCGAAGAGGCTGCGGCGATTTATAAATGGTTTTTGCCGCTGTTGCGGATGGACACGGTTCCGAAATTCGTCCAGTTAATCAAATTGGTGCAACAGGAAGCTGGAATGGGAAATGCGCGGGTGCGTGCGCCGAGGATGGAACTGGACGGCAAAGAACTGGATGAGGCACGGTCAATTATCCGCGCCGCCCTGAAGACGCGGCCGGGACACCATGCGGAGCGGGAAACCACTCGAGCATAGATATCGATATTGCGGGAAAAGGAGTCTGCAATGGGATTAACCGGCAGGTCCATTCTAGGGAATGAACTGGGGACGGCGGGTGGCGAGGTATTCCGTGCGATAAATCCGACCACGGGGCAGGAACTCGAGCCAAATTATTATTCCGCTGATGCGAAAGAAGTGGACTCCGCTGCGCGAATGGCTGCGAGCGCGTTCCCTGAATACAGCGGCGCGTCCGGGAAAGCAAGAGGCGCGCTACTGAGAAAAATTGCGGAGCAAATCGAGGGTCTGGGCGACGATTTGGTCACGCGAGCCGTGCAGGAAACGGCTTTGCCGCCCGCAAGGATCAAAAATGAAACAGTGCGAACGTGTTTTCAGCTTCGACTGTTTGCGGAGGTAACGGAAGAAGGATCATGGGTCAACGCGCGGATTGACAGAGGTGATCCCGGACGTAAGCCGATGCCGAAGCCGGACGTGCGTTCGCTGTGGAGAGCGCTTGGGCCGGTAGCGGTTTTTTGCGCGAGTAATTTTCCGATTGCGTTTTCTGTGGCAGGAGGCGATACAGCGTCGGCGCTGGCGGCGGGGAATCCCGTGGTCGTGCGGGCGCACGCAGCGCATCCGGGCACGGCGGAGATGGTCGGGCAGGCGATCCAGCGCGCGGTGAAAGCGTCAGGACTGCCTGAGGGAGTTTTTTCGCTGCTGTTCGACGCGGGAACGGCCGTTGGGCTGGCGCTCGTGAATCACTCTGCCATCAAAGCTATTGGGTTCACGGGATCGAAAAATGGCGGGCGAGCGCTGATGGATGCGGCGGCGGCGCGTCCGGAACCGATTCCGGTGTTTGCTGAAATGAGCAGCACCAATCCCGTTTTCATTTTGCCCGGCGCGATGAAGGAAAGAGGCGCCGAGATCGCGAAGGGAGTGCACGCGTCTGTAACGCTGGGCGCGGGGCAGTTCTGCACGAAGCCAGGAGTCGTGGTGGTGGGAGACGACACGCCGGCGCGTGAATTTACCGCGAGCGTGCGGGAGTTGATGAAGACGAGCGGCGAATTTACGCTGCTGACATCACGAATCCATGGGGCGTATCGCGCCGGAATTGACGCCAGGAGCCGCGAAGGTAAAGTGCGGCAAGGACCGCGCGCCGGTGTGGGTGCGAAGTCGAGCGGTTTTCAGGTTAGCACGGCGCTTTTCGAGACGGACGCTCCTGCTTTCTTGGAGAATGAAGATTTACAGTCCGAGATTTTCGGGCCTTCGACGTTAATCGTCCGGCATAATTCCCGCGACGAGCTTTTAGCAATCGCGCGAGGGCTGGAAGGACACTTGACCGCGACGCTGCACGGAACCGAGAACGATCTGCGCGAATTCGCGGATCTGATTGCGATATTGGAGAACAAGGTTGGGAGATTGATTTTCAATGGTTACCCGACTGGCGTTGAAGTTTGTCACGCGATGGTGCATGGAGGGCCGTACCCGGCGACGTCGGACGGACGTTCGACTTCAGTGGGGACACAGGCGATTTACCGATTTGCGAGGCCTGTGTGTTATCAGGACTTCCCCAATGTCTCCATTCCTGACGAATTGAAAAACGAGAATCCTCTGGGAATTTGGCGACTCGTCGATGGGCAAATGACGCGCGACAAATTGACGGCAATTGGAGCAAAATCGGCTTGAAAACGGCCCATTGGATGAACTACTGCGTTTTTACCTCGTAATCAAATCTTTAGCAGCGCGTCAAGAAAACTGATACATTTTCCGGCGATGATTCATCGCGATGCCTGGTCATTTGGCCGGAGAATAGTGCGCGCGTGAGATTCACCCTGCTCGATTGGACCGCAATTCTAGGTTACCTGGTAATCACACTCCTTTTGGGACTTTATTTTCGGCGACGCTCGGGGAAGAGCACCGAGGATTATTTTGTTTCAGGACGCCGAGTGTCTTGGTGGCTGGCGGGAACGTCGATGGTGGCGACGACTTTCTCCGCGGACACGCCATTGCTGGTCGCCGGAATCGTCTACACGCAAGGAATCGCGGGGAACTGGATCTGGTGGGCGTTTTTGCTCTCCGGAATGATGACGGTGTTTCTGTTCGCAAAGCTGTGGCGGCGGTCAGGCTTAATGACCGACGTGCAGTTCGCGGAGATGCGATATGCGGGCAAGCCCGCCGCATTTCTGCGGGGATTTCGCGCGGTTTACCTTGGATTGCTGATGAATTGCCTGATCCTTGGCTGGGTGACGAAGGCAATGATTCTGATCATCGGCACGACGATGGGGCCGATGATGCAAGGGTGGCCCGTGTTCACAGGATTTGTGAACTGGCTGAGCCATGTTTTTGGTCCCGCGTTTGCGGGCACGAATGGCCAAGCACTGGCAATATGCATTTTCTTTCTGATTCCGTTCACGGGGATTTACGTTTCGCTGGGTGGATTGTGGGGCGTGTTGTGGACGGATTTGTTCCAGTTCGTGCTGAAAATGGGAATCGTTATCGTGGTGGCGTACTACGGAGTGATTGCGGCGGGCGGCGTGGGCCCGATGACGGCAAAAATCGAGGCAATGCGTGCCGTGAATGGCGGTTCGGATCCATTGGCGTTTTTCCCGGATTTTTCACGCGGGTTTTCCAGCGAAGCATTGTGGACGCTACCGGTGATCACTTTTGTGGTGTATCTGGGAATTCAGTGGTGGGCGTTCTGGTATCCGGGTGCGGAGCCGGGCGGAGGCGGGTACATCGCGCAGCGGATTTTCAGCGCGCGGAACGAACGCGAGGGATTGTATTCCGTCCTGTGGTTCAACATCGCGCAGTACGCAGTGCGTCCGTGGCCGTGGATTTTCACGGCGCTGGCGGCAATTGTGCTGTATCCGGGGTTGGCGCGTCCGGAGACGAGCTACATGCTGATCGTCACGGAGCACGTGCCGCATGCGCTGCGCGGAATCATTCTGGCGGGGTTCCTGGCGGCATTCATGTCGACGATTGCCACGCAATTGAACTGGGGAACTTCATACCTGGTGGAGGACGGCTACCGGCGATTCATCAAGCGCAGCGGAAGCGAGCGCCATTATGTCTATGTGTCGCGCTTGGTGACGCTGCTTCTGGTTGTCGTCACCGGATATGTCTCCGCGCATCTGGCTTCGATTCTCTCCGGCTGGCAGGACGTGCTGGAGCTTGGCGCGGGGACGGGCAGCGTCTATCTCCTGCGATGGTATTGGTGGCGAATCAATGCGTGGAGCGAAATTTCCGCAATGGCGACTTCGCTGGTCGTGGTGCTGGGAGTGCGCTCCGAACACTTATCGCAGTGGCTGGTGCACCGTCCTCAGCTTTTTACGGGCTCCAGCACGGTGGTTTTTGCCAAGACGGCGCTAACGGCGACACTGGCGACTTCATTGGTGTGGATCATTGTCACGTTGATGACCAAGCCGGAACCGGACGCGAAGTTGCTGGCGTTCTATCGCAAGGTGCGGCCGCAAATTACGGGCTGGCGTCCCATCGCCGCGCGCGCTCCGGAAATTCCGCAGACTCATGGGCTGGCGCGTAATTTATGGTGCTGGATTCTTGGTTGCGCGATGACGTACGGGGCGTTATTTGGAGTTGGCAAACTGCTTTTGCGGCATTGGGTATCTGGGACTTTGCTGATCGCGCTGGCAGTTGTGACGGCATGGTTGATCTACCGGGAACTGAGCCGCAGCTTTGCTGATGCGCCAGATGTTGTTTAGCGCGGCATTGGTGCCCGGCCGCTACGCAAACCGAAACCACATTGCGAGGCGCTTGCGTCGAAGGAGTGTGCGGTTCGGGAACATGCCGGATCGGCCGTTACGCAAACACGAAATCAGTTTGGCTTGCCAAAGTCGGCGACACCCACGCGAACAATCGTTTGATGGCTGCCAATTTCCTCCGGTGAAGTTTGCGGCTTGCGCCTGCGGACGCTTGCGATTGCCGTCGACGCCGGATGGCGTTCTTCCGCCCAAATTCCATATACACGACCGTTGAATGCGGCGATGCCTGTGTAATCGCCAATGAAATCGTCGTGCGACGCGAAGGGCTTGCGCGTCCACGCGTAGTTTTGGAAATTGCGGCCGCCATCAGTCGAGCGGGCAAGCGCGACGGTCGTGTTTCTGTTTCTGGCATCGTCGCGCCGGTCGTAAAAAACGAGGCAGACCGCCGACGTCACCGGGTCGACCGCGAGCCACTGGAAGAATTGGTCAGAGCCGTTGTGGATCGGATCCGAATTCACGCGCACGGCGGAAGCCCAGGACATTCCATTGTCGTCAGACGTGGAGACGAAAATATCGACGTCGCCGTTGCGATAATCGCTCCAGGAGACGAACAGACGTTTGGTCTTTGGAGCGATGGCAAGTTGAGGAAAGCCATTGGCGCGGTCCACGTTGGAAACCTTGAAATAAAGAGGCGCGACGCGGACGACTTCTTTGGAAGGAGCGAATGTCTTGCCGCCGTCTTTCGAGCAAGTGAATACGATGTTGTCACCGTCGGCCCAGACGGCGTAAAGAGTTCCGTCGCTCGCGACGGCGCCGCTGAAGCCTTCCACCGCGCCATTGTCATCGCGCGGGAGACCTTCGTGCGAGCTGATCTCGACCGGGGCCGACCAGGTGGCGCCGCCATCCGTGGAGCGTGAAAATAAAATCACCGATTTAGAGATAGTGAATTGTGTCCACCCCACATAGAGGTTCCCCGCATACGGGCTTTTTGGATTGGTGTCCGCGACGATGTAGGGTTTGTCCTCAAAGGGAATGCCGGGCGTTGTAGGATGCGAGATGACTGTGGAGGCTTCTGAATTCCAGTTCTTGCCGCCATCGTCCGATCGCCGAACGAAGATGCCGTTGCGGGTCGCGTTGTGGGCCCAATAATTTTCCGTGCCGAGCTTGTCAAAGGCGATGTAGCAGAGAAATGCATGGCCCTTGTCGTCGAAAGTGACCGAGACGTCTCCCGAAACCGCGTAATCTTTCGGCGCAGCTCCCGGCGACAATGCCCAGTGCCCTCCGGCATCGGCGGAGAAGGCCGCGCTCGCACGCGCCTGATACGCCGCTACAATCTGTTGTGGATTATTCGGATTCACGGCGATCGAGGGCTCGTTGAAAAATCCAGGATCCGGAGTCAGGTCAACCACGTGCGAGGCTGGAGCGGACTGTAAAGTCTGAGCCATGGCGCCGGGCGCGAATGTCCCGAGAAAGATGAGAAGCGCGGGAACCCATTTGCGGAAAAGGATATCGCAAGGATTTAGGATTCGAGCATGAATGCAAGATCGCATATTTTTCCTCCGAAGCGCGGCACGACGGCAACATGTTCATGGGATCGAACGAACACCAACTTAGTGGTTGAAGAAGAAAACTTCAGGATGTGTGTCCGCGGCGGCCGAAGAAATCGCGCGAACCTGCGTCGGCGACACCATGTAGAAAACGAACTGCACCGGAAGAAGGGGAGGAGAACTTACGGATATGGTGCCGCGTCCGTTTGCGCCGACGGTGTAGGTGGCCTTGAGAGCCAAATTGGAACTGGGGATTCCGGAAGCGCCGGCCTCGTCCAACTTGCCCGAAACATTCCCGGCGCCGTCGGACAAAATCGAACCCGCAAAATTATTCGACGCTTTGTCGGATGTTAACAAAGCGCCGGTTGACGGCGGTCCGAAAGTGAAATAGCTTGCGAACGACGCGGCATTGAAAGGAGCTCCCACTTGCGGTTCGATGATGCCCGCCGAGGCGGCTGAATCCTGGCCCATGACAAAAGCTTGGTCGGGTCCGACCAGATACAAGACCGCGAGTTGGTTGCTGAGGCCGCTGGTGGTGGCACGACCGTTCGAAGCTACGGAGTAAGAACCGCTGGCGCTTGCATTGGAAGTGATCGTGCCGCCGGCGTTGGTGTCGATCGTCGAACTGATGCCCGCATTTCCATCCGCCGTCAGCAAGCCAGCCAGAGTGACAGCATTTCCCGAGCCTGCGAGTCCCGAAGCCGTGACGACGCTCGCACCGTTGAGAGCAGTCTTATCGAACGCGGGCTGAGATTGCAGCAGGGCTTCGCCAACGGTCATGGGATTTGTTTGGCTAATTGGATCCATGCCGAGAAACAGCGCATGGGAAGGCGTGACCATATAGAACACGAAATTCAGAGTGACCGGAGTCGGCAACGTTAGGCTGGCGGCGCCCCGGCCATTTTGGGCCAGAAGGAACGTACCAGTGACGCCATTCAGATTCGTTCCCAGAGTGCCTGCAAAATTGGTATCCACATTGCCATTCTTGAAGAGGCTGAGGCCATCGGCATTAAAAACTCCAGCGAGGGCGTCTCGCTTGCCGGAAGAATCGGTTCCCGCTAACTGGAAGGCATAGTTTCCGCTAAAGCTTTGCGTCGTGAAATTCGAGACGGTCTGCTTTCGCAATATGCCCGTCCCATGGGTTCCTGTATTGTCCGCCTCGATGAATTGCCCGTTTCCATTGCCATCCAGCGCGAATTGATATGTAGAAACAATGGATGCCGAATTAAGCGTAAAGCTGCCGCGACCGTCCGAGCCGATGGAGTAGGTGCCCGCGACCGTGGTGTTTTGAACGGGACCAGGTCCGTTGTTCTGAGTTGAGCCGGTAGGATTGTTGTTGTTGCTGTCCTCGGAGCCGAAAATACTGCCCGTTCCGTTCGCGAGCAACGTCCCGCCGATAACGACCGGACCCGAAGAATTAAATCCGCTGAAGATGAATACGTAGTTGCCGTTGAGCAACGCGTTGTTGTTGGACGAACTGACGATGGAAATGGTTAAGGTAGCCGAAGCGGTTTGCGGCGTAGGTTCTGAATCGGCGACCTGCACGGTGAAGCTGTTGGTTGAAACGGCGGTTGGCACACCGGAGATCACGCCGGAGGTGCTGAGGCTTAGTCCGGAAGGTAGAATCCCGGCCGTCAGCTTCCACGTGAAAGGCGCCACGCCGCCCGTTACGCGGAGCTGCTGGCTATAAAGAGTTGCCGTGTTGGCCTGCGGGAGCGAGGTGGTGGCGATAGTGAGAGTACCTGGTGCTCCGACCGTGAGGCTCAGGGCCTGCGTGGCAGCTTGCGGCTGCTGATTCGGGGGCAGCAGGGCCGAGTCGGTAACTTTAACCGTAAAAGTAGAGGTGCCTTGAGTCGTGGGAATTCCAGAAATTTGCCCGGTGGTTGCATTCAGCGACAGTCCGGGAGGCAAAGAACCAGCGGTAATCGTCCAGCTAAGGGGCGGCACGCCTCCGGAGGCCGCCAATGGGAAATTGTACGGGCTTCCTTGCGAGGCATTCGACAGGGAAGTGGTAAGGATCGAGAGCGGGGGCGCAGGCGCGATTATGATTGTATACGACTGCATCGCGGTGAGCGGTGGGCTACCCTGATCCGTAGCGACTACAGTGAAATTGAACGTGCCTCCGTTGGAGGTTGAGCGGCCCGAAACTAAACCGTTGGTGTCCAAATGGAAGCCATCCGGCAAACTCCCAGAAGTCACACTAAAGAAGAGGGGTGCAACGCCGCCGTTCGCGACAATCTGCTGGCTGTAATTTTGACCATTGATGGCACCGGGCAGGGTGGTTGTAGAGATGGTGGGGGCCGGGCTGACTGAAATGTTCAAAGTGGCAGTGGTCTTGCTGTTTGCTTTGGCGGTAGCGGTGAGAGTCACATTGAGCAGCGTCCCCACCGATTTCGGCGCGACGTAGGTGACGGAACTGGTCGTGTTGTTTGTCAATGTGCCACAGGCCGCGCCCGCGCAATGAGTGCCTGAAAGGCTCCAGATGACGCCTGCATCCGACGTGTCGTTTGCGACGAACGCCGTGAAAGCCACGGATTGATTTTGGTCGACGAACTGGTTCGCGTTCGGACTGATTACGATGATGAGCAGGCTGTTGCTGCTGCCGCCGCAGCCGGAGAGAAACGCGGCCGTGAGCAACGCAAGAAACAATCTCGTCAGGAGTATGCGATGCGTCTTCATTCCGTCCTTGCTTGGCTTCAATGGCTCTCTATCTTATCCGAGATCAAGACAGCAATCCTCCGTTGATTCAGCGGCATACTCGTTCGCGGGAGGCCAGATTGACCAGGTGAGATCAATCCCGGTGTGCGGCAGGCTCAAGAGGTGCCCGAGCACAAAGCAAACAGGTTGAATAACAAAATGGCTCCATCGTGTCAACGCGCATCTTGTGACGCGAATTTAACGTGCACAGTGAATGGGCCTAGTAGAGCACGATTCCAGGACAACTGGATGCGCTTTTGCGGGCGCTCGTTGCCCTGGATTGATGCCGGGAAGACTGTTCGGTACGAGAGCGGCTTCCGGTAGACTGGAAGCGTGAGCCACGATTCCGGACAATTGCTCCTGTTGATGCTGTTTCGCGTGACGAGAAGCTTATCGGCGGGAATCATCGTCCTCGTCTTTCCGTATTACGTGTTGCAGTCTCTTCACTACAGTGCACTCGATCTGGGCTTGCTTTATACCGCCGCGACGCTCGCTACAGCCGGGTTTGCATTGCTATTTGGCTTCTTGACCGATCTCTGGGGACGCAAACGGACCCTGGTGCTTGCCGGAGTTTTGTTGCCTGCGGGTGCGTTTTTGGCTTTCGCTTCCGGCAGACTTCCGATCCTGTTCTTGGCGGTGATGCTCGGCGGCTTTTCAGCGACGGGGTCGCGCGCGACTGGAAGCGTGGGCGGAGCGGCTCAGCCGATCCAGACCGCGGTAATCGCCGATTTGACGAGCGTAGGGAATCGCACGTTTTATTTTTCACTGTTCACATTCCTGAGCGGGCTGGTGGGAGCCGCGGGAATGCTGGTTGCGGCGTTGTTCAGTGCGCGAAATGCGTTTCTCGCTGCCGCGTTGGTCAGTGCGGTAGGAGTACTTTTCTTGCTGCCGATGAAATTGCGGGATCAACGCGGCGAATGGAAGAGGCTGAAGAGCAGAAAGGTGATTGGGAAATTTTCATTGACCGGCGCCGTGAATGGAATTTCGCAGGGACTGATCATGCCATTCCTGATTCCGTTCTTCGTCATCGTGTACCACGTATCGAAGCAGCGAATGTCCGTATACGGATTTGGGAGCGAATTAGTGGCCGCGGCGGCGATTTTGATTGCGCCGCGAATCGAAAGGCAATTCGGATTCGTGAAGGGCGTTGCGGTTACACGCGGTCTGGGGGCGCTGTTGCTATTACTGCTGCCGCTCACTCGGATTCTTGCACTGGCGCTGGCGATTTACTTGATCACACCGGCGTTAAGGGTGATGGCCGTTCCCGCGCAGCAGACGGCGCTGACGGCCATGGTGCGCGAAAACGAAATGGGGCGCGCGCTGGCGGCGAGTCAAGTGGCGCGGCTTACGTCCGCCAGCGGGGCCGTAGCGTTTACCGGATACATGTTTGACGTTTCCGATATCGCGCTGCCCTTTTACGCGTATGCGGCGGTCATCGCGGTCAGTTTGGCGCTCTATTTCGGATTCTTTGGGACGCGGCCGGAGTTGCGCGTGGAATAGGCGTTTATTTCAACGGCTGCAGTGCGTTTGACGTTGGCAGGTCGCCTTCCCACCGCGCGACGACCACCGTGGCGAGGCAGTTTCCGACTACGTTGACTGTCGTGCGCACCATGTCCATCAGCGGATCAACCGCGAACAATAAATAGAATGATTCAACCGGGAAATGAAACGACGTGGCCGCGGCGAGCACGATCACCAAACTGGCGCGCGCGACGCCCGCGGTCCCTTTGCTGGTCAGAAGCAGAGTCAGCATCATCAGGGATTGCTGGCCGATCGTGAGATGGATTCCGGCGGCTTGCGCCATGAAAATGAGTCCCAGCGATTGATAGAGACTTGAACCGGTGAGGTTGAAGCTATAGCCGGTTGGCATCACGAAGGCGACGATTCCCCGCGGCACACCGATTCTTTCCATATTTTCCATGGCGCTCGGCAGCGCAGCTTCTGAGCTGCTGGTACCGAACGCTATGGTCGACGGTTCAGCAATGGCGCGCAAAAACTCGCGCAGCGGGACGTGAGCCATCAGCGCGATGGGCAGCAGCACAAGAAACACAAAAACGGCAAGCGCTACGTATAAGGTCGCCAGCAGCTTGAGCAAGGGCAACATGACGCCCAAGCCGAGATGTCCTGTAGTGTAAGCGATCGCGCCAAATACCCCCATTGGGGCGAGATACATCACTAGATTCGTGAACTTGAACATCGTTTCGGCAAGGCTGTCGGCAAATGAGACCATCGGGCGGCGCTTGGGTTCCTTCACAAGGGCCAGGCCGATGCCGAATAAAATGCTGAAGACGACCACTTGCAAGATTTGACCTTCGGCCACCGACTTGGCAATGTTTTCAGGAAACACGTTGAGGATGAGTTGATTTGCAGATTGCGGGGTTGTTGGAGCAGCAGATTGCTGTGCTGTTTGGGCAGGGAGATGCACGCCCACGCCGGCCTTGCTGATGTTTATCGCTATCAAGCCGATGATCAGAGCGATGGTCGAAACAACCTCGAAGAAGATAAGCGCCTTGATGGCCATGCGTCCGATTTTTTTCAGCTCCGCGTGGCCGGCGATTCCGACGACGAGCGTTCCAAAGAGCAACGGCGCGATGATGACCTGGATGAGTCGCAGAAAAATCGCGCCAAGGATTTGGAGTTTCATTGCGGTTGCCGGAGCATCGTGACCAAACTCCGCGCCGGCAAGCAAGCCCACGAGAATCCAGAGCGTCAACGAACGGCGGGCCGTTGCGTACACAGCGAGCAGGGCAATGGCAAGCCAGCGAAGCGTAAGCAGCGCCACAGGCGCGATATACAGCACTCCGGCGTGGCTGATTAGCGCGAGGGCCGCGACGGTCGCGCAAATGGCCAGAAACGCCATCAAAAGGCGATTCGTCATCTGTTTCCGCATCCGCTCTTGCATCCACGAATCATTGGCGGCGAACGTTATGCCTGTCGCGCGCGCAAGTCAATGCCGGAAAACTTCGCGGGCCGATGAGGTCAATTTGTTGCATATGCGAAAAGCTCGATTCGTTTTTGCATTGAATAACGGAGATAACTGCGATAGGGTCGCCCGAAATGCTTCTGCGATGCATGCTTCGACTCCTTGCGGTATGCCTCACGTTCACTTTTGCTCTGCGATCACCGGCATCAACGCAGAAAAAAAGGGGGGACTGTAGCAAGCCGCCGGAGGTCATTCCGCCGCCAAAGCAGCCGAAAGGGAAGAAGCAGTCTAAAGCCAAGGTCTACGGTGCAGTGGTCATAGAAATTAGCGAAGACGGCGATGTGGTGGATGCCAAGGCAGTTCACCCTACATCACTGGAGGTCGCGAACCAACTCGTGTCGCTGGCAAAATCAATGAAGTTCAAACCACGTCCCGGCTGCGGAGTTTTTAAGACCGTCGTGACTTACAATATCGGTGACTAACCTCGGCAGTTACCCGCACTCCTTCCAACCTGCGGGCAACCTTATGCGAAGAAATAGATTCTCTGCGATGTAATACCTGCGCTGATGTTTGTCGCGCCCGCCAACAATTTTTTGCGACGAACGCTTGGCCTCGCGACCAAAATTTTAGTATAAAGGTCAGTTTGAAAGCGTGCGCTTTCGTCTGTCAGTGCGATCTGTGCGGTTGGCAGGCTTAATTTCGTAGCAGGAGGTACCGGATTGATAGAAGTTCAGGACTTGACGAAATCCTTTGGAGATAAGACCGCAGTCGACCACATTTCATTTTCCGTAAAAAAGGGTGAGATCCTCGGATTTTTGGGACCGAATGGCGCGGGCAAGACGACCACAATGCGCGTGCTGACGGGCTATCTCCCCGCCACGGGAGGTACGGCGAAGATTGCCGGCTTCGACGTTTTTGACGATTCGATGGAAGTGCGCCGCCGCATTGGTTATTTGCCCGAGAATCCGCCGCTTTATTTCGACATGACCGTGCGTTCGTATCTCGATTTTGTGGCGCGCATCAAGAATGTGCCGCCCGAAAAACGTGCAGCCCGCGTCGGTGCGGCCCTGGAAATGGCAAAGATTGTGGACAAACGCGATGAACTGGTCAAACGTCTGTCGCGCGGTTACAAACAGCGCGTGGGCCTGGCGCAGGCAATCGTTCACGATCCGGATGTGATTATTCTCGACGAGCCGACCGTGGGTTTGGATCCGAAGCAGATTATTGAAGTTCGCAATCTGATCAAGGGATTGGCGGGAAGCCACACGATCATTCTTTCCACGCACATTTTGCCCGAAGTGAGCATGACGTGCGACCGCGTGGTCATCATCAACCGCGGGAAAATTGTCGCTGTGGATACGCCGGAGAATCTGACGCTGCAGCTTAAGGGCGAGGAGCGGATTCGCGTGGAGGTGCAAGCGCCCGAAAAACAGTTGCGCGACGCGCTGACGCAAATTTCCGGCGTGCGAAAAGTAGAGATCGCTTCGCTGGGGTCCACGGGACGGTTGGTCGCCACTATCGAAGCGAGCCAGGGACAGGACTTGCGAAGCCAAATCGCGGCCGAGGTGGTTGGGAAGGGTTGGGCGCTTCACGAGCTGCGAGGCATGAACTTGAGCCTCGAGGAAATTTTCCTGCAACTCACCACGGAAGACGAGGGGCAGAATCCGGCCGGGAAAGCGGAGGAGCGAAATTAATATGCGCGGCCTATACGCTATTTATCGCAAAGAGATGAGTCACTATTTCGTGTCGCCCGTCGCCTATGCCGTTGTTC
>DASZCH010000127.1:0-8514 GCA_035943235.1 Candidatus Acidiferrales bacterium
AACCAATTCTGATCCACGACGATTCTTCCTGGCGGTGTTTCGCCCACACTGCACGATCAAAAAGCGCTGGTCGTCCCGCGAGATGTCGAAGATCGAACCTCCGAGAAATTGCGGAAACGCTGGATGAAGGCCTTCGAGTGAAAACAGGTTGACCGGTGCGCTGAGTTGCCGCGACCCGGTGGCGACCTTCACCTCCATCATGCTATTGTGCGCGATGTAGTACAACTCGTTGCCGTGATGACTCCATACGGGTGACTGCCCGCCATCTACGGACACTTGCCAGCGTCCTCCCCCACCAGGAAGGCCTGTGATGAAGATCTGAATTTGCCCTCCCTCTTCGGCAGTGTAGGCGGCATAGTGTTCATCCGGCGAGATACGAAGGCTATTATCCGTCGCGGATGTATTCGCCAGACAGACAGGCTGTCCTTCCGATTGGAATTTCGCGGCATTGAACGCTACGTAACACACTTGCGTCGAACCCGCCTCGCTGCTGGCTGCCGCACTTTTCTCCCGGGTATATGCCAGATAGTCTCCGCGCTCCGACATTTGCGGCGCGCCTCCGGGCATCAGGTCCCTTAGCACCCCGGAACCATCCGCTGCTTCGAGGAAAAGTTCTTCCCGAATGTCATTGATCGCACTGAATACAATATGACTGCCGTCCGATGTCCAGCTCGGCTGGAAACCGTAGCGTTCACCGGAAGCGGGAAGTAACTGCGTTCGAACTCCGCGAGCCATATCGTAAACCCACAGATCCTCAACACCACTCGGTGTGACGGCAGCGATAGCTACGCGTTTTCCTTCCGGAGAAATCTTCGGAAACGCGAGTCCCGGCTGCGCTTCTCCGACACTTCCTACAACCTTTCCGTTCCGACTCACCCAAATCATTTGCGCTTGTTCAGGCGGGTCGGGCACTTCATAAATCAGTGTTCCCTCACGGGAGACACTCGGCGACATGCCTTGTCCCGTCACGAGAAACGGCTCGCCCGTTGCTTCGAGCTTGCTTTTTGAAAATAGAATAGCCCAAATGCTTGGCCGTGGGTCATTCGTGCTTGTTTTTTCAAAAAGTATTTCGCCAGGTGGGGAGTAGACCGGAGTCCCCAACCACCAGCCCTTTCGGCTAAACATTGTCTTGTGTGTGCCCCTTGAGAGAGCATCGAGTCTGGCGACACCTGAGACCTCATGCACTATATACGCCAGACCAAGTCCGTTTGGCAGCAGGCTCACCTCATGGAAGTCCACTTCTGTTTGCGGCGCAAGCAGCCCCCTCCGCTTGACGTCGCCACCCTGCGCCGGAACTTCGTACATATCTCCGCGCCAAGAGGACACGGAAATTTCTCCATCCTCTGCCCATGCTCCGCCCAGAATCGCCTCGGGCAGGTCACAAATCTGCGTGCTCGGACCGCCGCCTGCCGGAATGCGAAAGAGCTTTCCTTGGTCCGCAAAGGCAATGGACTCGCTGCCCGGAGACCAAAACATGACATGTCCCGGCGTAGCGAACGAGTAAAGCTTCCTCGGATTCAACTGGTCCAGGTTTCGCACGAACAAATCATTCCCGGCCTGGTAAGCGATCGTTTGGCCATCTGGCGAGATTTGCGGATTGGAGCTCCAGTCCGTCATAAGCTTATCCACGTTGATTTCGAGTTTGAGCGGAGGAACCGCTGGCGCCTTGCGTTGAAAAAACAGGGCAAGCGCCGCTGTCACCGCGATCGCAGTGAGAGTCCAGGGCAGAAGCCCTCGCCACCAAGGCCGAGGGGCTAGCAAAATCGGGGGCGCAACTAACAACGATGAGTATTTCGGCGCCCCGGAAATACACTCTTCCAGAACGATGCGGGCGTCCCCCATGTCCCGCAGGCGCTGCCTCGGATCTTTCTCCAAACAGCGCCGCAACAAAACATGAACCTGCGCGGGAGTTGCGGAAGGGAGTTGAGACCAGTCGGGCTCGCTCTTCAGGATCGCCGCGAGCGTCTCGGTTGCCGTCTCTCCCCCGAACGCCATTCTGCCCGCCAGCATCTCGTATAGCACGCAGCCGAACGCCCAGATATCCGTGCGGCGATCCACTGCTTTGCCCTTGGCCTGCTCCGGCGACATGTATGCCGCCGTTCCCAAAATAATCCCGGCTCTCGTGGCCATCGCGCTTAGCGTCGGCGAATTCTCAATGTTCGTCGCCGAAGAATCACCTTCAATCGCCTTCGCTAATCCAAAGTCAAGAACCTTCACGTGCCCGTCTGGCGTTACCTTCACATTCGATGGTTTCAGATCGCGGTGAATGATCCCGCGCTCATGCGCGTATTCCACGCCTTCGCAGATCTGTTTGGCGATCGGCAGTACTTCCTCCACGGGAATCGCGCCCTGCTTGATGTGTGCGGAGAGCGTAGGCCCTTCGACAAGCTCCATCACCAGCGCGTGCGTCGCGCCGGAATCTTCGAATCCGTAAATCGCCGCGATATTCGGATGATTGAGCGATGCGAGCACTTGCGCTTCGCGCCGCAGACGAGCCATGCGCTCCGCGTCGCGCGCAAACGCCTCGGGCAAGACTTTCACCGCCACGTCGCGCCCGAGCCGCGTGTCCCGCGCGCGGTAAACCTCTCCCATTCCGCCCGCGCCCGCCGGCCCGAGAACCTCATACGGGCCAAGTTTGCTTCCCGCGCTTAGCATTGACTTATTGCCTTATCCTATCTGCTCCGCCGTCTCGACAAACGACTCCGCCCCTGCTTGTTTTTGTCTGATCACTGAACACTGAACCGCTGACTTTACGCGCCGCAGATTATGGCAGGCTTCTCGCCGCAAAACCACTAAGCGCAACCTGCCCAGTCGTACAGGTGCTGTCCAAACACGCCTTCCCTTCCATTTTCTTGAAACCCCTCCTTCGCCGCGCTACGCTCGGACTCGCACTTGTCACGCGCGCAACTTTTGCGCTTCCGGGGTGTTTTAGTAGTTGCAGGGCAAAGAATGCACTGAGGTGAAAACGATGATGCGTAAATCCAGCTTTTTGCGATGGTTCCTCCTGGCCTTCTTAGCGTTGGCCGTCCCGGCCGCGTCCCACGCTCAGGTCCGCGTCGGCGTGTCCATCAGAGTTGGCCCGCCAGCGCTGCCCGTTTACGCGCAGCCCATCTGCCCCGGCCCCGGCTATATTTGGACGCCCGGCTACTGGGCCTACGGCGATGACGGCTACTATTGGGTTCCCGGCACGTGGGTATTGGCGCCCGAGCCCGGCTTACTCTGGACTCCCGGCTACTGGGGTTGGGGCGAAGGTGTTTATGTCTGGCATCGTGGCTACTGGGGACCTCATGTCGGCTTCTACGGCGGCATCAACTACGGCTTCGGCTATCCCGGCGTCGGTTTTGTGGGAGGCGAATGGCGTGGCCGCGAGTTTTTCTATAACCGCTCCATCAACCACGTCGACGTGCGTATCGTCCACAACGTTTACGAACGGCGCGTTGACGAACGCTTCGTAAGCCGCGTCAGCTTTAACGGCGGCCGCGGAGGCATCAATGCCCGCCCATCACGCGAAGAAGAGTCCTGGGGCCACGAACGTCATTTTGAACCAACGAGACAGCAGGACGAGCATCGCGATGAAGCCAGCCACAACCGCGCGCAGTTCGCTCGCTTCAATCACGGCCGTCCGGACGTCGCAGCCACGCCTCGCCCCGGCGCATTCAACGAGCACGGCGCCGTCCACGGAAACGACCGTGGCGAGCGCTTTGGAGATCGTCCAAATGACAATCGCGGCCGCGAAAATCGCGGAGACTTCGGCAACGGAGCCCGCCGCGACGACAATCACCGCGATGTCCGCAACGACAATCGCAACCGGCCGGAAAACCGTGAGTCGCACCCCAATAACGCCCGGCCAGAACGCAACCAGCGTAATGACAGGGAACATCCCGCGAAGCCCGACCACAAACCGGGCAAGCCCGACGGGCGCGGCGACCACCATCACCTCTAATCCTTACAAACCGTAAGGCTCACTACCGCCCGGCGCTCTTGGCCGGGCGGTTTTCTTTCTTCCGGCTCCTGACCCGGCCCGTAACCGGGTCTTCCGAACACTTCCTTGTCCCTCCGATTGCCTTTCGGTATAGTGGTGCGCGCTTAATCGACAAGACAGGATCGGCTCGCTTTAATGCCCGGACTCCTCAGCAAACTTCTACCTCGCGAAAAGGGCTTCCACAACATGTTTGTGGAGCTCGCCGAAAACGTTTACGTCGCCGCACAGGCCATGGTCGCCATGCTCGAAGATTTCTCGAATCCCACCGCCTCCGCCGAAAAAATCAAGGACATCGAGCACGCCAATGACACAATCACGCACAATTTGCTCAAGAAGCTCAATCGCACCTTCATCACTCCATTTGACCGCGAAGACATCCACGAACTTGCCAGCAAAATTGACGACGTCCTCGATCTCACCGACGCCGCCGCCAGCCGCCTCGTCACCTATCGCATCGAAAAAATCCGTCCGGGGGTCGTTGACCTCGCGCGCGCCCTTCTCGACGCCACAAAGGAAATGGTCGCCGCCGTCCGCGTCCTCGAGCAAAAGGACCACGTCCTCAGCCATTGCATCGAAATCAATCGCCTGGAAAACGAAGCCGACCGTCTCTGCCGTAATTTAATCGGCACCCTTTTTGAGCAGGAAAAAGATCCCGTCCAAATCATCAAGTGGAAAGAAATCATCGAAGTTCTCGAAATCGCCGCGGACAAGTGCGAAGACGTAGCCAACGTCATCGAAACCATCACCCTGAAAAACGCATGAACCTCAGCCAACCGCCCGGCCCGCACGCTGCCGCCCGGCCACGCAATCCAGCGGAGCGCCCGGCGTGAACAGCTTTCACCTGCTGATCATCATCGTTGTCGTCAGCCTGATGTTTGATTTCACCAACGGCTGGCACGACGCCGCCAGCTCCATCGCCACCATCGTTTCCACGCGCGTGCTCCGGCCATCGTGGGCCGTCATCTGGGCGGCATTCTGGAACTTCGTCGCGCCGCTCACTTTCGGCACGGCCGTCGCCTCCACAATGGGCAAAGGCCTTGTCGACCTGCACCTCGTCAATCAACACGTGCTGCTCGCGGGATTGATGGGCGCGATCATCTGGAATTACGCCACCATTCGACTCGGAATTCCCTGCAGCTCTTCGCACGCGCTGATGGGCGGATACGGCGGCGCGGCCATTGCTGCCGCGGGATTCAGAGCCATCCTGTGGCACGGATGGACGCTTCCCGTGATTTTCATTTTCATCGCGCCGGTGATTGGCCTGTTCGTGGGACTTTTCGTCACCATCATTTCGAGTTGGCTCGTCTACAGGCAGTCGCCGAGCCGCGTCGACCGCTGGTTCCGCCGCTTGCAGTTGCTCTCCGCCGCCGCGTTCAGCTTCGGCCACGGTACCAACGACTCGCAAAAGAGCATGGGCATCATCACCGCCGCGCTCGTCACCAGCGGCTACATGACGAAGTACGTCGTCCCCGACTGGGTGATCATCTGCTGCGCGCTCGCCATGGCCGGAGGCACAATGGCCGGAGGCTGGCGCGTCGTGCGCACCATGGGCCAGCGCATCACCAAGCTGCAACCGTTCACCGGATTCGCCGCCGAAACCGCCGCCGCGCTCACTTTGTTCGGCACCGCCGCCGCCGGAATTCCCGTCAGCACCACGCACGTCATCACCGGAGCCATCTCCGGAGTCGGCGCGTCCCAACGCCTCACCGCCGTCCGCTGGGGCGTCACTCGCCGCATTGTGTGGGCGTGGATCCTCACCATCCCTGCCGCCGGCCTCCTCGGCGCCGCCTTCTACCACATCCTCATCCGCTGGCTCCACTAACCAAGCAAAGACCGATGTGGCCTTTGCCTTTGTAGGGCCCGATCGTCTTCATCGGGCCGTCTCTCCGTTCCTGTAGCTCAGGTCCCGCCGACGCCGTTTCTGCGGCGCCTGACCTGAGGCTTCTGCATTGCCTTTGTAGGGCCCGATCGAACTCATCGGGCCGCCCCTGGCCCGTCTGCGCGTCGTGGATCCTCCGGACGTTACGGAGCGTCTCGTTTGCGCTCCGGACGTTTGCACCGAGTGTGCCGCGCGAACTTGTCGTGGCTGTGGAAACGTACACCGGACGGCCTTTGGCGCCGCCACCTTCCGCATCCAGTCGCCCTGAATCACTCGGAGTCTGATGTATAATCCCGCGCAACATGTCCCTTGTCTCCGGCACAAAATTAGGGCCGTATGAAATCGAGTCACCCCTGGGCGCAGGCGGCATGGGAGAGGTGTATCGCGCGCGGGATACGCGGCTGGGGCGCGATGTGGCCATCAAGATTTTGCCGCAGCATTTAAGCGAAGATCCCGGCGCGACGCAGCGCTTTGAGCGCGAAGCGCGCGCGGTTTCTTCGCTGAACCATCCGCATATCTGCACGCTCTACGATGTGGGCCATCAGGACGGCACGGATTTTCTGGTGATGGAACTTGTGGAAGGCGAGACGCTGGCGAAGCGTTTGGAAAAAGGTCCGCTGGCCACGGCGGAATTGCTGCGCACTGGAATCGAAATTTCCGACGCGTTGGATAAAGCGCACCGCAAAGGCATTCTGCATCGCGATCTGAAGCCTTCGAACATCATGCTGACGAAATCGGGCGCGAAGCTGATGGATTTTGGCTTGGCGAAAGCGGCGGGCGATGGCGCGGCACCGGCGCTGACGAGTTTGACGCAGTCGCTTAATCCTTCGGGGCGCACGACGCCAGTGACGGCGCAAGGGACGATCGTTGGCACGTTTCAGTACATGTCGCCGGAGCAGATGGAGGGAAAAGAGGCGGACGCACGCTCGGATATTTTTTCGTTTGGTGCGGTGCTGTTCGAGATGGCCACCGGCAAGCGCGCGTTCGAAGGCAAAACGACAGCCAGCGTGATTGCGGCGATTCTGGAACGCGAGCCTCCGGCAATTTCGAGCGTGCAGCCGATGTCGCCTCCGGCGCTGGACCGCACAGTGAAAATTTGCCTGGCGAAGGATCCGGATGAGAGGTTTCAGTCAGCGCATGATGTGAAGCTGCAACTGGAATGGATACGCGAAGCAGGCTCGCAGGCCGGCGTGCCCGCGCCCGTTATTGCGCACCGCAAAAATCGCGAGCGGATCGCGTGGGGCGTGGTGGCCTTGTTTGCGATTGGGTTTGCATTCGCCATTGTGGGCTATGTCGCGCGGGCCCCGCAACCCGCGCGCGTCGTCATCGCGGAAATTTCTTCGCCCGCAAACATGAGATTTGTTTTCACCGGAGCGGTTGGCGGTGGCTCGCCGGTTCTCTCGCCCGACGGCCAGCGGTTAGCTTTCATCGCAGGCGACGCGAATCGGGCGCTGCTGTGGGTCCGGTCTCTAAACTCAACGATGGCTCAACCTCTCGAAGGTACCGATGGGGCATCGTTTCCATTCTGGTCTCCGGACGGGCGGTATCTCGGATTTTTCGCCAATGGCAAACTCTATCGCATCGACGCTTCCGGAGGCCCGGCTCTGGCTTTAGCCGACGCACAGGCGGGCGGCCGCGGGGGAGCCTGGGCGCCTGACGGCACCATCCTGTTCGGCGTGAATGACGGCGGCGCACTTCGCCGCATTCCAGCCTCTGGCGGCACACCCCAGCCCGTGAGAAAACTCGATGAGTCACTGAAGGACACCAGCCAGAGGTGGCCGCAGTTTCTTCCTGACGGGAGGCATTTTCTCTTCTTCGCGGGCGCGGCTGGCGGCGGTGCCGTGTATGCAGGCTCGCTCGATGGAGGCGAGCCAAAGCTGCTTTTTGCCAACGATTCGAACGCCGTTTACGCTTCGCCCGGATATCTACTCTTCATCCGCGAAGGAACGCTGATGGCCCAGCATTTTGATCCCGGCAGCCTGCGCCTGTCGGGAGACGCCGCGCCCGTGACGGAGCACGCCGCCGTCCTTACAACGGTCAGTCAGGGAATTCTTACCGCTTCGGGGAACGGAATGCTGGCGTACGAAACGGGCGAGGATTTGGGGGGTGCACGCCACCTCTGGTGGCGCGACCGCAGCGGCAAAGAGGTTCGGGAAACTGATGTTTCGTCCGACCTTATGTATTGGGACCCTGCTATTTCGCCCGACGGGCGCAAGCTGGCGGTGGCTGTAGCTCAGAAAGGAGCTCAGAGTGCCAACCATCCGAATATTTGGGTCTTCGATCTCGCACGTGGAATCAAAACGCGCATCACGTTTTCCACCGCTGGTGACCGCGGGCCTACCTGGACGCCCGACGGAAGATCCATCGTGTTTTTCTCAAACCGCAGCGGCTTACCCCATCTTTACGAGAAAGCCTCGGACGGCACGGGGGTGACGACACCCTTGGTTGCGGATGATGCCGCGGAGTCCGTCCCGTCCTTCTCCTCGGATGGCCAGTACCTGCTTTTCCACCGCAGGAAGGACCAGCGGAACGCACGCTTCGAGATCTGGGCCATGCCAATGGCCGGCGACCGCAAGCCATTTCCGGTCATTCAGAATCAGTTTGACCAGGTGCTGCCAGTCCTTTCCCCAGATGACAAATGGCTGGCCTATGT
>DASZCH010000128.1:0-34048 GCA_035943235.1 Candidatus Acidiferrales bacterium
GAGCCGGACAGACAGCGGCGTTCACGCGCTCGGCCAGGTCGCGAGCTTCAAAACGCAATCGCTCCTCGCCACCGAAGAATTGCAGCGCGCGCTCAATGCCTTGCTCCCGCCCGCGATCCGCGTGGTCGCCGCCGAAGAAATGGGACCTGATTTTCACGCGCGCTGGCACGCCCTCGAGAAAACGTACCACTACCGCATCTTTCGCGGACCTGTAGTCTCGCCCTTCGATCATCAGCGCGTTTTGCATTATCCGTATCCACTCAACGAAGCAAACATGACCGAAGCCGCCCCTCTGTTCGAGGGCGAGCACGACTTCACGTCGTTCGCCGCATCGAGCGGTTCCGAAGACACAGACAAGGATCGCTCCCCCGTCCGCGTCATTCTTCGCTCTACACTGACTTCACATCCGGATAAACAAGAGCTCGTCTACGAAGTCACCGGCCGCTCGTTTCTGCGTTACATGGTGCGCAAAATCGTCGGCACTCTGCTTGAAGTCGGGCGCGGCAAACTTTCTACCTCTGACATCCCCAAACTATTCGAATCGCGCGACCGCTCGCTCTCCGGTCCAACCGCGGATCCCGCTGGACTCTACCTGGTCGCGCTTAAGTATCCAGAGCCGTGGAAAATCGGTTAGAATCCGCGCATCGGCTGAATTGTCTGCGAGAAGTGGCACGGTAGCGGAGCATTGATGGACTTAAGCGAATTGATCTACGACTGGAACACCGCCAAAGGCCGCGACATTCCGCTCGACCGCAAGGTCATGCTGAATGACGAGACGCTGCGCGACGGCCTACAGAATCCCTCTGTGCGCGACCCCAGCATCGAAGAAAAAATACACATTTTGCATTTGATGGAAGACCTCGGCATAGACACCGTGAATATCGGCCTTCCCGGCGCCGGCCCGCGGGCTTACGACGACACGGAAGCTCTCGCGAAGGAGATCGTCCGTTGCCGCATGAAAATCCGTCCGAACTGTGCCGCGCGCACGCACGCGAACGACATCCGTCCCATTGCGGAAATTTCGCAAAAAACCGGCATCGCGATTGAAGCTGCGACGTTTCTCGGTTCAAGCCCCATCCGCCGTCTTGTCGAAGACTGGACCGTCGAGCATCTCCAACGCACCACCGAAGACGCCGTGAAGTTCGCCGTCGCGCAAGACTTGCCCGTAATGTACGTCACTGAAGACACAACGCGCGCCGACGCCGCAACCGTGAAAACTCTCTACACCACCGCGATTCGCTGTGGCGCGCGCGCCATCGTCCTGTGCGACACGGTTGGTCACGCCGAACCGCGAGGCGCTTACAATCTTGTCTATTTCGCCATCCAAGAAATCGTGAAGCCATCCGGGGAAAATATTCGCGTTGATTGGCATGGGCACAACGACCGCGGCCTCTCCATCGCAAACTCCCTTGCCGCGATTGCCGCCGGGGCCAACCAAGTGCACGCCGCCGCGAATTCCCTCGGCGAGCGCGTCGGCAACACGCCGATGGAACTCATGCTCGTCAATCTCCGGCTCATGGGCTTGATTGACCGCGACCTCTCGAAGCTAAAAGAATATTCGGACACCGTATCGCGCGCCACGCATACCGTCGTCCCTCCGAATTATCCGGTCGTCGGACGGGACGCTTTTCGCACCGCCACAGGCGTACACGCCGCCGCGATTATCAAAGCGTACAAGAAAAATGACGTCATGCTCGCGGACTCCGTTTACAGCGGCGTGCCCTCGCATCTTTTCGGCCTGGAGCAGATAATCGAAATCGGCCCCTTGAGCGGCCGTTCCAACGTCACTTACTGGCTCGAGAGCCACAAAATTCCGGCCACTGACGAACTCGTTGAACGCATCTTTCAAGCCGCCAAGAAAGCCGAACGCATCATGACCAACGAAGAAATCGTCGCACTCTGTACAGCCGATGCCCATAGCAAGCCGGCGACGAAGCGCTGAAGTGAATCCACGTCAAATTTCGGTGAACGCATCTCGCTTGCCCGCGAACGGCGGATCGATAAAGTCCGTGAAAGTTTTTTTCTTGTTCGGTATCCTGTTGGTTATGGGAACGCTGACCGCGCGCGCCGCGAATCCGATCGATACTCTCGTCCAAGACAAACGCGTGGCTCGGGCTATGTCCTGGCTGGATAAAAATCTCGACTGGGTTACGGAACAACAAATCGCCATAACCGAAATTCCCGCGCCGGAATTCCACGAAGAGGCCCGCGCCGCCTATGTGGCGAAGCTTCTCGCCACCAACGGCCTCGATGTGCGCACTGATTCCGTCGGCAATGTGATTGGCGAGCGCGGTGGCCCCTCTGGCAAAGACAAGGACACTAGCAAGGACGTCGTCCTCGTCGTCGCGCACCTCGACACTGTCTTTCCCGCAGGCACCGACGTCCATGTCAAGCGCGTCAATGCCCGCCTCCAGGGCCCAGGAATTTCCGATGACGGCGCGGGACTGGCCGCGCTTGTCGCCATTGCGCGCGCGATGAATGAGGCGCAGTTGAAAACGCCGCTGAAGATTGTCTTTGCCGCTGACGTGGGGGAAGAAGGGGAAGGGAACTTGCGCGGCATCCGCGAATTGATGAGCACGTACAAGGGGAACATTCGCGCTGTCATTGCCCTTGACGGTGCCGCCACCGATTACGTCACTACCACCGGCCTTGCCTCGCGTCGCCTCGATATGCAAATCACCGGCCCGGGAGGCCATAGCTGGTCCGACTTCGGCGCGCCCAATCCCATCACGGCGCTCTCGCGTGGGATCGTGCAATTCTCCAAAACACACGTCCCCGAAGAGCCGCGCACTACTTTTAATTTTGGCGTGATCGAAGGCGGCAACTCTGTGAACTCGATTCCCGCGGAAGCCGCCGTGAAAGTCGATTTGCGCTCCGAAGATGACGCGGAGTTGTCGCGTCTCGAAAACGAGCTGCGCAAGAGCTTTGCCAGCGCCGTCGACGAAGAAATGGCCGTGGGGTCGCCGGGTAGTGAAGCGCTAAAATTGAAAGTGACGGTCATCGGCGTTCGCCCCGGCGGAAAATTGGCTGCGGATTCTCCGCTGCTCGCCGCCATCGAAAACGTGGATCGCTACCTCGGTAATCGTTCACGTCTTGAGCGCTCCTCCACCGACGCAAACCTGCCTCTCTCGCAAGGCATTCCTGCAATTGCCATCGGCGCGGGCGGACAGGGCGGCGGTTCGCATTCGCTCGAGGAATGGTACGATCCCGCTGGACGCGAGCTCGGCTTGAAGCGCGCCATGTTGACTCTGCTCTCCGTCGCAGGAGCCCAACCCTGAAATCACTTGCTCCTTCGGCGAAATTTTCAGCCACCGCGTGCGCGGCAATGCTCGTTACCTCCGCCGCTTTACTTTTTGCCGCGCCATCCAAGCCAACTCGCACGAATAGCACAACGACTCGCCCATCCGAGCACTCACTGCATGAAATAGGGAGCGCCATGGCTCAACACGAGCACGCCGCAAAAACGCCCGCCACTTTGGCGCTGATCAACGGCGATATTTATACGGTTGCCTCGCAACCAACTCATGCGGAGGCCATTGCGATTCAAGGCGAAAAAATTGTCGCCGTTTGCAGCAACGACGACGTTCACGCATGGATTGGCCCGCACACGCGCGTAATCGATTTGCATGGACGTTTCGCCATGCCGGGATTCAATGACGCACATACGCACCTCGCCAGCGCCGGGATGGGAATGCTCACCGTAAATTTGGAGGGAGCAAAAACGCTCGACGAATTTCAGCAGCGAATTCGCGCCGCGCTGAAAAATTATAAATCCGGCGAATGGATCACCGGCCGCGGCTGGGACCATACGCTCTGGCCCGAAAAGCGTTTCCCGACGCGCTGGGATCTCGACGCTGTCTCGAAAGAGCACCCGATGATTTTTGGCCGCGTCGACGGCCACGTTGCCGTCGCGAATTCGCTTGCGCTCAAATTGTCAGGCGTCACGAAAGACACGCCCGATCCGAGCGCAGGCCACATCATGCGCGACCCGAAAACTGGAGAGCCAAACGGCATGCTCGAAGAAGACGCGGCGATGAGCCTCGTCTATCGTCACGTTCCTCCCGCCAGCCACGAGCGCCGCCGCCGCGCCATTGAACTCGCGCTCGCCGACGCCGTTTCTCACGGCGTCACTTCGATTCAGGATTATTCCACGTGGCAGGATTTCCTCGTTTATCGCGAACTCAAGCAGGAAGGGAAGCTGCCAGTGCGAATTACGGAGTGGCTCACTTTCACCGAGCCGCTCGCCAAGCTCGAAGAGGAGCGCCGCGAGGGCACCAGCACTGATCCGTGGCTGAAGACCGGCGCTCTGAAGGCTTTCATGGACGGTTCTCTAGGCTCGCGCACCGCTGCGATGCTCGCTCCTTATTCCGACGATCCATCTACTTCCGGAATTCTCCGCATGCAGCCCAAAGAACTGAACCCCATGTCTATTGAGCGCGACAAGGCCGGCTTCCAGCTTAATTTTCACGCCATCGGAGACAAAGCGAATCGCGTCGCGCTCGACGCCTTTGCCGCCGTGCGCGCCGCCAACGGACCTCGCGACCGCCGCGATCGCATCGAGCATGCGCAGGTGGTCGCGCCCGAAGATTTTGCGCGCTTCGCCGAGTTGAATGTGATCGCCTCAATGCAGCCTGTTCATCTGCTCGACGACGAACGTTGGGCCGGCGCGCGTCTCGGCGCGGAGCGCTCGAAGGGAGCGTACGCCTGGAATTCAATGCGCAAACACGGCGTGCGTCTCGCCTTCGGCACCGATTATCCCGTCGAAGGAATCGACCCGTTGCGCGGCTTGTACGCATGCGCCACGCGCGAACTCCCCGAAGGTGGCCCGGCCGGCGGTTGGGAGCCGCAGGAAAAACTTCCGATGAGCGATTGCATTTCTGATTACACCACCGGCTCGGCCTATGGTGAATTCGAGGAAAACACCAAAGGGCAGATCAAGCCCGGAATGCTTGCCGACATCGTCGTTTATCCCGTCGACATCACACGCATTCCCGCCCCGCAGCTTCTTCATACTTCCGTCGAGATCACCATCACCGGCGGCCGCATCGTTTACGAACGCCACTGAGTCCTCGTTCATGAGCCTCACAAATTCGCGCCGCTTTCAGGCTGATCTGGCGCTGGCGCTTTGCTCGCTCATCTGGGGCGCTACGTTCGTCGTTGTAAAAGACGCGCTCGCGTTTTCCTCCGTGTTTGTCTTCAACGCGCTCCGCTTTTCCCTCGCGGCAATCGTCATGGCGATTGTCTATTGGCGCGCGCTGCGCAAATTGCCCCGCGCCACGTTGACTGCCGGCGCGCTGATGGGTTTTTTCATGTTCGCCGGATATGCGTTCCAGACTTTGGGATTGAAACTCACCACGCCATCGAAAGCGGGCTTCATCACGGGCGCGGGAGTCGTGATGGTTCCTGTGCTGCTCGCCGTGTTTTGGAAACGCAGCGTGAACCGATGGGTATGGGCCGGCGCGATTGTCGCGCTGGTTGGGCTTTATTACCTGACCGTGCCGCGGGCGGGATTCGCGCGGTTGAATGCAGGAGATCTTCTCGTGTTGGTCTGCGCGTTGATGTTCGCGCTGTACATCATTGTCGTGGGACGTTACAGCGTGAAGCATTCCGTCCCGGCTCTGAGCGTCTTGCAAGTTATTGTGACCGCTCTACTCACCACGGCCTGCTTGCCTCTGCTGGCGGTGACGCGATGGGAGCCGCCGCGTCTCGTTTGGTCTCCGACTCTAGTTTGGGCAATTTTAATCACCGCCATCGGCGCCACGGCACTGTGCTTCTCGATGCAAGTCTGGGCGCAACAATATACGACGCCGACGCACACGGCGATTCTGCTCAGCCTGGAGCCGGTGTTTGCCGCGCTGACTTCCGTAATCGTCGCCCACGAACGCCTGGGCGCGCGGGAGCTATCTGGCGCGGCGCTGGTTTTCATTGGAATTTTGGTAGCAGAATTGAAAGGCCCCGCGCAATCGGCCGCCGACTCCCCTGGACCCGTCTCCGAAGACTCCGCGTTGTGAGCGGCAAAGAGGCAAAGAACATTTCCGGCTAACGCGTTAGTGTGCGGTGCGCAAATCGAGGGGGTGGGGCAGCTCGACATCGAAAGAAATATTCTCGTTCGTCAACTGCACCTCTATGCGTTCCGCGGGACCTATATCGCGAATATCCCAACCTGTGCTGGGCACTGTTGGGCCCGGAATCGGAATGGCGGTCTGATAATATTTTCCGTGAAGCTGAAATTGTGCGCTCGTGATTTCGTAGACCTGTTTCGTTTTCGCGTCCAGAATCAGGTAGCGATTATCCATCTCCACCAGCACCCGCTCCTTTTTCTTTTCATCCTGATATACACTCCACGCTTTTGGCGGCTTGCGTCCTGTGATTTTAAGAATCGCGTCGCCAATCGGTTTCCAGTTGATTCTATTTGCGGCCCGCGCTGACGCCGGAAACGGCAGAATCATCGCGAAAACCAAAATCGCGAGCATGGCAATCATTATCTGAAGCCTGCGCGAGCGATATTTGGTGTTTTGCGTGGTCATTTGGGCGTCCTCATCAATAAATGCTGGATTCGCGCTTGCGTCCCGTGTAATCGATATAGACCGTCTTCAGCTCGGTGTAAAAATCCAGCGCCACATGCCCCACTTCGCGATGCCCCACGCCCGTATCTTTGATTCCGCCGAAGGGCAAATGCGCTTCACCGCCCACAGTCGGTGAATTGACGTGCGTGATTCCCGTTTCGATACGATCGATGAACTCGAAGATCTTCGACGCGTCGCTCGTGTAAATCGCGCTCGCGAGTCCATAGCGAACCGAATTCGCTGCGTCGAGCGCCTCGTCGAAATTCTTTACGTGAATAACACTCAACACCGGGCCGAAAATCTCCTCCTGCGCGATGCGGCTATTCGGCGCCACATCATCAAAAATCGTTGGCGCGACGAAATATCCCTTGTCGTACTTGCTGTCCGTCAGTCGTTCGCCGCCCAGCAGCAGCTTGCCTTCCTTTTTTCCGATCTCGATATATTTCAGCACCGTGTTCATCTGCTTTTCGTCTACCGACGGCCCCATGTCGATGCCGGCCTCGAGCCCATTGCCCACGTTGAATTTTGTAGCGCGCTCCGTCAGCATGGCGACGAATTTATGCGCCACGCTTTCCTCGATCACCACGCGGCTTGTGGCGGTGCAGCGCTGTCCCGTGGAGGCGAACGCGCCGGCAACAACGGATTCGACTGCGAGCGGTAAATCGGCATCGGCAAGAATCACCACTGGATTCTTCCCACCCATTTCGCATTGCACTTTTTGCATGCGGCGCGCGCCGCTGGCGTAAATCTGGCAGCCGATCTCCGTCGAACCCGTAAAAGAAATCGCGCGCACGTCCGGATTCTGCACCAGTTCGTCGCCCACTTCTTCACCCGCACCGAGTACGAGATTCAAAACGCCCGCGGGCAAGCCCGCCTGCTCGAAAATTTCGGTCATGCGAATGGCGCACAGTGGAGTCAGCTCGGCCGGCTTCAAAACACATGTGTTTCCCGCCACCAGGGCCGGAGCAACTTTCCACACCGGGATGCACAGCGGAAAATTCCACGGCGTGATCGCGCCAATCACTCCAATCGGCGACTTGATCGTGTACGAAAAATTCTTGGGCAGCTCGCTCGGATAGCTTTCGCCATTCAGCCGTCGCGCTTCTCCGGCCATGAATTCCAGAATGTTGATGCTGCGTTGCACTTCGCCGAGCGAATCCTTCAGCGCCTTGCCCTCTTCGAGTGTCAGCATCTGCGCCAATTCTTCTTTTTGCTCTTCCATGAGGCGTACGGCCTTGAAGAGAATCTTTCCGCGATTCGGCGCCGGCGTGTCGCGCCAAGCAGGGAAGGCAGCCTTCGCGGCGGCAATCGCCTCGCGCATCTCATCGCGCGTCGACAGCGGCACGCGTGCCACCACTTCATCCGTGTTCGCCGGATTCCGCCGCTCGGCAATGTTCGTTGCCTTCGACTCGACCCAGCGCCCGCCGATAAAATTCCGGCATGCCTGCGTTGAACTCACTGCCGTCGCCATAATTTTTCCCCTAGCCCCTCGGGCCAACCCACCACCAAAAACTAAGGCGTTGCGGCGGATTCTTCCGACGTGCCTTGTGAAATCCAATAATATAGAGACCCGAAATTCCGGCCAGCCCTGCAGCAAGGAACAGACTTCCATCGTTCACTTGAGCGTTTTGAATCCATTTCTGACGAGCTAGGACCGTTAACCATGTCGCTATAAGTAGTGCAAATAAATACAGCGCCGGCAGCCCCAATGCGCGCTTCCAGATGTATGAAATCCCGCCCAAGACACAACAGAAACCCAGGGCCGCGAACCAGATTACCCCAGCCCGAGACCCTTCATGCGCCTCCAAACCACCCATCCAAATCGAAAAGGCCAGCCCACCAAGAGCGGTAACAAGCGCGACGGCCCATCTGCACCAGAGTGAAAACCTCTCGAGTCTTGGGAACTGAGTCGCCGCGGGCATGGCCGTCAGACGCGCACTTCGCTCAGCGACTTATCCAGCATACGTATTCCTTCATCCACATCCGCCTTCGAAATATTCATCGGAGGAGCCATGCGAATCACGTTGCCGTAAAGGCCGCCCTTGCCGATCAACAAGCCGTTGTCGCGTGCGCGTTCGAGCAATTGGTTCGTCGCTTCCGGCGCGGGCTCTTTGGTCTTGCGATCCTTCACCAGTTCAATCGCTTGCATCATGCCCATGCCGCGGACGTCGCCGATAATCGGATGCTTCTCCTTCAATTCCTCGAGGCCCTTGCGAAAATATCCGCCGACGACGTGAGTATTCTCGCGAAGATTTTCTTCCTCGATCACTTCAATCACCGCGCGCGCCGCCACGGATGTGACCGGATTGCCGCCGAAAGTCGAAATCGTGAGGCCCTGGAATTTATCCGCCAGCTCGCTGGTCGTAATGGTTGCGCCGACCGGCACGCCATTGCCCATGCTTTTCGCGCAGGTAATAATGTCCGGAGTCACTTCCCACTGCTCGATGCCGAACCATTTCTTGCCCGTGCGGCCAAATCCGGTCTGCACTTCGTCCGAGATAAAAAGGCCGCCGTAGTTCTTCACAATTTTGTAAACAATCTTGAAATATTCCGGCGGTGGAGTAATAAATCCGCCCACGCCCTGTATCGGCTCCGCAATAAATGCCGCAATGCGGCCGCTGGTCGCCGTCTGAATCAGGTTTTCAACGTCATTGGCGCACGCCACGCCGCAATCGGGATACGTCAAATGCAGCGGGCAGCGGTAACAATACGCATTAACGGCGTGCGACACGCCGACGCTAATCACTCCGCCTTTGCGCCAGGCGGCGTGCGCGGTGACGCTTTTTGCCAGGCTTGATGCACCCGCGTACGAGTGGCGCAACGCAACAACGTCATAGCTTTCGCTCGCCATGCGCGCCAGGAGAATCGCTGTTTCGTTCGCCTCAGTACCGGAATTCGAAAAGAAACTCTTCTGCAATTTCCCGGGCGTGATTTCCGCCAGTTTTTCCGCGAGATTCACGATCGCTTCGTTGGGGAACACGGTGGACGTGTGCTGCAGCTTGTCGACTTGCGCCTTGATTTTCGAAGTGACTTTCGGGTTACAGTGCCCAACGCCAATCGTCACGATGCCGCCAAAGAAATCCAGATACTTCCGCCCCTCCAAATCCCACAAATATTGCATCGACGCATGATCGGCTACCAGCGGCCGCTTGAAGTAATTGGTCACCGCGGGCCACAAAAATTCCTTGTGCTTGCGGATGATTTCTTCGCTGCGCGTCCCTTCGCTGATGGTCTTAGCCGGCGTGGTCACGAAAGCATTCCTCCCGAGAATGGAAATGAATGCACCTTATTTGCAAATTTGCGAGTCTCTGAAGAGTCTACGCCTGGCGACGCAGAGCCACAAGAGCCACACGTGCGGGTGAACGCTTCGCAATCCGCTGAACCGCGGCGCCGGGGTGCGAGCTCGCAGCCACTCCGCCTGTCTTCGTATAATCTAATCCAGTGGCGATGTTCCAGTTAAAAGCGTTTGCAATGCGCATGTACCGAGCGGGCCGCCGGGTGTTTCCGCAGTGCCAGGTGGTTGCGGAAGCGACCGCGTACAGCATGTTTTTGGCGTTTTTCCCGATTCTTCTGCTCGGGCTCGGACTTCTCCACGGCACAAGATGGGGAGCCTCCGCGGTTCTGCAGATGTGGTTTCGCCTGCAAATTATTTTGCCGCCGGAGAGCGCCCATTTGGTTGGCGCATACCTTGGACGCCACGGGGAGAGCGCCCTGCGATGGATTCTTGTTGGTCTTTTAGGAACTTTGTTTGTGGGCGCCAGATTGATGACCACTTTGACGGAAGGCTTTCACATCATCGCCGGAGATCAGACGCGGCCGAAATTTTGGAATCGCCAACTTCGCGTGGTGATTTTGCTGTGCCTCACGATTTTCCCGTGGCTGGTGGTCGTGTCGCTCACAATTTTCGGAAGACAAGTCACCGCGTGGCTGTTGGAAGAGACAGGCGCTTCGTTGGCCATGCGCGTAGCTCTGAAAATTGGGTATGTCGCAATCGTGTTCGTGCTCGGCGTGGCCGTTCTTATGACGGTTTATCGCGTGGGGCGTCCGGGGCATCGCCGCTGGCGCGACGTGCTGCATGGCGCGATTCTGGCGACGATTCTCTGGTGGGCGGTCGATTTAATATTTGGCACATATGTGCGGCACATGCCGTATGACGTCGTCTATGGCGGCGTCGCGGCGGCAATCGGTCTGCTGGTGTGGATGTATCTCACCACCATCGTTGTGTTTTTGGGATCCGCGTACAACGCCGAGCGTCGCGCAGAGGAAAGTCCGCTCGAAGAAAATTCCAAGGCCTACTGAGCCATGAACGAAATACGCGTCGAATGCTATTCGGGCCATCGCGCTGATGAGCGTCCACTGCGATTTTTCGCCGGCAATTGTACGTATGTGGTGCAGCGCGTTGACGACAAATGGTATTCGCCCGGCGCAACTTATTTTCGTGTTCTGGCCGATGATGGAAACGTGTATGTGTTGAAGCACGACGAGGCGGCAGATACATGGTCCCTCGATGCCTTCCGCGCCTCCAAATAACAAATTCACACGCGCGTACATTTTCCGGGCTGTTCCTTCGTACAGGTTGCCGCGTGAGCCGTCCTGTAATAACCACCCGCAACTTTTGCCGGCGTGCAGGGTTAAACTCTCAAGTAAGGGAGCAAACCTTGCAAATCGCGCCTATTTTCCGGTCATCGCGAACTAGAACTTTTGCCAAGCAGCGCAGCCGGTTTGAGAAAGGCTTCTACCGCCGCCTTGACGTTGCCGGGACAGCGCTCCTAAGCGTGGTGCTGGCTCTTTTTCTGGCAATTATTGTTCCGAGCGTCCAAGCCGGAAACAACGAGGCAAGCATCTCCGCCGGGAAAAGCTCCGAATACAGTCTCTCCAAATCCTTCAAAGGCAAATTGCCGATCACACAATTAACCGACGACGAGGCAATCCTCCACGCACTCGACCGCCTCGCCTACGGGCCGCGTCCCGGCGACGTGGAGCGCATCCGCAAAATCGGCTTGGAGAATTGGATCGACCAGCAACTCAATTACGATTCGATTGACGATTCCGCGCTCGAGTCCAAGCTCGCGGAATTCAAGACCCTCAAAATGTCGTCTGAGCAGTTGCTGGGCAAATACCCGCCGCCGAATCAAGCCGCCAAGCGGGAGGGCCTGACGCCCCAGGAAGTTCGCCAGCAATATCAGCAGCAAATGCAGGCCAAGCGCCAGGAAATGCGCCAGCAGGGAATTGACCCCGGAATGATTCAGTACGAAACAATGCCGGGGCCGCAGCGGATTCAGGCGGAACTCGACCTCGCCACCGTTGATCGCGCGATTTACAGCAATCGCCAGCTTTACGAAGTGATGTCGAATTTCTGGTTCAACCATTTCAACGTGAATGCCAGAAAAGGCGCGGACCGCTGGCTGCTCACCGATTATGTCGAGCGCACGATTCGGCCTCACGCCATGGGCAAGTTCGAAGATTTGCTTGACGCGACGGCCAAAAGCCCTGCGATGCTTTTTTATCTCGACAACTGGCTCAGCGCGGACCCGATTGCATTCCAGCACATGCAGCAGGAGCTCGCGCAGCGTCGCGCGCGTTTTCAGGGGCTGTTCATGGGCATGGAGATGCCCGGCCCGCGACAGTTCCCACAAGCCGGACGTTTCCCGAATGGCCGACGTCCACAAGGTCCGGAAAAGAAACAGGACCGCGGCCTCAATGAAAATTACGGCCGCGAAGTGATGGAACTCCACACCGTCGGAGTAAACGGCGGTTACACGCAGGCCGACGTAATTCAGATGGCCGACTGCCTTACCGGCTGGACGATTCGCGCGCCGCGCAAGGATCCGCAATTTTTCTTCGACGACCGTATCCACGACCGTTCGCCCAAGGTTGTCATGGGCAAGACATTTAATTACGGCGGCATGAAGGATGGCCTCGAAGCTCTCCACATGCTCGCCACCAACGACGCCACCGCTCACCACATTTCCTTCGAGCTCGCCCAGCATTTCGTTTCGGACATTCCGCCGCAATCGCTTGTTGATCGCATGGCGGAAACTTTTCTTTCGAGCGATGGCGACACGCGCGCCGTGCTGAAGACGATGATCTATTCTCCGGAATTCTGGTCGCGCGACGCTTACCGCTCCAAAGTGAAGACGCCTTTCGAAGTCGCCGTCAGCGCCGCGCGCGCCCTCGGCGCGCAAACCACAATTTCGCCGCAACTCGTGCAATGGATCGGGCGCATGGGCGAGCCGCTCTACCAATGCGAACCACCCACGGGTTATGCTGACACAGCGGATGTCTGGGTCAACGCCGGCGCGTTGCTGAACCGCCTAAATTTTGCGTTGACCCTTGCCACCAACCACATGCCCGGCGTAAATACGGATCTTTCTGGGCTTTTTGGTCAGGACGCTGACTCGAATCCGGATTTAGTTCTTTCGCGCGCTCTGGGAGGTTTTCTGGGCGGGCAGGTATCCCCGCAAACCAAAGACACGCTCGAAAAGCATCTGTCCGATCCGCAGATTCTTCAGGCGCGTCTCGACGATCCGGTCAAGCACGTCAACGAAGGATTGATCGCAGGCTTGGTCCTCGGAGCGCCTGAATTTCAGCGCCGGTAAGCGGTACCGGGATGAGAAGGAGAAGCACGATGAGAATGTCGCGACGCATATTCTTGAAAAGCGGCGGAGTGGCCATGATTGGTATGACCGCCATGCCCGCGTTCCTGCAGCGCGCCATTGCCGACACACCCGCGCCGAACAAAAAGAAGCTCGTCGTGCTCTTCCAACGTGGCGCCATGGACGGATTGAACGTCGTCGTGCCTTTCGCGGAGCCGAATTACTACCGCCTGCGTCCTACAATTTCGATTCCTCAGCCGAAGAATGGAGGGGCGGAAGCCGCTATCGACCTCGACGGTTTTTTCGGTTTGCATCCAAGCCTGCAGCCGCTCGAACCTCTATTCCATTCCGGGCAACTCGCCATTGTGCAGGCTGTCGGGTCGCCCGATCCCAGCCGTTCGCACTTCGACGCGCAGGACTTCATGGAATCCGGCACTCCGGGAACATCCAGCACCAATGACGGCTGGTTGAATCGTTCGCTGCAGGGTTTGGCCGAACCAAAGGCCTCCGCATTTCGCGCTGTCGCGTTCGGCCCTTATTTGCCGCTCACGCTTCGCGGCAGCGCTTCAGCCATCGCGATTCCTGACCTCAAACAATTTCGTCTTTTCGGTAATCCGCAAGTCACGGAAGGCGGCTTCGAGTCCATGTACGCGAGCAGCGTCGACCAGGCGCTCCACGGCGTTGGCCAGGAAACATTTGAGGCTGTGGATTCGCTCAAGAAACTCGATCCCGATAATTACCAGCCTGCAAACGGCGCGCAGTATCCCAAGAGCCGTTTCGGCAAGAGCCTTCAGGAAATTGCTGAACTGATCAAAGCCGACCTGGGCATGGAAGTCGCTTTCCTCGACAGTGGCGGCTGGGACAATCACGTCAACGAAGGCGGTGTGCAGGGCCAGCTATCGAATCTGCTGCGCGATCTTGGAGAAGGGATTGCTGCATTCCATCAGGACATGGGCGATCAAATGGACGATGTCGTTTTCGTCAGCATGTCTGAATTTGGCCGCACCGCGCATGAGAACGGTAATCGCGGCACCGACCACGGCCACGCGAATTGCATGTTCGTGATGGGCGGACAAGTGAAGGGCGGCCACGTGTACACGAAATGGCCGGGGATGAGCGAAGGGCAGCTCTATCAGGACCGCGACTTGGCCGTGACCACCGATTTCCGCAGCGTCTTGGGCGAAATCATCGCCAAGCACCTGGGAAATCGCAGCCTCGCGCCGGTTTTTCCCGGCTTCGACAATGACCCGCAAAAATTCCTGAACATCCTCAAGTCTTAATCTGGTCGCGGAGACTCTCGCCTTTTGAGATTTGTGCAGCCTTCCTCTCCTTGACAACTTAGGGGAGGCCGCTGTACCCTCCTAATCAGATTAGGAGGCCGCGTGCCGAACGCATCCCCACAAGCCCAGCTTCTTCCCGGCACTCTCGATCTTCTCATTCTCAAGGCTGTCTCGCTTGGCCCTCTGCACGGTTACGGCATTCTGCTGCGCATCGAGCAAATTTCGCGTCGCGCTCTGCTGATCGAACAGGGCGCGCTCTATCCCGCTTTGTTTCGTCTCTTGCGCCAGGGACTCCTCAAGGCAAACTGGGGCGTTTCCGACAACAATCGCCGCGCCAAGTTTTACGAACTCACGCGAGCGGGCCGCAAACGTTTGCGCGAGGAAGCCGCCGGCTGGAATCGCCTTGTCGCCGCCATCGCTTCCGCCCTCGGCGCCCAGCCGGAGGAGATATGAGACTTGCCGCGCGTCTTCGTTCCGTCGCTTCTGTTTTATTCCATCGTGCGCGCATGGAAGGCGACATGGACGACGAACTTCGCGCGCACATTCAATCCCGCGCCGACGATCTCGAGCGTTCCGGCCTGCCGCGCGCTGAAGCGCAACGCCGCGCGCGCATGGAATTCGGCGGCTATCAGAAATTCAAGGAGGAATGCCACGAAGCGCTCGGCGCGCACTTCTTTGACACGCTGCTGAAAGACATGCGTTACGCACTGCGCATCCTGCGGGGCAGCCCGGGATTTTCTATTTTGGTGGTTCTCTGCCTCACGCTGGGAATTGGCGCGAACGCCGCCGTGTTCAGTTGGATCGAAGGACTCCTCCTTCGTCCTTTTCCTGCAGTTGCGCATCAGGAGCGGATGGTCGCGATCACGGGCACGGCGCCAAGCGAGCCCCGCACGGACATGTCATGGCCCGACTTCGTTGATCTGCAGAGAAATTGCAAACTCCTGGACGCGCTCATCACCGACAAGATCATGGGCGCTTCGCTCAGCATCGGTGGCCGCGCGGATCGCGCCACCGGCAGTATTGTCTCGGCGAATTATTTCGACGCGCTTGGCGTCCGCCCGATTCTCGGCCGCGGATTCGAGCCCGACGAGAACACGGGACGCAACGCTCATCCGGTTGCCGTGATCAGCTATCAGATGTGGCAAAACACGTTCAAGGGCGATCCTCAAATCATCGGTAAGATGCAGCGGTTCAACAAAGTCGAGCACACGATTATCGGCGTTGCTCCCAAGGGCTTCTACGGGACTTTCGTTGGCTGGGCGATTCAATTCTGGGTCCCCGTTTCGATGGAGCAAACATTTGAAGGCGGTCCGTATGCACTCGACGATCGCGGAGCGCGCTGGATCGAGGGCTTCGCGATGCTTAAGCCCGGCGTCACGCGCCAGCAGGCGCAGGCGGAGATTTCTTCCGTTGCGGCCACGCTCGCATCCACGTACCCGGAAGTCGACCGCGGCCATGGCGTCATACTGCTGCCGCTCTGGCTCACTCCGTTCAACAAGGCAGGTGAACTTCGCCCGACGCTCAGCATCATGCTCGCCGTGGTGATTTTTGTACTGCTGATTGCCTGCGCTAATGTAGGAAATCTGCTGCTCGTCAGATTTTTTGCGCGGCGTCACGAGATGATGGTTCGTTTGGCGCTCGGCGCGGCGCGCGGGCGGCTCGTCCGGCAATTATTGACCGAAGGCCTGATTCTGGCGGCGTTCGGAGCCGTCGGCGGCCTTCTCGTAGCCCACTGGTGCCGCTACGCGCTCGTTTTCTTTTTTCCGCGGACAGGAACTGTTCCGTATCTTCCCGGTGAAATCGATTGGCGCGTGCTGGCCTTGAGCATTGGCGTGTGCGTGCTCGCGACGGTGCTGTTCGGCCTGGTTCCCGCGATTGAAGCCAGCAGAATCGACCTCGCCGCCGCGCTGAAATCCGAAATGGGCGGCCTTGTGACAGGTCAACACCGCTCGTGGTTGCGCACCAGTTTGGTTCTGGTCCAAGTCTCTCTCAGCTTCGTTCTTCTTGTCGGCGCGGCCTTGCTCCTTCAGAGCCTGCAGAAGATGCGAAACCAGAGCCCGGGCTTTTCGACAAAGGGTGTGCTAATCGCGTCGATCGATTTGTTTGGTTCGGGCTACGATGCGCCGCGCGCGCTGAATTTTCAGAAGCAACTGGTCGCCCGGGTCGAGATGCTTCCCGGAGTTCAATCGGCGGCATTCGCCGGGTTCGTTCCTCTCGGTCTGATTCCGCCGACTTCGGCACCCATTGTCGTGGATGGCTATGTGCCGCCGCTGAACGAGGAGCCTGTTGTCGACTACAGCCAGGTAGGCCCCGGCTATTTCGCCACCACAGGCGTCACTCTTGTGTCCGGTCGCGACTTCACGCCGGCTGATAACGACACAGCAGCGCTCGTCGCGGTAGTGAATGAACCCATGGCCGCGCGGTTTTGGCATGGCAAGAATCCCATCGGGCAGCGACTGCAAGTCGGCGACCACTGGGTGCGCGTTGTGGGCGTCGCCAAGGTTTCGAAGTACTATTCCGTTTCGGAGGCGCCCAGGCCATTTTTTTACATGCCGCTGCTTCAGAACCCTACAGGAAGGGTCAGCGTTTTGAACGTCAGAACGTCTCTCTCTCCGCAAGCCATGGCTCTGCTATTGGCGCGTGAAATGACCGCCCTGGACTCTGGTTTGGCCCACAACGCGGTGATTAGCATGCAAGAGCAGTTGGACCGTTCCACTTCGGCGCAAAAAGCTGCCGTGGGTTTGCTCGGTGTCTTAGGCGGACTCGCGCTTGTCCTCGCCACGGTAGGACTCTACAGCGTCGTCGCGTATTCGGTTTCGCAGAGCAGGCGCGAATTCGGCTTGCGGATGGCCCTCGGCGCTGATTCGGCAAATCTCCTCTGGCATGTAATGTCGCGTGCTTTCGTATTGACCATAGGCGGTGTTGTGGCGGGGGGCATTGCCTGCTTCGCTTTAGCGCGATTTGCCGCGGGCTTGCTCTACCAAGTCAGTCCGCACGATCCGGTCGCCTTTGGTTCGGCGCTCGCAATCATGATATTCGCATCGATGGCCGGATGTTTTTTCCCCGCCTGGCGCGCATCACACACCGATCCCATGGTCGCGCTGCGGTATGAGTAGTGAGGAATCATGAAACTTTTACCGGGCTTCCGGCGCGCGCGCATCGAAGGCGACATGGACGAGGAGCTTCGCGCGCACATTCAATCGCGCGCCGACGATCTCGAGCGTTCCGGCCTGCCGCGCGTTGAAGCAGAACGCCGCGCGCGCGTCGAATTCGGCGGCTACCAGAAATTCAAGGAGGAATGCCGTGAAGCCCTCGGCGCCCATTTCCTCGAGACGCTGCTTCAAGATTTGCGTTTTGCCCTGCGCATGTTGCGCAAATCTCCCGGCTTCACCGCCGTCGCTGTTCTGACCCTTGCCCTCGGCATCGGTGCAAACACCGCGATTTTTTCGATGGTGAACGGCATAATACTTCGTACCCTCTCGTATCGTCAGCCGCAACAACTCTACGTGGTCAACGAGAATGTGCCGCAACTCACCAGCCAAAGCCCGTGGGGACCATGGTTCCCGGTAAACCCTGCAAACTTCTTGCTCTGGCAAGGTCACTGCCCGGCAATTTCATCCATGGCGCTAATCGAGGCAGTAACCTTCAATTTGACAGGCCAGGGGATTCCCCGGCAAGTGAACGCGGCCAGGATTTCCGCCAATTTTTTCTCCTTAATGGGCATTCGTCCGCAGCTTGGACGCACTTTCCTTCCGCAAGAAGATCAGTTGGGGCGCGATCACGAGGTAATCCTAACCGCGCAGTTTTGGCGAGAGGTTTTCAACGCGAATCCTGGAATCATCGGAAAATCAATTATATTGGATAATAGCTCCTACATCGTAGTCGGTGTGGCGCCTGAGAGTTTCCGCTTTCCGGAAATCTCCCATTTAGGTACGGATACACCAGAGATTTTCAAGCCCATTGGCTTTCGACCCTGGGAATCCTGGGCAGGACTCGGCGGGTTCAATTTCGACGTGATCGCGCGATTGAAACCGGGGGCTAGTCCGAGTCAGGCTCTTGCCCAAATCGATGTGGTAGAGGCCAGAATCGCGCAGAACGGTGACGCACATCGCGGGATCGCGCCGGGCCAGTTTGATCTCAAGGCCACGCTGAGGCCCTTGAAAACCGCCATTTTGGGGCAGGCGCAAAGCGCGCTCTGGATGCTAATGATCGCCGCCGGTTTTGTGTTGCTTATCATATGCGTGAACCTCGCCAATTTAATGCTGGTCAGAAATATCGCAAGGACGCACGAAGTTGCCGTCCGTTCTGCGCTTGGTGCATCGAGGCAGCGTCTGTTGCGCCAATTTTTCGTCGAGGGGCTGATACTCGCGGCGTGCGGCGGACTCGCAGGCCTGCTCTTTGCCAGAGTGGCCCTCCAGGCGCTTGTCGGGAACGCACCTTTCAGTATTCCCCGTGTCGGTGAAATTCAGATTGACCCGCGCGTGCTGCTGTTCGCAGTAGGCGTTACGTTTGCCACCTCCGTGCTCTTTGCCTTGCTCCCGACCTCGCGGCTCAGTAAAACCAGTCCTCTCGAAGCGCTCACATCGAGCGGGCGAATCGCGGGCGGCGGCCCGCAAAGCGTTCGGCTGCGCAGCGGCCTGGTCGTCAGCCAAATTGCATTGTGCGGAGTTCTTCTCGCGGGCGCCCTGTTGCTCATCGCGAGCCTCGCTCATGTGCAGCGTGCGAACCAGTGGATGGATGAGAAGCATGTCCTCGCGCTCGACATCACTATCCCGCCTAACGAAAGCAACTCCGTTCAACACGCAGGTGAGTTTTTGTCAAATATTCTGGCGAGAGTTCGCGCGCTGCCCGGAGTTCAAAGTGCCGGCTTCACAAGCAAACTGCCGCTTCAGGGCACCAGCTTTGGAGACGATATCGATTTTCGGGAAGCGCCGGAGTCTCGTGATAAACCCCGGCTGGGCCAGTTCCGCTTCGTAAGCCCGGGCTATTTCCAGGCCATCGGCCTTCCCTTGATTAAAGGACGATCGTTACTTGAAAGCGATCACGGAAAAGATGTTGCTCTCATCTCTGAAACTGTAGCGGAGAAATTCCTGCCCGGCCGTGATCCGATTGGCATGCACCTTCTTTGGGCAGGAGATGGGGCGCCGAAACCGCGCGAGATCATTGGCGTTGTCGGAGATGTTCGAAACACTTCGGATCAACTTCCGGTGACGGCGGTCTATCTTCCATCATGGACGTACTACCAGTCCGGCGAAGCGCTTGTCGTGCGCACCGCAATGGAGCCAAGTGCGGCGGCAGCCTCTATTCGGCGTGCGATCTGGAACGTTGACCCGGAAGTTGCCATCCCTCGGGAACGTACCCTTGAAACGGTGGTCTCAACTTCAGAAGCCGCCCGCCGCTATGAGAGCTTCCTGGCCGGTATTTTCGCAGGTTTCGCCGTGCTGCTTGCGGCGCTCGGGCTTTATGGAGTGCTCTCTTACTCCGTGGGCCAGCGGACCCATGAAATCGGCATTCGCGTGGCATTGGGGGCGCAGCGAGGAGACGTCATGCGGCTCGTCGTGGGACAAGGGACAAAGCTCGCGCTGTTCGGAGCGGGGATTGGCATTCTGGCCGCGTTGGGGCTGACGCGCTTAATGGCCGGGCTTCTTTTCGGCATCAGTGCGACGGACCCGCTGACCTTTGCGGCGGTCGCGATTGTGCTGGTCAGCGTCGCGCTCGTAGCCTGCTACATTCCTGCCCGGCGGGCGATGCGCGTTGATCCCATGGTCGCGCTGCGGTACGAATAGTGCGCGGGCCATGTCGGCAGTTTTAGGATGATAGGAGTGAAATCTTTGATGCGACTCGCGTCGCAGCTTTTAGGGTGAAGCCGCCGTGAGCGTTTAACCTTCGACTCTCGACTGCAAACTATTTTTCACGCGCGCTTAAGCGATGCGTTCAACGAGCCGGTGCGGTAGCCTTCCAAATCGAGCGTCACGTAAATAAATCCGAGACTCTTCAAGTGTTGCGCAATTCGCAGCGTCATTTCCGCATCCAACGCGCGCGGCAACTCATCCGGAGCAATCTCGACGCGGGCCAGTTCGTCGCCGTGCGCGCGTAGGCGGAATTGACGGAAACCAATCTCGCGGAGGAAAGTCTCGCCCTGCTCGATGCGCTCCAGAAGCTTCGGCGTAACCGCCGTGCCGAAGGCGACGCGCGACGACAGGCACGCCGCTGCGGGACGGTCCCACGTCGTCAATCCCGCCTCGCGAGACAGCGCCCGGATTTCGTTTTTCCGCAACCCCGCGGTCAACAGCGGCGCGAGAATCTTGTGCTCTGACGCCGCGCGATGTCCCGGACGGAATTCGTGCGTGTCGTCCGCGTTTATCCCATAAGCAATCGCCGCGAAGCCGCGCTCGCGCGCCAAATTTTCCATCTTGTCGAAAAGTTCATCCTTGCAGTGATAACAACGGTCCGCCTGATTGGCCACGTATAGCGGATTTTCAAATTCTTCCGTGCGAATGCATTCGTGTCGAATGCCGGCTGCAGCCGCGAAACGCTGCGCTTCTTCGCGATCATGCTCGGAAAAACTCGCCGACAATGCTGTGACCGCGAGCGCCCGTTTACCGAGGGCTTGATTCGCGGCCCACGCGAGGTACGCGGAATCGGCGCCGCCGGAAAACGCAATCAGCAGCGAGTCGGTGTTCCGAAGTTCGGCGAGCATCCGCTCCTGCTTGTGGCGCGATTCCTCGATTCCGGCCGGCTCCGCGGACGCGCCATCCGGCTGCGGAATCTTTCCTGACGCTCGAATTTCTTTCAGCGATGTATTTTGCGTGAGGTCGTGCATGCGAAAAACAGTATAGCGCGAAATTGCCTATTGAAAATCGATCATGACGTCCACAGTCGCCGGCTGAGGATTTTTCTGCAGGAAATGGCTAACCTTATCTTGCGCCGCCGGCAAGCCTCGCAACGCGTCAGCGATTCCTTTCGCCAGAAAATAATCGAAGAAGGTTCTGTCGAACACTTGTCCTTGCGGAATTCGCCAGGCCGCGCGAATGTGCTTTTCGGCGTCAATCGAAAGCCCGGTCAGCACTAAGTTCCCCATTTTGTATTGCTGGCCTTCGGAAATATCAACGCGATAGGAAGCGCGATGCGCCGCGTCGTCGAAAACTTCCTTGGGCGCGACACTGGCGTCCAAATAACCTCGATGGCCGTACGCTGTGTCAACGCTCTCGAGCATGGCCTCAATTTTCACGCCGTCCGCGAGTTGCCCGACCGTCAGACCGCTCTGCGTCGCGAGCGCGTCCAAATCGCTGGTCGTGTACGCGTGGTTCCCGTTCCACGTGATTCCGCCCCACGAATACGTGGCCCCAGTTGTGATCGGAACAATCACCACCACGTTTTTGGGGAGAGGGCCGAGAGGATTGGCGTTAAAGCGCGCTTCTGGCGTCGCGAAAGTCACGCGCAGATAGCCGCGGCTCAGATATATCGGCCGGACATGCTCGAAATCGAGGCGCTCGACCTCTTCGCGCGAAAACGGTTTCCCCACAAGCGTCTGCAGCTCATCCTTAACGCCACGATCGTTCGTTGCCAGCGGGTCCGTGAACTGAACCGCGCTAATCGTTAAATCGGCGCCGTCCACGCTGAACCGCAAAGTTTTCTGATCCGTTCCGGGGATGGCGCTCACTTCATGTTTCACCGTGGCGTGCACACCGCGCGTCGCCAGCGTTTTCTCCAGCGTTTGCGCCATGGTATCGAGCACGGAACCCGTCGCCGGCGCCATGCCATGGAAGGGAAGCCCCGCCTGATTGAGAGCAGCGGTCAGTTCCTCGTCGGTGAACCACGGGAAATTGTCGAAAGAGACGGGAAAAGTCGGCGCGTCCTGCAATTCAAATGTGACGCGGATACCGCCCGTTTCTCCGGAGTAACGGTAGCGAACGCTCGAAAAAAGACCCGTATGTGCCAAACGATCCGCCGCGGTCTGAATCGCGTCGCGATTCACGGTGGCCACATTTTGCAATCCGCTGAGCGCCGTCACTTGCTCTGTCGTGTAGGCCTGCGAACCGACCTGTGTTACGGAAAGCAATTTCGCGTCGCTGAGCGGCGCCGTCTGAGATGAAGCGGCAGGGCAGAAACCCGCAAGCAGTGCGAGTGTGGCATAAACCGGCAAGCAGCGACGCAACAATCGCATGCCGCACGCCAAGACGGGCAACAATGGATGCTCGCTCATGCCTCCAATTCTAAAACAGCAAGGCCACAATCGGGTAGCCGTTCCGAGTCGGGAGGATCGGGGCAAGCTAGAACCACCTGGCTGATTGGCCGAAACGAAAATCCAGATTCGGGTATAATCTCCGCGCCCCGTGTCTCTTTCCTCTGGCACAAAATTGAGTCGCTGTAGCGGCGTCTGAGACGGATCTGATGTTGAGCTGTTTAGCGGACTTGAGCGACGCGGGAATCCGCAGGCGAAATCCTGAGCGGGCTATGCGAATGATCTGCTGATGTTGAATACGGGCACAAAACTCGGTCCGTATGAAATTATCGCCGCTATTGGAGCTGGCGGCATGGGAGAAGTCTATCGCGCGCGCGATACGCGACTTGGGCGCGATGTGGCCATCAAGATTCTGCCGCAGCATTTAAGCGAAGATCCCAGCGCGACGCAGCGCTTCGAACGCGAAGCGCGCGCGGTTTCTTCGCTGAATCATCCGCATATCTGCACGCTCTACGATGTAGGCCATCAGGATGGCACGGATTTTCTGGTCATGGAATATGTGGAAGGCGAGACGCTGGCGAAACGCTTGGAAAAGGGCCCGCTGGCCACGGCGGAACTACTGCGCATCGTCATCGAAATTTCCGATGCGTTGGACAAAGCGCACCGCAAAGGCATTCTGCATCGCGATCTGAAGCCCTCGAACATCATGCTGACCAAAGCGGGCGCCAAGCTCATGGATTTTGGTCTGGCGAAAGCGGCGAGCGATGGCGCGGCACCGGCGCTGACGAGTTTGACGCAGTCGCTCAATCCTTCGGCCCGCAGCACGCCAGTGACAGCCGAGGGGACGATTGTCGGCACGTTTCAGTACATGTCGCCGGAGCAGATGGAGGGAAAAGAGGCGGACGCGCGGAGCGATATTTTCTCCTTCGGGGCGGTGCTGTACGAGATGGCGACGGGGAAGCGCGCCTTCGAGGGGAAGACGACGGCGAGCGTGATTGCGGCAATTTTGGAGCGCGAGCCGCCGGCAATTTCGAGCGTGCAGCCGATGTCGCCTCCGGCGCTGGACCGGACGGTGAAAATTTGCCTGGCAAAAGATCCCGACGAGAGGTTTCAATCCGCGCACGATGTGAAGCTGCAACTGGAATGGATTCGCGACGCGGGTTCGCAAGCCGGCGTGCCCGCGCCAGTTATTGCGCATCGAAAAAATCGCGAGCGGATCGCGTGGATCGTAACGGCGTTGCTCACAATCAGTACGGCTTTATTCGCTGTCGGATATTTCCTGCGCGCGCCGCAGCCTGCACAGGCCATCGTCTCGCAGATTGTGTCGCCTGCGAACACGAAGTTTGCGTTCGACGGGCGTTTGGCGGGACCCCCAGTGATTTCGCCGGACGGCCAGCGGTTGGCCTTTGCCGCTTTGGACTCGGACGGCAAACAGCGTCTCTGGGTCCGGTCGCTGAATGCCACTACGGCGCAGCCGCTCGCAGGAACCGAAGGCGCCTCATTTCCCTTCTGGTCGCCGGATGGCCACAACCTGGGATTTTTTGCCAACAACAAGCTGAACCTGATTGACGCTTCGGGCGGGCAGCCGCTCACGCTTACCGACGCTCCGCTTGGCCGCGGCGGCGCGTGGAATCAGGGCGGCACGATTCTGTTTACCGTACACGGGGGAAGTCCCATTTATCGCGTGCCTGCCTCGGGCGGCACCCCGCAGCCAGTGACAAGACTGAACCACTCCAGCAAGGAAACGACGCACCGCTGGCCGCAGTTCCTGCCCGATGGGAAGCATTTCCTCTTCTATGCCCACTCTGAGGTCGAGCAGAACTCGGCCACTTACGCCGCCTCGCTCGACGGCGGCGAGCCGAAGTTGCTCGTTCGCGGCGATTCGAACGCTGTCTACGCCCCGCCAGGCTATCTTCTGTTCGTCCGTCAGGGGACGCTCATGGCCCAGCGCTTCGACGCCAGCAGCGTGCGCCTAGTCGGCGACGCGATGCCGCTGGCGCAACATGCGGAAGTCAACGCGGCCTCCTGGCGCGAAAACTTCGCGGTTTCGGACAATGGCATCCTTATCTACCAGGTCGGGAATGCTGTGGGCGAGAACATGCAGCTCTTATCGTTTGACCGGAGCGGAAAGCAGATAGGGGAAACAGGGACGCCCGGCCATTACAGCTCGCCGAGCCTTTCTCCCGATGGCCATAAGCTGGCCGTCGTGGTGGGGGACCAGCGCACGCAAACCTTCGACATCTGGGTCTACGACCTCACGCGAGGTAATCGGACACGTCTCACGTTCTCGCCGCGCTTTGAAGCTCCCGCCTGGTCGCCCGATGGAAAGACCATCGCCTTCGTGTCATCCCACCTGTACCAGAAAGCTGCCGACGGCACGGGAAACACGTCGCCTCTCGTTGTGGATAACGCACAGGAAGTTCTACCTTTGTTTTCCTCCGACGGTCGCTATCTGATTTTCATGCGCAAAGCCGTGCAACCAGGTTCGCACTTCGAGATATGGGCCATGCCCTTGTTTGGCGACCGCAAGGTGTTCCCAGTGGTTCAGAATCAGCAGTTTGATGTGGGCCAGCCAGCCCTCTCCCCGGACGGCAAATGGCTTGCGTACGATTCTCTCGAGTCGGGCAAGCCGGAAGTTTATGTGGTGCCTTTCCTTCACGGAGGAGGGAAGTGGCAGATCTCGATCAATGGCGGACGTTGGCCGCGCTGGCGTGGCGACGGCCGGGAGCTTTTCTACCTTTCGCCGAATAATAAAATCGTGGCCGCGGAAATTTCCGAGCAGGGCACGAGCCTGGTCTTCGGCAAGGTCGCGCCGCTGTTCCAGACGAATCTCCCCGCCGAGATCGCCGGGCCCTATGATGTCAGTGCTGACGGCAAAAAGTTCGTCGTGGTCACCCAGGGCGCGCAACAAACCAGCGAGCCGCTGACGCTAGTCACAAACTGGCCGGCCTTGCTGAAGAAACAGTGATTCGTGAGAATCAACAAATCTTCGCAACAATTTCCCATTAAAAACTGGAGATCTCCGATGCAGCGGGGCTATTCGACGGTGACGGATTTGGCCAGATTGCGCGGCTGATCCACGTCGCAACCTCGGCGCACGGCGATGTGATACGCCAGCAGTTGGAGCGGCAAGATTTCCAGGATGGGCGTCAGAATCTCCGGCGCCGCGGGAATTTCGATCACATGATCCGCCGCCTCGCGCGCCAAGTGATCGCCCTCGGTCACAATCGCAATCACGATCCCGTCCCGCGCCTTCACTTCCTTGATATTCGAGACGGTTTTTTCATAGCGCGTCATCGACGCCGCGTCGTTCTCATCGCGCGTCGCGATAATCACCACGGGCAAATTTTCGTCAATCAGCGCGTTCGGTCCGTGCTTCATTTCTCCGGCCGGATAGCCTTCCGCGTGAATGTAGGAAATTTCCTTCAGCTTCAATGCGCCTTCGAGCGCAATCGGGTAATGTATCCCGCGCCCCAAATATAGAAAGTCCGAGTGGCGAAAGAATTGGCGTGCCAGGGCTTCGTATTCCTCATCGCGTTGCAGCACCGCTTCCATCTTGTGCGGCAGGCGAGACATTTCCTGGACAATTTTCTTTGCCGCCTCTGGGGGCGTCTTGCCACGCAGCTCTCCCATATGCAGGGCCAAAATTGCGAGCGCAGTGAGTTGTCCCGTGAATGCCTTCGTCGAAGCCACGCCGATCTCGGGGCCCGCGTGCGTCAGAATCGTGCCATTTGCCTCTCGCGTAATCATCGAGCCCACCACGTTGCAAATCGCCAGCGTTTTCGCGCCCTTTTGACGCGCCTCGCGTTGCGCCGCCAGCGTGTCCGCCGTCTCACCCGACTGGCTAATCACCACGACCAAACTATTCGCGCCGACAATCGGATCGCGGTACCGGAATTCGCTTCCGTAATCGACCTCCACCGGAATCTGCGCCAGTTTCTCCAGCATGAATTTTCCGGCCAGCCCGGCGTGCCAACTCGTTCCGCAGGCCACAATTTTTACATTTTGGAATCCGCGGAATTCCTTTTCCGTAATGTCCATCTCGTCCAAGAAAACTTTTCCCGAATCGAGTGACACTCGCCCGATCAGCGTGTCGCGCACCGCGCGCGGTTGCTCGAAGATTTCCTTCTGCATGAAATGTTTGAATCCGCCCTTTTCCGCCATGATCGGGTCCCACGTGATGTGCTGCACGGGACGCTCGATCGCCGCGCCCTCGAAATCCGTCAGCCGCACGCCGTCGGGAGTGATGACCGCGATGTCGCCGTCCGCCAGAAAAACCACGTCGCGCGTGTGATGCAGCACTGCGGGAATGTCGCTTGCCACGAAATATTCGTTTTGGCCCAAACCGATCACCGCCGGAGGTCCCCAGCGCGCCGACACGATTTTTTGCGGATCGCGCGTTGAAATCACCGCCAGCGCGTAGACGCCTGTCAATTGCTTCACCGTCTTTTGCACCGAGCCTTCCAGCGAGCCGTTGAAGTTCTCTTCGATCAGGTGCGCGATCACTTCCGTGTCTGTCTCGGTTAAAAACTTGTGCCCTTTTTGAATGAGCTGCTGTTTCAATTCCAGATAATTTTCGATAATCCCGTTATGCACGACGACGATTTCGCCTTTGCAGTCGCGATGCGGATGCGCATTCTCCTCGGTCGGACGTCCATGCGTGGCCCAGCGCGTGTGCCCTATTCCATATTGTCCGTCGATTGGCGAAAGGCGTATCGCCTCTTCCAGGTTCCGCAATTTTCCCGAAGCGCGGCGAATGTCGAGCTTACCGTTCTGCTCGACCACGGCGATTCCCGCCGAGTCATATCCGCGATATTCCAGACGCTTGAGGCCGTCCAAAATCAGCGGCACGACTTTTTTTGGCCCAACATAGCCCACGATTCCGCACATAAAATTCCGCCGCTCTCTTTCTTATCTTGCCCGCGCGCCCATAGACAACCGCAGCGCGATTCGTTCAGGTTAGCATATTCCGCGCCGTCGGAAAGGCTCGGGGACAACGCCGATGGTCATCAGTGAAACCGCAGCAAGATAAGGGAATGCAGGGATAGAAAAGTGAATGTTGGAAGAGGATGGAAACTGAATTGCGAAACGCGGCGAAACTTCACGCCACAATTTCGTAGCGAAATTCCTCGATCACGGGATTGGTCAGCACGTCGCGCGCGATCTTTTCCACCTGCGCCTTGGCTTCCTCCGCGCTCACTCCATCGAGGTCGAGGACGAAGAACTTGCCTTGGCGCACGCGCTGTACTTTGGAATAGCCCAGCGAAGCCAATGCGTGATGAATGGTTTGCCCCTGCGGATCGAGCACCGTCGTTTTCGGCATCACCCATACATGAGCTTTCATGCGCGGCATTATAGCAGGCCCGGAGGGATGTAATTCGCCTGCATTTGTCATGCGGTTCACATACGGCCCGTCTATAAACAAGGCGTCGGCGGCTCTATAGCCTTCCGCGTCGTTTGGGCCCCGACAACTATCGGTGGGAAGCACGAAGATTCGCGATCATCTTGCGTTTCTCATTCTCCTGCAAGAAGGCGTGCCTGAAACTTGCTTCCGCCAAATCCATTACCTGTGCGACGCTCAGCCCCAATTTTTCGTGCGCCAGTTGATAACTTTCATTCAAGCTGGTGCGAAACATCGCCGGATCGTCCGTCGACAGAGTTACAGGAACGCCTCGCGCGATAAATGTCCGCAGCGGATGGTCTTCGATTCGCGCGCGGGCAACGCTAAGCAATTTGGCGAGGGCCCCAGTATACAGATTGCTTTGCGGGCAAATCTCCAGAGGAATTTCCCGCTCGATGAGCATCTCCATCAGGTTTTCGTCGCGAATGCTGGCAATTCCGTGCCCGATGCGTTCTGCTCCGAGTATTTCGATGGCGTCGCGCACCGTTGCCGGCCCACTGATTTCACCGGCATGCACGACGCGATGCAGCCCATGCGCTGCCGCGTATTCGAACGCTCGTCGAAAATCCGCCGCGGGCAACGATTCCTCGTCGCCGCCCATTCCAAACGCCACCACGCCGTCGGATTTCATTTGCGCCGCGATTCGCGCGACGTCCATGGCTTTTTCAGCGCCAAATTGACGCACCACATCGAAAATCCATTGCACTCGCAAACCGCGCTGCGCCGCAACCGCTGCCCGCCCCGCACCTTCGCGAATCGCCGCGAAATTCTCCTCCGCATTCTGTTTTCGAAGCAACATCACACCCACCGACAGCGTTATTTCCGCATAAACACAACTCTCTTCGCTCATGCGCAGCGCCGTCGCTTCCGCGAGCCGCGCATAATCCTCCGGTTCGCGCAAATACGAAGTCGCCCATTTGAATAACTCCAAAAACTCCGTAAACGTCTTCGTCTTGTACTTTTCTTCGACAACTCCCAGTTCGATCTTCTCGCCATACTTCCGCGCCAATTCAACCAACAGCGCCGGCGTCATGCATCCTTCGAGATGCACGTGCAGCTCGGCTTTCGGTAGTTGCGGTATCGCCTGGGAGATGGAGCGGGAGGTTTGCATACGCGTCATGGCAGCCGAGCAGAGATTCGAGTTCGCGCTTGAATCCAAAGGCTATCGGCAATGCGCGTCAGAATCGGGACGAGATTCGCAGCTCGGCAGCCAGCCGACGACACGCGAACAAGCAATCTGCCCGCAGGCGATAGAAGATCAAGGTCGGTGAGTTGCGGATTCTGAGAAAAGAAGCCGTCAGTGGAAATTGTGATGTTCGAAAAGCCCGCTTGTTCCAACGCCTGACGAATCTTTGCATGTGTCCAGTAGCGCATTTCAAAAGTGCCTGACTTTGCCTGGCGGAAACCGCGACGAAGTTGCTGCGCGATGCTGAGCAGGCCGAACGCGTTAGGAAGTTGGAGCAGGCAGATTCCCTCCGGCCTCAAGATGCGCGAAATTTCCTGAAAGACGCCTCGGACTTTCGACTTGTCGAGGTGCTGCAGAACGCTATAGGAGAAAACAAGGTCGACGCTGCCGGATGAAAAGGGCAAATGTTCCGCGTCGCTGCAAATGAAATCCGCGCGGGCGCCAAGCTGTCGCGAAACGCGCGTGGCGGCCGCGAGTGCATCGACGTGCACGTCCATGCCGATTGGCGCGAAGCCAGAGCGCGCGGCGGCGATGCACCAGCGTCCCCAACCGCAACCGATATCAATCATTATCTTCCCGTCGCCGGGGCCCGCCGGCCAATTGGGAACCGGGTAACGGGGAAGTTTTCCCCGCGCGCGCCAGTAGAGATTGCCATTCGTATTCACGATCCAGTCGTTCACGAATGGATCGATTTTCTCGCCGCGAGAGTCAACGTGCGCACTATCGCCGGGATGCGGGCACGGTCCCATGTTGAGGGGGATAGGTTCGCGGCGCGGATTTTCCGCGAAAATCGGAATGCCATCTTCGATAGGGAAGTGATGCGCGTGTTCGCAGACGAGGGCGTCAGCTTCGACGCGCAGCTTACTTCGGTCGTAGGGGCAGGCGAGCAGTTGTAAAAGGGCGTTGTTGAACAGTGCAGGCATTCGCGACTGGCGTTCAGTTTACGCGATGACACGAAGTTTGCGAAGGTGAACGAGTGCGTGTTCGCCGGAAAAGTGTTCGATTTCGCGACAAGGCGTCCCGAGAGCGGGCGGTTCTGCTTGACTGCTTCGGTTCCCACGTAGCCTTAAAATTCATTAATGCAAAAGGTTAGCGGGGCTGCGCTGTCGGTACGAAATTTGCTCACTTTTACGGGTGTAGAGCGTCTACATGCAGTGATGTAGACAGGCTACATCCTGGAGATCCGATGAAGAGCCGCTACCAGAACCGAATTGAACTGTTGCAAGGGACGCTTGACCTGCTGATTTTGCAAACGCTGCAATGGGGGGCGCAGCACGGATACGGAATCAGCCAGGCTATCCGCGCGCGGTCGGGCGACGCGCTGCAGGTTGATACGGGCTCGCTCTATCCCGCGCTGCACCGGCTGGAACGGCAAAAATGGATCGCCGCAGCGTGGAAAGTTTCGGAGAACAAGCAGCGCGTGCGCGTCTACCGTCTGACGGCGGCGGGGAAGAGGCAGTTGTTGTCGGAGCGCTCGCGGTGGGAACAGCTCTCCGAGGCCATTGCGGGCATTCTTAGTCCGGTGAAGGAGAACGAAGCATGAGATTTGCGTTCTGGCGACCGTCGAGGCGAGAAGAACTCGGTGAGGAGATCGAAGGGCATTTGCGCATGGCGGCGCGCGAGCGCGTCGAGCACGGGGAAAATGCGCGGGAAGCGGAGCGGTCGGCGCGACGCGAATTTGGCAATGTGGGCTTAATCAGGGAAGTCACGCAGGACCAGTGGGGGTGGCGCTGGCTGGAGCAATTGGCGCAAGATTTGCGCTACGCGCTTCGCACTTTGCGAAAATCTCCCGGCTTCACAATGATTGCCGTGCTGACGTTGGCGCTCGGCATTGGCGCGAACACGGCGATCTTCTCGGTGGTCAATTCGGTCCTCATCGAACCGTTAAGCTATCCGAATTCGCAGCAGTTGGTGGCACTCCATCAGACCGCGCCGGGCGCCGCAGGTCTGGCTAGCTTCTCCGAAGGACTTCCTCTTTCTGCGTCCATGTATTTCACTTATGCCGAGAACAATCGGACGTTCCAATCGCTGGGTGTGTGGGCTACCGGTACGGCGAGTGTGACAGGCCTTGGCAACCCGGAACAAGTTCGCACCGTGTTTGTGAGTGACGGAGTGCTTCAGGCGCTTGATGTTCCACCGCTTGTCGGCCGCTGGCTTTCGGCAGCTGACCAGGTTCCGCGCGGCGCGCAAACCGTGATGCTCAGCTACGAATATTGGCAACAGCACTTCGGAGGGAATCCGTCAGTCATCGGACGCAATGTCATGGTCGACTCGCGCCCACGTCAAATTGTGGGGGTTATGCCTGCGGGATTTCGAGTGGTCGACGCGGCCCCCGATCTGATCATTCCGTTCGCCTTCGATCGCGGGAAGCTGATTCTCGCGGGCTTCGGGTGCAATGGAATCGCCCGGCTTAAGCCGGAAGCGACGATCGCGCAAGCGAATGCTGACATCGCCCGAATGATACCTATCTGGATGCACACGTGGTCGAACGGACCGGGCACCAATCCACTATTTTATTTGACATGGAAAATCACTCCCGCCATTCGCCCGCTAAAACAGGAAGTCGTCGGCAATGTTGCCGATGTCTTGTGGATTGTCATGGCGACGCTCGGCATTGTCATGCTGATTGTCTGCGCCAACGTGGGGAATCTTCTGTTGGTAAAAATCGAGGGTCGTCAGCAAGAGCTGTCGATTCGAGCCGTGCTCGGCGCTCCAACGAGCCGCATCGTTCGCGGATTGATGCTCGAATGCGTGGTTCTTGGTCTGCTGGGTGGAACCCTGGGATTAGCGCTTGCGCAGGTCGGTCTCCGCTTGCTGCTCGGGATAGGTCCCGAGAATCTGCCACGCTTAAACGAGATTTCCCTCGGTAGCCGTGCGCCTGAGTTCGCTTTGCTTCTTTCGCTGCTCTCCGCGCTGTTGTTCGGCTTGATCGCCGTTCTGAAGCATGCCCGCACCGGAATTCCGGCGGGACTGCGCAGCGGAGGCCGCACAGCGAGCGTGAGCCGCGAGGGCCACCGCGCGCGCAATGTCCTTGTCGTGGTTCAGGTCGCTATGGCCCTGGTGCTGCTCGTAAGCGCAGGGTTAATGATTCGCACGTTTCAGAAGTTGCGAAGGGTTGACCCAGGATTTTCCGATGCGGCGCATCTCCAGCTCGCGCGAATCTCCATCCCCGGCGTGCTTGTTCCACAACCGCAGCGCGTCACCCGAATGCAAAACGACATCGCCGACAAGCTCAGGGCGATTCCCGGAGTGACGTCGGTCGGCTTCGCCAGCGAAATGCCCATGGAAGGGATCGAGTCCGCCTGGGACGAAATCACGGTCGAAGGCAAGAATTATCCGAGTGACGCAATTCCGCCGCTTTATCTTTACGAGTACGTCTCGCCGAATTTTTTTCACACCGCAGGGACACGAATCGTTGCAGGGCGCGAATTGACCTGGACGGACATCTACGGGCAAAGGCCTGTGGGGCTCGTTTCTGAGAATCTGGCGCGGGACATGTGGGGCGCGCCGGCCAATGCGCTTGGCAAACGATTTCGGGAGTTTTCGAGCGAGCCCTGGCGAGAGGTAATCGGCGTGGTACAGAACGTCTCCGCGGACGGTGTTAACAAAAAGCCGCCCGAGATCGTCTACTGGCCATCCATGGCTGCAAACCTTTATGGGCCCGGCCCTGTGGGCGCCGTACGCACGGTGACTTTCGCGATCCGAAGCAGCCGCGCCGGCACACAAAGCTTCCTCAATGAAGTTCGCCAAGCCGTGTGGTCCGTGAGTCCCAGCCTGCCGCTCGCTTCCGTGCGCACGATGCAGAACGTTTATGACCAGTCGCTCGCGCAAAGCTCGTTCGCACTGGTCATGCTGGCCATCGCCGCGACGATGGCCCTGGTGCTGGGCATCATCGGAATTTACGGAGTCGTTTCCTACGTGGTCGGCCAACGCAGACATGAAATTGGCATTCGCTTGGCGCTGGGCGCCCTTCCGCAGGACATAGGCGGCATGGTTCTGCGTGAGGGGGGAAGACTGGCTGCGGCGGGAATTGTGCTCGGGCTGGTGGTGTCATTCATTCTCACTCGGCTGATGGCCACGATGTTATTTGGCGTCAGCGCCAACGATCCATTCACGCTTGTTGCCGTCGTCGTTCTGCTGCTTGGCGTTGTGCTGCTGGCATGTTGGATCCCGGCGCGGCGGGCGATGCATGTAGATCCCATGGTGGCGCTGCGGTATGAGTGAGATGCTCGCCGATTTTATTGCGGATCAGAGGAGGACGACGTGAAATTTTGGCGGCTGCGAGGAGAAATCGGCGAGGAGATCGAAGGCCATGTGCGCATGGCGGCGCGCGAGCGCGTCGAGCGCGGAGAAAATGCGCGGCAGGCGGAGCAGTCGGCGCGGCGGGAGTTTGGTAATGAGGGCATCGTGAGGGAAGTCACGCGCGACCAGTGGGGATGGCGCTGGCTGGAGCAATTACTGCAAGATTTGCGCTACGGTGCACGCACGCTGCGCAACTCGCCGGGGTTCACAGCTGTCGCGATTCTCACGCTGGCGCTGGGGATCGGCGCGAACACGGCGCTTTTCTCCGTCGTCAACGGCGTGCTGCTAAACCCGCTGCCGTTTCCCGAGCCGGAGCGTTTGGTCACAGTGGACGCGAGCCAGCGGAATTTCCCTGACGGCTCGATCTCGTACCTCAATTTTCTCGATTGGCACCGGCTGAATCATTCGTTTTCGTTCTTTGCCGTTTCGCGATCCACCGGATATTTGCTGACAGGCATGGGCGCGGCGGACGAGTTGGATGCGGTGGTGGTCACGTCGGACTTCTTTCCCATGCTCGGAATCAAGCCGGTCC
>DASZCH010000129.1:0-79824 GCA_035943235.1 Candidatus Acidiferrales bacterium
ACGGCGCTGACTTCACGAGGCTGTTTCTCCTCGCATACCTGCCGTTGCACTTTCCTTGGTGCTTGACGGGCACGGGTTCGCTGGTTGACGCTTCACGGTGGTCCGCTGGCGGATGTCGTTGAACACCAGCTTGCCGTCGCGAATCGCCCCGGACCCGTATTGCATCGGGAATGGCTGCACACGGCTCGCGACTCTGCCGTCCACGAGCACTTCGCCCTTCTTCGATATCTGAAGGAGGAAGATCTTGCGCTCGTGAGTTGTTCCATCGCCATCGGGAAACTGCTCGACGAGAAAGACGCGGCCATCCTCGTCAAACTCGATTTCCCCGTCCACAAGCTCGGGAACAGAAACCTGCACGGGATTGCTGCCGGTCTCTTCCACGATCTTGTCGATGATTTCCTGGGAAAACGCATGAAACAGCAACGAACCGTTGCCCTTCCCTGAACAGATGATCCTGTGGAGGGCTTGACACCACCCTCCGCGGTTCTGCTTCTTTCCTTCTCCCCAGGCTTGAACGAGGGACCGCAAAGCGTGAAATTCCTCGCGGGAGTGCTCCTTGTGGGCGTGGGCCTTGCTGCGGGCGGCACGGCGCCGCGCGCGTGCTTCATTTCGAGTTGCCGGGTCGTTTCGTTTCGCCTCATACTCCGCCTCGGCTTTTGCCAAGGCATCGGTCAAGGCCTGTTTTTCGCTGATCAGTTTCCCGACTTCCTCCGCGTAGATGCGATTGACCAAGCGGCACTCCTGAGACATCTCTTTTGTAAAGTGCTCGCCTGAAATCAATCCATGGAAGTCGGAAATGGGCAGTTTCGCGGCGAAGAAGTCTTCGACTTCCTTTCGCACGAGATTGTAGAGCCACCCAATCTTGTCAGTGGGCAGAACTTCCAGATGCACCGGCATATCGCTGACCCGCTCCTTGTCCTTGAACTGCAACCATGGCGCGGGCGGCACCTTGTTACGAATCTCAGCGACGAGTTCCTGGTCGACCTCGGTGCCCCACTTGAGGCTGTCCAAGGCGTGCTGGAGTTCATCGACGAGCTGGTAGGCTTCGCCTCGTAGACCAGCGGCAAAACAGGAGGTCTTCAGGTCGGTGATCGAGCCGATCTGATTTCCTTTGGCCTGATTCGCCACCAGCGCGAGGTTCCACCAGGGGCTTTGTTTCTTGTTGTGTTTGGTCTTTCCCTTTTCGTGCCGGTCCTGATGGGCGAAGCGGCTTTCCACGAAACGCGGAAAGCGATCTCCTTCGACCACCGCTACGAGGTCAAAGTCGAAATCTCCGCCGTTCTTGGCCGCCGTTTCGCTGTGCAGGACAAACGTTCCTTCCAACCTGATCTGCTTCTCCACCAAGTCGACGGCCGTCGCCGTGTTCACGGAGCAACCGTTCTGCTCCTCGATCGTTTCTGTCACGAGAGCAACCGCTTCTTCGGTGGACACCCGCGTGTAGGGGAGCAAGTCTTCAAAGGCCTGATCGACTTTATCGAGCTCATCGATCAACAGGACGCACGTCTCGGTCTTATGCCGCAGCGCGCGCAACAGAGGACCTTCGGCAAAAAACTCGATGGCGTGCAGCCGGCGCCCTATCCCATCCCATTCCTGCCCCAAGAGATTTTTTTGCGTATTCAGAAAAAGCTCCTGCAAAGCCTCGTCAAACTTGCCGATGGCTTTTTCTTCAGTGATTCCTTCGTAGCACTGCAGGCGCTCGACGATCGTTCCCGCAGCCTCCGCCACGGCGTACGCGAGTTCCGTCTTTCCACAGCCCGGCGGCCCCTCAACCAGAAGCGGCTTTTTCAGTTTCGCCGCCAGATAAACCACCTGCAATGTCACCGAATCGACCACGTAGCCGGCATCGCGCAATCCGTCCGCCAGACTTTCGAGCGAAGCGAACACAGTCTTCGTCTCCTTCGTGCGCGCGGAATATAGACCAGAAATCCGGCGCGCGCGCATTCGGGCGGCCGCTTGGAGGTCACCATCGAACGGGAATGCATCGCTTGGAATCTGGTCGCGGGATTCCGCGTTGCGCTCATCGCGGCGCCCGAAGGCCCTTCAAAAAGAGGGTGATCTCGCGCGAGAAGCCGTGGCCCGGCAGTTTTTCCAGGCGCCGGAAATATCGCCGCGAAGAGAATCTTCGCCAATCGAGTCGTTCCTAGCTGCCTTTTCTGCCGTTGTTTTTCGCCGTTCGCCGAACTTCTCCCGTGTGACGCCGCTCGGTCTTCCTATCTCCTTCGACCTGGCGGCAAGAAGGAAACCAGAAAATTTCGCCAATCCAATCATTCCTAGCTAGCCTGGACCTCGGCGTTCCGTGCGGACTTCAGATTGAGCGGCGCAGCGTGAGTCATAAGTCTGTCGCCGGAGGAGAACTTCATTTCGCCAATCGAGTGCTTCATGGCTACCGTTTTGCTCCCCAGGCCGCTCGGTGAGAAATCGCGAGCGCTGTCAGGCGATCAGCCCTGGAGGCAAAACTTCGCCAATGCAACGCTTCATGACTAACGTCTGCGGGGCAGAATTTTCGCTTAGAATCTGTTCTCTCGGTGGAAGCGCCTCCCTGAAGTTCATTCCCGATTCTCTTGCGGCCGACAGAACTACCGATTTTTCCGCCAGTCGAATCGTTCCTAGCTGACTTCCTGTCGCCACGCGCGGGAAATTTGACAATCACGCCGTTGTCGCCTAGAACCCCGAACCATGCAGAGCGCCCAATTGCTTGGACTCGCTTGTGTTCAGGCGCTCGTCGAGCGCCAGATGCCGGAAGGCGGCTGGCCGTTTACTTCCCCGGCAAAGCAGATGGGCATCGAACCGACCGCTCTCGCTCTCCTGGCTTTGCCATCGAGTCTCGTTCGCCGAAGGTGCGCCGCCATCGAGTCCCTCCTTCACGCGCAGAATCCTAACGGCAGCTGGCCCGCTTTCTCCGGCGAGGACCAACAAGGGTCGGGTTACACGGGATTGGCTGTCTATGCCCTCAACGAATGCGGCGAACAAACAGCGCCGACGAATCGAGCGGTGCGCTGGCTTCTCGGTTCCCGAGGCTGGGAGTCCCACTGGCTCTGGCAATGGAAGTTTCGTCTCACCGACCGGCAGGTGCGTTTCGACCCGGGCAAGTTCGGCTGGCCTTGGATGCCGAAGACAGTGAGCTGGGTGTTCCCTACTGCCTACTCACTCCTCGCTCTGAAACGCGCGCGCGCAGATTCACGGCCGAGGCCAAGGGAGTTTCGCATCCGTCGCGGCGTCGAGATGTTGTACGACCGGATTTGTTCCGGAGGAGGCTGGAACGCGGGCAACGGAGTCGTTTGCGGATCCGCTCTCAGTCCCCATCCCGACGCCACGGCTGTCGCGCTGCTTGCCTTGTTGGGAGAGTTTCCCAACGATTCGGTAACGGCGAGTCTCGACTGGCTGGAGCATCGTGCCGAATCTCTTTTCGCTCCCTGGAGTCTGGCATGGACCGTTCTGGCTCTCCATGGATTCCAGCGCCCCGTAGAATCTTTGATCGGCCGCCTTTGTGCTGTCGTGAACCCCGTTGAAATTCGCGACAGTTCGACCCTCGCTGTCGTGTGCCTCGCCCTGCGTTGTGCTCATGGGCCCAGCGCATTTCGAGCGGGCGTATGACCGTCAACCGGAGTACCTTTGTCGGAGATTCGCGCCGCCTCGTTGCCGAAGCGGCAATAACGGCGCTGCTCAGAAGGCCGAGATACCAAGTCGTTCGCAGACAGCCGCAGTCGCGCGTGGCGATCCTTCGCGTGGAATCCTACTCACAGAAACTCGGTGAACTCCTGCACCACAGCCTGGAACCCTTCCGCCTGGATGTTCGTGGCAAGACTGTTCTTCTAAAGCCGAACCTGGTCGATTACATTCCCGGAAACCATATCAATACGCATCCGCTGCTCGTTTCTGCCGCCATTGAATGTTTTCGCCGGCTAGGCGCGGCGGCCATCGTTGTCGGCGAGGGACCAGGACACCAGCGTGATACCGAACTGGTTCTCTCCGAGAGCGGGATGTCGGATCAGTTGCGCCAGCAAAAAGCACGCTTCGTCGATCTAAACCGTGACGAGCTGATTGAAACGCCGCTGCGCGCAGGCTATACGAATTTGGAGCGTCTGTGGTTGCCCCGCACGGTTCTCGCCGCCGATTTTGTCGTGTCCATGCCGAAAGTGAAGACGCACCACTGGTCGGGCGTCACCCTCAGCATGAAGAACATGTTCGGAGTCGTGCCCGGAGCGAAATACGGCTGGCCCAAGAACATCCTTCACTGGAAAGGAATCGAGCGAAGCATCCTCGATGTCTGCGCGACGGTGCCGGTTCATTTCATCATCGCTGACGCGATTGTCGCCATGGAGGGGAACGGCCCGCTGAACGGGACGCCGCGATCGCTCCATCGCATCATTCTTTCCGACGATCCGGTAGCCGCGGACGCTACGTGCACGCGGCTCATGGGACTCGATCCGGCGAAGATCGCCCACATTCGGGCCGCGGCGCAATTCCTCGGCAATTTTTCCATCGAGCGAATCGACCAGCTCGGGGAACCGGTTCGTGCGCCCGTATCACCCTTTCAGCTGCTCCCTGAGTTTGAATACCTGCGTGAGACCAACTTCAATCTTATTTTTGGTTGTTGACGTATTGGTCTCAAAATCCATCTCGCTTCATCACGTCTTCACGCAACCGATCAACGCCCGGATTTTGGCACGTACATCTGCCACTTCGGCCGCTGATACTATGCCCTTCCGTCTTGCGCGTCTCGTCCGCCAATCGAGACTTTTGATCTGGTCCGCAAGAACGGCGCTAGGATCAGGTCCTGCAATCAACACCTCAAATGGGTAATTCTTTATCTGCGTCGTCATCGGGCAGCACAGCATCGGGCCCCGATGCAGCACCTTCCGCCCTCGGAGAGCCACGCTCGCGGTCACGTTCTTGGGATTCAATCTATGGCAGGCTTCCAATTGGGTATTGAACCCTCCTCTCATTCTCTGTAGTCTCTGCTTTATCTGGCTTCCCACGATCCGTTTTCCCAGGAGTGACGAGTGCCCCTAACGATGCACGCGACAAATGAGCCGCGATTCTCAAACGCCGAACGGAAAGTTCAAGCCGTCGCTCGGCGACGCGCGAACCGCGAGCTGATGCGTGTTCACTGGCTCAAGTTTCGCGGGGCTTACGAGGAGTATCCCGAATGGCGGGCACTTGTGCTGTGGGTTGAGGCAATCCTTGCCAGGCAGGATGGCGTCCCGGCACTGCTTCTTGCGGATCTCAAGAAGCGCTGCCCCGGTTTCATCGAGCATGAGCAGGCTTCCCGCGACCCAAAGCTTATGGCGTTTCGTCTCCTCGAATGGATTCACACTCAAAGATTTGGTTATGCGAGAAGACAGGGCTGGTTCGATGCGCTGACTTTCTATGGAGTCAGGCATCCTCGCTCCGAGAGCGCTTGGGCGTACTGGGAACATTGCGAAAACGAATGGGAAAGAAAACCACCAGTGTCGCTTCCCACATTTGAAAAATGGTGGAGCGCCGCTCAGGGCTGGGAACTTTACGGCAAGGCGAGTGGCTTAGAGGTTGCCAGGGCGGTCGAAACGTATTCCGATTGGCAGGCGCTGGGATTGTGGCTCCGGCCGTTGCTCGATACCAATCTCGATCTCCCTGCCGAGGCGATCTCCGAGCTAGAGAGCCGGTGTCCCGGCATTTCCGAGTCCGAAGAATTCAGCACCCTGGGAGGTCGTCCGGAAAGATCAAAAACACTGCGTCTCCTCGCGAAGCGGGGCAAGAAGCATTGCCTGTCGGAAGCCAAACAGGCCGGCTGGCTCGACGGCCTTCTCGAACGAGCGCGTTCTGACCCGTGGCACGTACGAATGGCTTCCTACGCGAAACACTGGAATAAGGAGTGGTCCCGGAATCCGGCGCCCCGCTACCCTTCCTTCCGTCAGTGGCAAGACGCTGCAGAGGGATACGTCAAACTTGGCTCTCCTGCCGCGCCGGACGGCATTTCCGGATGTGCCTAAAGTACGAGTTGCCGCGGATTTCTCTACCGCATTTGCAACGCCGCACGACGCGCGCGTGCTTGCGGAGAGGCGCTAGGCGAAGGGCCGCCGGCTGATCTGCCTGCGGAAGGAAATCCATGGCGCTTTGAATCCATTCGCGAGTTTCGCGGTTGAGAAAATCGCAGTTGATCATCGATCCGTGACGCCGGCAGAAATTTCTGAGCGATTTTTCGGTGATCCTCGGGTCATACAATTTCAACACGCCGCGAGCAATGAATTTCTCGACCGTGCCCACGGGCACCCGGAGTGACGTGGCGACTTCCGCCCAGACTCTTTTGGCTCGCGAAGGCTTGACCGGAGCGGCGGACCGTTCGACCAAGACCCGGGTTGAACGATCCCCGTCCGTCGCGACGGTCCTCGTCTCGCCTGATTCTTTCGCAGGGCAGCCTGATGTCGGCGCCGTGTTCGACTCTGCCGCGACCAGGCGGCCGGATTTGTGCAAACCGTCAAGCGACGCTCGCGTGATCCGCGGATCCCGAACTTCGAGCAACCCCTGAACGATGAGCCGTTGGATGGTGCTGCTCGCCAAGTGCAGGTCCGCCGCGAGTGCCGATCGCGCAAAGCCTTCCCGGTGAACGCGACTGCTTTTTCCAAATAGGATAAGACGATAACGTACCGCCGCTTCTGACCGGTGCAGCATCTTCGCGATCACCCGGGCGCTCTTGTACCCCGCCAGATCGAAGAGAATTCGGTCATCGTCCTCGGACCATGGCGAGCGAGCGCGCTCTTTCCCCCGATTCGAGGCTTTTAGAACCAGCTCAAGTTTCGCCGCGTGTTTCCAGATTACGTGAGGCCGCCAGTCCGGATGCCGCTTCAACAGCTGGTTGACAGCCTCTCGTTTTCTCTGCCATCCGGCGTGATACCCCTCCCGCAGGATGCCCTCGTCGTCGGTGCTCCAGACGGAGCGGAAAAGGCGCGGTTGCCGCGGAGAATTCTTTAGCCGTCGAATGCGGTGCCACAACTCGGCTCTTTGCAGTCCTGTTTCGTGCTTCAGTATCCTGTCGATCGCCGCGTGAGAACCTTCCCGTCCACGCCGCGCGCCCTCGCGCAGGATTTCGTCCACCTCTTCCGGAGAGAAAAACCGGAAGGAATCGTCATCCGTTGTACGTTCCCAGCGGGCCGGCATGGAAGCAAATACCCTGGTCCATTCGCGCGAGAGACGATAAGGGCTCCTAAACTCTCTGTTGATCGAGAAGCGGGCTCTTTCTAGGTTTGACGACCGGGGCGCCGTGCTGCCGACGATGGCCCATTCCCTTCCCCTAGGCACTCCCAAAACTTCGGCGCGGGATCGTCCTTCATGGCCTGCTCGGAAAAGCGGCCAACGCGCGAGGGTGGGATAGTGGCACTCGGCCGCGCAGAGCCGGCGAAATACGTTGCTTGTGGTCGGAACATCGTCCAGCGTGAGGTGAAAATCCAAAATCGCCAGCCGAATTGCGGCCCGCTGCGTTTGCGCCGTCCCGCACTCCGGTTCCATGAGCTCGCGCTCTGGCAAGGATTGCGACCATAACGCGCTTGCGACGAGCGTTCCGAAATCGAACGGCCATCGCCGACTTTCGAAAAGAATTCCTCTACCGCGGCACGGAGGCACGCATGAACATGGCTGTCTTTTGCACCATTGCAAAACGGCGGCGGCAAGCCGTGAGGTACGATTTCGGCAATCGATCGACGGTCTGCGACGAACTTCGATACTGGAATGTATCGTCGCTAGCACGCAGCTCGCGGCGGCCGATGTCAACCAGAATTACAAGTTCTTAGGTTTGGACTGCGAAGCGCGCGCGGCGTCGTTTGTGGATGCCACGTTGAATCCCCCGAGCGCCCGGCAGAAGCCACTCAGTGAGCCGCCGCTGATTTCGAGCCTGACAGCAGCTGAAGTTTGGGCAGATTCCGTGAATCTTCCGCGACGATAAGCAGACACTCCCTGCCGTCAAGCTCCACAGCCTCCGCAGAAACAATCGCGTCGACGACCTCGCCGGACCTTCGCCGCCAGAGGGTGATCCGGCCGCGCACATGGCCATGCTCGCGAATTTCACCAACGATTCGGCGGCGCTCGCTCAAATCATCCCAAATGCCGACTTCCGAAACGGTCCGGCCGATGAGTTGTTCACGGGAATAACCGTAGCAACTCTCGAACGCGTCGTTTACCTCCACGAACCGGCCTTCGTCGAGCGTCGTGACCGAGAAGGGGATGGGGCTAGAACGGAAGACCTTTGTAAAACGCTCCTCGGAAAGCGTTCGACCTTCTTCGGACAGGCGAAGCGCCCGCTGCGCCGTCTCGAGTTCAGCGAGACGGTTTCCCAGTTCGGTGCCATAGATTTCCGCACGCTCATAAAGGCGAGCGTTTTGAATGGCCACCGCTGCGGGAATCGCCAGCGATTTGGCGAGGCGCAAATGCTCCTCGGTAAACGTCTGAGGGCGCGTATCGCCGAGCGAGAGAAAGCCAAGAACCTGCTCGGAGGCTACAAGCGGGACGCACAACCAGGAACGCAGATGAGAGAAACCCTTGAATTTCACCCATTGTTCTTCTTGAACGGTATTGGTAATCAAAAGGCCTTTCTTTGTCGCAAGAATTTCCATGAAAAACCGGCTGTCCCGGGCATCCCAGGTTGCCGGAGAACGCGGGAGGCGCCGATTCGGTCTGCCGTTCTGGACTTCGCGAGCCAGGAACAGGCGAGTATCGACTTCCACCAAGATGGCTTGCGCCGATTCGCACGGAACCAGCTTCAGGAGCGACCGGAGCAGGGTGTCAAGCACATAGTCCATGCTCAGATTCTGGGTGAGCGCGAGGCTGGTCTTGCGAAACGCCTCAGCCTCCTCTCGCGCCGCTTCCGCCATATCCAAATTCCGGGCCATCTGCACTTCCGCCGATTTTCGCACGGTAATGTCTTGGGCGGTTCCCACGAGACGCCGGACGATACCAACAGAATCGCGCACAGGAAACCCTCGCACCCAGACCCAGTGAATCGCATCGTCGGGCCTGACGATGCGGAATTCCTCGTCGAACTGGCCTGTTTCAACGGATTCGTCCAATCGCGAAAGCACCCGGAGCCGATCCTCAGGGTGGATGACCTCCTGGTATGATTTGGGATCTTCGCTGAGGGATTGGCAGGAGCGCCCGGTGATTGTTTCATACGCGGGGTTGACGTAGAGGGCCTTCATGTTCTCCGCGTCCAGCATCCAGAAAATTTCCTGGATGTTTCCGGCCATCTGCTGAAATCGTTCTTCGCTTTCGCGCAAGGCGGCTTCCGCCTGCTTTCTCTGGGAGATGTCGCGAAACACGGCGACGTGCCGGCCCGGAAGAAAATCGGCCTTTGCCGTGTATTCCACGAAGATCCTCCGGCCGTCGCCCCGCGAAACCGGAGTCTCGCTGTGTTCGTAGGTGCGGTCGAGGAATCGCTTCCAGGCTCTTTGGAAGCCGCCATCACCTGCGAAGAACTGCCCAAGCGACCGTTCCCCCAGTTCCCTGCGGCTGATTCCGAGCAGGGCCAGGGCCGCCGGATTGGCTTCCAGACACATTCCGTGATTATCGAGGATTAAAATTCCGTCGAGAGCATTGTCGAACACGGACTTATATTCGCGTTCAGCGGCGTCCAGAGCGCCCGCGGTCTCGCAATGCTCGCGGCGCGCGAGGAGCAGAAACCGAGCGTGAAGGCCGATCGAGAGGGCGAGAGCGATCAGGGCGACGGTGAGCAATGCCCAGGATAAGGAATCGCTGGAGAACCGCGCGCTCACTGCGGCCGCAAGCAGTATGACGGCTGCAAACGAAATGAGGACGGAACCGAAGCGCATCCAGCGATGCGGCTGATGATCGGAGAATAATATGTGCGGACCAGGCATTGCTGTCGGCCTTTAGACGAAATGCTATGCCGACACATGGAGAGAGTCAATACATCGAATCGACCCTTCCAGAATGGAACCGAAGACGGTCGCTATAACGACCAGACAACACGGTCATTGGAGATGGATACGGAGGCAAAATCTGAGGGCAGGGGAAAGTTCTAGTGCTATCTTTGTATTTTCCACCTAGTTGCGACCCCAAGACCGTGCGATTGAGATTCGTTCCGTATTCTGCAGATGATCGACCAATTCACGCGCGCGTGTGCAGCGTTGGCTCGGTGTATTTCGTGACCGCATAGCCGCCCACGATCAGGTATTCAGCTGCCCTTTCGTTGAACGCGCGTAACAGTTCTTTGAAATCCGGGCTGTCTGCCATGCTTGAACTCCTGGGCCATTACCACCATTTCCCACGCTGCGCGGAAGATCGCCTCGTCGCCCTGTTCCTGCCAAAACTCGATATCGAATTTCCGGTCGGGAAACCCATTCCGAACGACCCGCGTCTTCCAATCTCGCTGCATGTCGCTCATTTCTTCTCCACTGTGCAGCTCTACAACACCATCATCGCGATAGAGCTGTGCACCATCCTCTGTATATCATATTGGCGCGTCGTTTTACTCCGGCGAAGAGGAGATCGCTGCGCGAGCCAAAGCACGCGGCTTGACGGTCGAGATGTACATCGAAGAGATTCTTGCGCAGCAAGTTGGGACACAGCCTTCGGGAATTCGTCGTCCCAAGACCGCTGCCGAAATACGGGCATGGCTGGACTCGCTTGCGCAGTTTTCCGATAAGATTCCGCCTCTACCGGAAACGATCTCGCGCGAATGGATTTATCAGGAACACAACTAAATGGCGATTGTTCCGTGTCTCGTAGATACGAACATTCTCCTGCGTATCACCCGCCGCTCCGATCCGCAACATAAGGCCGTTGATATATGGCCGCAATGATCTCGGGGGCGGTACGCTGCACGAGTTCCGGGCTTTCAAACAGCACCATCATCGTCCCATAGAGAAAAATCCGCGCTCGCCGTTCCCGTTTCCAACTCCCCATGGTCGATCTGTTCAGAAATGCTTTTTGATTTTGCCGAGTTAATGAGCCTCCCAAAAAAACTACTTGACTCTAGACTATAGTCCAGGATGTAGCTTGAGGAAAGGAGCTAAGGCAATGCAAATTGGTGTCGTGGCAAAAAGAATCGGCCTCAGCGTTGACGCGATTCGCTTTTACGAGCGCAATTCATTGCTCCCTCGGCCTCCCAGGACGCAGGGAGGTTTCCGCCAATATGGAGAAACCGATCTCGAAACGCTGGCTTTCATCCGCCGTGTGCAAGGGCTGGGATTCAAGCTCAGCGAAATTCGGGGTCTCCTAAGATTGCGAGGGAATCAACTACAACCGTGTGCGCCTGTTCGCCGCCGATTGGAAGAAAAGCTGGCTGACGTGCAACGTAAGCTCACTGACCTTCAAAAGCTGGAGCAAGAGCTGCGATTAGCCTTGCGCAGTTGTAAGAGAGAGTTGCGCAAGCGAGATGCTCACTGCCCGATTTTGCGGGATGGCAGCCCACGGAAAGCAGAGAGCAAAAAGTGAAAGTTGAAGTCTTGTATGTGGCAGAATGCCCGTCCCACCCCGCTGCGGTGAAACTGGTCAGGGATGTATTGGCCGCGCAAGGCGTCGCGACGGACATCCACGAAGTTCTGGTCAAGGACGAAGCGATGGCGGACGAACTTAAATTTGCCGGTTCTCCCACCATCCGAATCAACGGGCGAGACGTCGCGGGAGAACCGCAAGAGACGCAGTCCTTCGCCTTGAGCTGCCGCCTGTATCCGGGGTCGAGGCAAATCGGCCTTCCTCCCGTTGAGCTGGTTCACCACGCGGTTGTCGAAGCCCGGCGAGGGGGAAAACCATGAAACAAGGAAAAGGTATTTCGGCGTCGATAGGAGCGATTCTGAGTAGCCTGGCGACGCTCAGTTGTTGCTTTCCGATCGGATTCGCCGCTGCACTGGGAGCCGGGAGTGCGAGCGCTTTCTTTGCGACGCTGCGTCCATTTCTTTTGGGACTCTCGGTTTTGCTAATCGGTCTCGGATTCTGGCAGGAACATCGCGCCAAACAGTGCGCGATCCGGGGCCGATGGCTTAGCAAAGTATTGCTTTGGGCGGCGGTGGTTGTTGTCGTGGGAATGATTCTGTTTCCTCAACAAGTCGCCGGGATACTTGCGGGCGAGCTGTGACAGTTGCGAAAATGAAAAAGAAACTCATCCTTCTCGGCTTAGCGGTATTGGCCGTCCTGTTCGCGGCGATTTACTTGGCGGGACCTGGGACCGTGCCGGCAGGCCAGCAGCCGCTGGTGACGCTTTCCTCCGTGAATCTCAGTGGATTCGAAGGCGCGTTTGATGCGGATGCTGATATGCCCCGCCTGGTTTTGCTGCTTTCTCCGACATGACCGCTTTGTCGGCGGGGGTCCTCCGCCACCGAAGAGCTTCTGGCGCGGCATCCGGAATGGAAACTGCACGTGCTGGTTGTATGGGAGCCGATTCTGCCTACGGACTGGCGAGCGCCCAGCGGAAGCACATTGGCGAGGATGCCGGACAGTCGCGTACGGCAATTCTGGGATCCAAACCATGAAGTGTCGAAGGTATTGAGTCGAATAGAGAAACCAGACCCCGGCGAAAGGTTTCATTGGGATGAAGCGATCGTGTATGCACCGCATTCCCAATGGAGGGACGCGCCAAAGTCATTGTTTTGGCAAGGCCCAGTCTACCGAGTGATTCCTGGCCTGGAGAAGGCGCTCGAGCAGCAGCCGTGAGGGCCGCTCGCAGGCAGCAGAAAAAGTTTGAAAAGGAGGTATCACCGATGCGAAGGATTCGTGGATTTCTACTAGTCATGTTCGTGGTCTTGCTTCTTGGATGGGCACGCTCGATGCCCGCTGCTCCTCAAGCTCAAGATTGTTGCCATCCGTCTGCCGCCAAGACGAACAAGCCTACGCCTGTTCCCGCCGCTGGAGTGAAAGCGATGTCTCCGGTGACCACGAATGAAATGCGCGAGGAGTTCAACGTATCGAGCGACAAGGTTCGTATCGTCGCGCTTCTCTCTCCGGCATGTCCGGGATGCCAGTCTGGCCACGAGGTCGTGGGTCGCATCTTGAAGAAATTCTCCTCCCTCGAACTGCACGCCATACTCGTGTGGGAGCCCATGCGAAGCGACGATAGCCCTTGGGTTGCGACCCAGCAAGCTGAGAAAGTTCGCGACGTTCGCATCTGGCAGGGTTGGAATGGAAACAAGAACCTTGGCAAGCTCTTCGGGGAGACCCTGAATTTGCACGATGTCGCCTGGGACGTGTATCTGTTGTATAAACCCGGAATCAAATGGGAGGCAGAAGAGCCGCCGGCTCCCACGTTCTGGATGCATCAGTTACAGGGCGTGAATTCCAAGTTGTTGTTGTGCGCCGACCCGACTCGGCTCAGCGCGGAGGTCGGCAAGCTGCTTGGGGATTCCGAGGATGTTCCACATGGAAACTAAAGACGAGAATTCCTGCGTGCCAATCGCATCTTCTCATGCAAGCGACTTGATATGCAGCGGCAAAGCCGTGTTCATTTGGTGCTTGCCAATCGCCGCTCTGCCAAGGCTCCGGGACAGAATCAGGATGGGGCATGAGTCAAGTGTTCGGCGCTGAGGTCCGAAAGCAGATTCCACTGACGCGCCTCTGGTGTCGGATGCTCTCGCAGCCAATCACGCTCCACTTTGGTCATAGAATCGTGACAATAGGTGTCTTCCTTTACCAAGAGAGATTGCTGGAGCAAGCTCTCTTTCGGTGAAAGATTGTCCGCTCGGCCTTGATCGCTGACTTTCTGTGCCAATTGTCTCGCGAGCGTGACAGTAAACCCGAGGCGATTCTGGCGGTCATGCAACTTGGCGTTTCTCACCAACCAGTTCCAATCGAGGTCGGTGAAGGTGAAGGCCAGCCATGGGAGGCCCTCGACAACGCGCATGTCCAAATCCGGTTCGTTGAGTGCGGTAAACAGAACTTGCGCCGGGTTGTGCTGCATCCGTCGCACACGATGGAGGTAGGCGAAGCCAGGATAGCCGAGGGCGGCGAGCTCGTCACGCAGCAAGTCATTAGGCGAGGCGGACAGATTCAGCCTATTAGGTAAAGGAAGGGCTGTCGGTGGGACGCTCAGCTTGGTAAGGACGCGCCTCGTCGCCGACCGCGAGAGCCTACGGCGACCGCTCTCAAGCATGGAGAGGTAAGCCTGAGTGATGCCCAGCTTCTTCGCGACCTGCTCCTGAGTCCACCCCTTTTTCCTGCGCGCGTTTCTAAGGTCCTCGCCGGTCATGTTCTTGTGGACGCGTTCCGTCCGACTATGGATTATAACAAAACATGTTATGAAGTTCAAAGAGTGGTTTAAAACACTATATTTGAAGGCATGGGCTAAGCGAGAATCGCCCTTACTTTCGTCTGGACAAAATATACATTTACTTGTATACTTCCAGACAGCTTACCGCTATAGTTGCTCATGTGAGCGACGAAACCGAAAAGATCAAGCTCGCGACCGTTGTTTGGGAGGGTGACTCAAGGGAAGTTCTCAAAGCCTTCCCGGAAGAGGTTACGCAAAACCTGGGGTTTGAGTTATGGCAGCTTCAACAAGGCGAGAGACCCAGAGATTATAGGCCGTTGCCTTCGGTTGGTCCGGGCGTCTTTGAACTGCGGGATCAAGATGAAAGAGCGCGTGGTATCGGGTCATTTATCTGTCGAGGATCGAAGACGTGATCTATGTTCTCCATTGCTTCGAGAAGAAAAGTCGCGAGATGCCGAGAAGGGATTTTGAGAAAGCAAAGCAGCGGATCCAAGCCGTGAAGGCGCGATTGGCAGAGGAGAAGAAACGTGAAAAACGCAGCTAACAAACCTACGCATGTAACGCGGGGGAACGTACTCGATGACCTCGGCTTCTCGCCGGAGCATGCGACAGCGCTGAAGTTCAAGGCAGAGCTATACCAGGCGATTCTGAAGTACTCGGAGAAGTATTCGCAGAGGGAACTGCAAGTGATCCTCGGAGAACCACAGCCGCGTATCAGCGAACTGCTCAACGGGAAGATCGCGAACAAGAGCGTTGACAAACTGCTTTACTACGCAGGACGCCTGGGCATCGAGGCAAAAGCGAAATTTTCCCAGACGCACAAAGAGGTTGTTGAAAAAGAGCTTGCGATGGCCGATCTGACGGCCTAGCTTCCGCTCCGGGAGGCGATGAACTGGCTGCAACCTAACATCGGGTGGATCATGGGGTCAGGACGAAGTTTGACGTAATCCGCACACCGAGATTTAGACGTGCCAGGGTCGTCGGCTGACGCTACGCCGTGTCTTACGGATGGGGACAACCTCGATCTTTCATCTTCCTCAGTAGCGGAAGGTTCATTACTTCGGAACGAGAATAGAATCACGCGGTAGCGACAACGCGAAGGTGTCCCTGGCGGCGCGATCGCGGCGCGCGCTTTACGGTGATTTCAATGTCGCGACCAAGTAGAGTCAGAAAGTGCATGAGCCGTTCAGTCGAGAAGCCCGAAAGCTGACCACGTAAAAGCCGGGAGATTTTTGGTTGATCGATCCTCAGTATGTGGGCGGCCCGAGTTTGCGTGAGTCGCCGCATCCGAATGGCCTCGGAAATGCGGATCGCAAGATCGGCTTTTGCGAGACGCTGTTCGGGGTTGGGCAGGCCGATGTCGGCGAAAACGTTGCCGCTGCCTTCCTCGACCACAATTATCTTCCTCATTGTCTGTTATCCCTTCGGAGCCCCTAGCCATCTGGCGTGCTCTTCTTCGGCTCGCTTGAGACGTGACCTGATTAGCTCAATCTCGGGCTTGGGCGTCTTGATTCCAGCCTTTGACTTCTTTTGGAACACGTGCAAGACATATATGCGACCTGCCAAGCGTACCGTATACACGGCGCGATAAGTATCCCCGGCGTGGTCTCCTATAATCTCCAAAATGCCTGCGCTGCCGAAGCCCCGCATAGGCTTGGCATCGGCGTGCTTTCCGCCGCGTTGCGCTATGTAGATTGCGTAGCCAATCGCGTCCTTCACGTCTTCTGGAAAGGAAGCGAGGTCCGCTCTAGTGCTCCCGATCCACACGACCGCCTTGACTCTGGACAATGCCGTCATTTCCATATTATGCCTAAACGAGCATAGGATGCAAGAACTGCTTCCTGACCGGGCGAATTTAGAGTAACCAGGGTCCTGAATTCACGTATGGAAGGTGTCGGAGCGGAGTTGTTCGGGCAGAGCACCGGAAGCCGATGCGACGCGCTCTATGGTCAGGGCCCCATAACCTTCAGCCTCTGGCCAGCAGTCGAAAGAGCCCGTTCTCTGCCCTGGCTCAATCTTTGGAGCTGGTAGGCCATTTCGTTGTTACGCCGTACTTTTGGGTACCGCATTTCAATTGGGCGTTTTGGGCAGGAAATGATGGTTGAACGTCTGCCCTCATTTGGGGTAGACTGTCTACCATGCCGAGCAACGAAGAAGCAGCCACCAGGCTTGAGCTCATCCAGGGAACACTAGACATGCTGATCCTGCGGACGCTGGTGCTGGGTCCCGCCCACGGACACGAGATAGCCAAGCACATTCAGCGGACCACGGACGACGTTTTGCAGGTGGAGCACGGCTCGCTTTACCCGGCGCTCCACCGCCTCAAACGCAGAGGCTGGGTCAGCGCCAAGTGGGAGACACCCAGGGGCGGTAAGCGCGAATTCAAGTATTACCGGCTCACTTCGGCCGGCAAGAAGCAGCTCCTCGCCGAACACTCCAAATGGCGGCAGCTGGTTGCTTCGATTGGTCAGGTGATGGAGCCAGCAAAGGAAGGATGAAATGGCGATCTGGCGCAGAGTCGAATGGTTGTCCTGGTTTCCTTGGTATCGTCGCCGGACACGCCATGCTGAACTGGAACGCGAAATGCGCGATCACCTTGAATTGGAAGCTGAAGAACAGCAAGCCGCCGGTCTGTCGGCGCAAGAGGCGTCTTACGCTGCGCACCGAGCCTTGGGCAACACGCTGAAGATCCAAGAAGATGTGCGTGCGGCATGGGGCTTCCTGTGGCTCGAAACACTCGCTCAGGACGTCCGCTACGCACTGCGCATGCTGCGCAAGTCTCCGGGATTCACGGTGGTTGCCGTCCTCACTCTCGCCCTCGGCATCGGCGCAAGCACTGCCGTTTTCAGCTTAGTGGATGCTGTCCTGCTAAAGCCCTTGCCTTTTCCGCATGCCGAAAAAATCGTCTTTCCATGGCGTTTGCCGAAGCGTGGCGTGAATCTTGGATTTGCCGTCTATCCCTGGGGCCGGCTCGATTTCTTGTTCTTCTCGCAGCAATCCAGAACCTTTGAAGCTCTGGGCGCTTTCCTGAGTGATTCGTTCAATCTGACGGACTCAGGCGAGCCGGAGCGGCTGGATGGCCTTCGCGTTTCAGCGGGGTTCTTTCCTTCTCTCGGCGTTTCGCCCGCTTTGGGACGCACCTTCACCGATCAGGAAGATCGCCTCGGCAACGAACACGAAGTGATTCTTGGCAGTGCATTGTGGCGGCAAAGATTCGCTTCCAATCCCGAGATTTTGGGTCACGCCATTGATCTAAACGGCGTTCCCTATATCGTAATCGGCGTGATGCCACCAGGATTTGTTTTTCCCAATTCCCATGAGATGCCCAATGTCTTTACATTCGCGCCTCAGACTCAACTGTGGGTTCCTCTCGCCCTCGACCGCCGAAGCACGGCCATTCCGTATGAGTCCGACGAGCTTGCCATCGTCGGCCGCATCAAACCTGGCGTCACGATTGCTCAGGCGCAAGCGGACATGGACATAATGGGGAAGCGCCTGGAGAGCGGGAGACGCAATGGAGAAGGATGGTTTAACTCCGCGGTCACACCGCTCACGCGCCAAGTTGCAGGAAACACTCGCCAACCTCTTTTGCTAATTCTCGCGGCCGTGGGAGTCGTTCTGCTGATTGCGTGTTCCAACGTTGCGAGCCTTCTTCTCACTCGTTCGCTCAATCGTCAACGCGAATTCACCGTGCGCTCGGCTCTCGGTGCCGGCGCTGCACGTTTGATGCGGCAATTGATGACCGAAAGCATCGTCTTGGCGAGCCTGGGCGGAGTAGTTGGAATTTGTTTGGCTGAAGTCATAGTCTACTTCGTGAAGGTTTTCGGTCCTTCTCGTATTCCGCGTCTTAGCGAAGCCAGTCTCGACATTCGCGTTTTGCTCTTCGCCTTTAGCGTCACTCTCTTCACCGGAGTTCTTTTCGGTTTGGCGCCGGCGCTCAGTACCACGCGTGAAAATCTTGTGGAATCGCTCAAGGAGGGTGGCCAGCGCGCCGGGTCCAATCTTTCAACTCAGAAAACTCGCAACTCATTTCTTGTTTCGCAGATTGCTCTCGCGCTCGTTTTGGTTGTCGCCGCCGGGCTTCTAACGCGCACGCTTTATCATCTGCTCGCCGTGAATCCCGGCTTTCGTGGGGAGCACTCTCTTACGTTTGAACTTTCCTTGCCGGCCGCAAAGTATTCCGGCCAATCCCACATCGTATCTGTTTATCAAGAGACCCTCCGCAAATTGCGTGCCATTCCGGGCGTACAGGCGGCCGGAGTTACAGAATTGATTCCGCTCGATGGCGCAACCGAATCCACAGCAATTCGTTTCTCCAACGCCAGACAAGTTACTCCCTCGAGCCCAGCCTTCGCGAATTACACGATGGTTTCGCCGGGCTACTTTGCCGCTGTGGGAACGCGGATTCTGCACGGCCGCTCATTTCTCGAATCGGATTCAGCGGATTCTCTTCCTGTCGCAATCATCAGCAGCGCAATGGCTGAAAAGTATTGGCCCGGTCAAGATCCGGTGGGGAAACAAGTCGCGCCCGCGGGTGCGGCATTTCCGCTTGCCACCATTGTGGGTGTCGTCGCCGACGTCAAGCGTCTTTCGATCCGCGAGTCTCCGCCGCCGGAAATGTATGTGCCGTACACACAAAAAGTGTGGCCGTCGCTGCTCACGATGGACGTCGTGTTGCGCACGGCACAGGATCCCGGGTCCATCACCGCCAGCGCGCGCAAAGCGATTCACTCGATCGATCCGGATTTGCCGCTTTCGAACGTGAGGACGCTTGCGGCCATCGTCTCGAACTCGATGAGTGAGCCGCTGTTCGCGGCGCTGCTCCTCGGAGCATTCGGAGTGGTAGCGCTGCTGCTCGCCACCATTGGAATGTACGGCGTTATCTCCTACAGTGTGACGCAACGTACGCAAGAAATTGGCCTGCGGATGGCGCTTGGCGCGCAGCCGCGCAACGTGCTGGAACTCGTCCTTGGCCAGGGTACTCGCCTCGCTATCGTCGGAATTACCGTCGGTCTTGCCGCCGCCTTCGCGACAACGCGTTTCATGAACGGGTTCCTGTACGGTGTCGGAGCGCTCGACCCGCTCACCTTCCTTGTCGTTTCATTGCTGCTCATGGGCACCGTCCTCCTGGCCTGCTACATTCCCGCGCGCCGCGCGATGCGCGTGGATCCAATGGTAGCCCTCCGGTATGAATAAACGCAGAGTACTAAATTCCAACTTAAATACTTTCAAGGAGGAATCATCATGAAGGGTTGGCATGTCTTGTGGAGGGCCATCGAGGCAAATTTCAATGCATCGCGTGGTTCGCGAGTGTTTTTGTGGCGTGGCGGAGAATCGATTGCTCCATTTGCGTAACCGCTACTCCTGCCGTTTTTCGCCTTTTGTTTCGTGCCAGCAATATTGGCAGGCACGACAAACGGATCGTCCCCTTTCCAAAACCAGTCTCGCATGGAGGCATCATCCATCAGTACGGGCATGGATCAATTTGTGAAACTCAGATGAAATTGTTTAGCGAACGTTCTGAGTTTGCTGGCGCTTTGTTCGAATGAAGCTAGCGCGACATAGCCATCGGGCCGCACAACATACAGAGCACCGCACTTCAGTCCAGCATCTTTTGTATTATCGCCGAAGGCAAAGGCATGGAGAGGCAGGTGAAGTTCGCGACAGGCCGTTTCCAGATCTTTGTCCACCTCGCCGTACACATGTGCTTGCCAATCGAGCGAACGCAAAGGCTCGAAATTATCTTCTGCGTGAGATCCCGTCCAGGGAAGACGGTCTCCGCCGTGGACATGGCCGGCAGCTCCCTGGCTAAGCGGACTGTCTGGATAGTGAATGCGCATTTGCGAAATCGTGCGAAAGATGGCGTGGCGGCCTAAACTGAAGCGCGTGACGACGCCGAACACCAGAGGCGCGACAATCTTTCTCGTGAATTCGCCTATCACTCCTTCGCCAACCAAGCCCGTAAATGCGCGATCGGTCGTGGATACAAGGGACCGTGCAAAGGCGATGCGCTCGGGCTCGTAAGTATTCAGAAGGGACGGGTCGGCGCGGTTCTGCAGGACGTGCGCTATTTTCCAACCGAGATTGACGGCGTCTCCGATTCCGGTGTTCATGCCCTGACCGCCCGCGGGGCTGTGGATGTGGCCTGCATCGCCAACCAGGAACGCACGCCCCACGCGGAATTTGTCGGCGACGCGATGATGGACGCGATAGGTCGAGAACCAATTTACCTGCGCCACCTTGATATCGAGTAGCGGCTCGACATGGGCGCGCAGGTCCTCAAAGCCAAGGTCCTCGCGGTGCGACAGTTCGGATGGGACGAGGCCGATCAAGCGCTGCATTCCACTCGATCGCACCGGAAACATCAACGTGAGAATGTGTTCGCCGAGATTGATATAAAGATCCCGGGAGAACTCGCCCTCGATCTTCACGTCCGCGACGTAAAACAGTTGCTCGTAGGTTCCACCGGGAAAACCGACCCGGAGAGTTTCCCGCACACAGCTTCGCGCGCCATCGCAGCCGCAGATATACGCGCTTTCCGCGTGCTCAACCCGATCTGTATTGTGCTCGATGGTAGCGCGAACACCGTTTTCGCTTTCGGCAAAGCTGGTTAGCTTCGCGCCCCATTCGATTTCACAACCAGCATCCTTAAGCTTCCCGATCAAGTACCGTTCATGATCGTCCTGCGGATAAGCGAGGGCGAAGGGATAGGGACTAAGGCCAGCGCCCATGTCCTTGAAACTGATGGAGAGAACTTCTCGACTACCACCGGAACTACCCTCCCGTATGTGGGCCGTTTCGGCGATGACGCCTTGGTCGACGACTTCCGCGGCAAGGCCGTATTGGCCGTAGAATTCGAGTGTGCGCGCCTGAACGACCATTGCACGCGATTGCTCTCCCGGGCCGCTGGCATCAGAAATGAGACGACATGGCACGTTGCGCCGGATCAGAGCCAGCGCCAAATTTAGTCCGCTCGGGCCAGCGCCAACGATGAGAACGGGAGCCTGTGGCATGGTCTCAACCAACATACGGCAGAGACAAACAACCTGTCCATAAATTAGGATCTCGGGCACTCGCTCGCCAGATCGCCTACCTTGGGCGCACCGAACCCGACTCCAACAGCTCCTTCTCTTAGTTCTAACTGCTAAGGGTTCCAATAAATCGGGGAATCTGGGTTTCGCTCAAAGCCATGATAACTTCGGGGCAGCACAACATGGGAAGCTCCAGTTGCCACAGTGGCACTGACTCCGTGTTACCGGAACGAACCGAACCGTCTACCGAACGATGGAAAGGACACAAGAATCGGCGAAACCGCAAATAGAACCCCAGCGCTTATGACTTCCTTTGAAATGCGGTTTCGTCGTTACGAGCGCGCAAAGTCGAGAAGGGGCTTTCGACGTGTCGCGCACTTCCTTCATCAGGTCACCTTCAATCAACACCTCACGTCCCTTAACTAGACGCCTGCTGCCGTGTCCCCCACTTGGCCTTCACGGAAAATAATCCTCGGCATCGTTTGTACTTCTCTGTCCGCACTACGGAGCTCTGTTGTCGTAAGTGGCGGGCAGATTCTTCGGGGCGAAAAAAATTCGCAACGAGTGCTCCGATGCCGGTTCGGTTACCAAGCTGACCATGATCAGGAGCAAAATACTAACGATTAATCCCGCTTCTACCGGATCAAGTCCCCAGAAATAAGGATGTGCCAGCCGATTCCACGTCAAACATGCGGTGGCTCCGCCAAACATCGAAGCTAGAGCCCCCTCGCGCGTGGCTCGCCTCCAGTTCAGGCCAATGACCACGGGGGCAAAGAAAAAGCTAACTAAAAGCTGCGATGCGAAGATCACCACAAAGTTGACAAGGTCCATGCGTCGTAATGCGATGATGACTGGAATAATTCCAAAACACAGGACTGAGAGTCGACCCGCGAGAACTTTCTCTTTTTCAGTAGCCTGCGGACGGAAAAACTTCACGTAAATATCGTGCGACAGCGCTGAAGCGATTGTAAGCAAAATCGCTCCGCCGGTTCGAGTGAATGTCACCACGACAGTAAGTAGTGCCAACATTCCGATCCAGACAGGCAAAATGCTCATCCCCAGCACAGGTGTAGCCAAGTCAGGATCGGGCAGAAAAGGAACGAGCTTCCGCATCGAAAGCCCAAAGATTAGGACTCCCACAGCAATGATGGCTTGAAATACAAACGAATAGCCAATGGCCAGCCGCGTTACGCGCTTGCTGGAAAGAGAGTAAATCGCCGAAATCTCGTACGGGGCGCACGCCAGCCCAAGACCGACGGCCAGCGATATGGCGAACAAGTGGCGCGCCGTGAACCAGGATCCTGTTAGGCGAGAGTCGATTGAATGCAGCGCATATCCCAAAGCATGGAGACCCCCGACCGAGCGCAGTAGAAATGGGACTGCCGTAACGTAAGCACCTATCAGCAAAACTGCTTTCAGCATGCCGACATATGCATTGCTGTACATCCCCCCGAGGGTCGTGTAAACGGCGACTGTGGCCGCGACGAGAATGACCGCTTGTGAATATGACATACGTGTTATCATACTTATCAGTAGACCGCCTGCTTGATATTGCGCAGAAAGCATAACTGCATAAGCCACCATGATAAGAATCGCGGACACGCCTCGGAGCGCGAGGCTCTCGAAACGCGCCGCGAAGTAATCTGGCAAAGTGATACCGGCCATCTCACGCATCTTGGGCGCCACGAGAATTGCGGCGATTAACCAGCCGAACCAAACACTGGTCCACGTCCAAAGAAAACTGATGCCGGAAAAATAATGGAAGCCTACGACTCCGATCGTGGTGCCGGCGCTGATTTGATTGGCCATTAAAGTAGCCCCACCGACAATGGGCCCCAAACTCCTTCCGGCAACAAGAAAGCCCGCTTCATCCTTAGTCTTCCGGTAGGTCCACAATCCAATGGCGCAGACAACCACCACATATAACCCCGTGATTGCCAGGAACACACGGAGGTGCCAGGAAGGGGTCACTTGCGGCGTTCCTCCGAGTTTTCCGCAAATGATCGAGAGACCATATCAGGCATGAGGAGCAGGCCCGCGAATTTCCGGATCAGACATCGGAGCCGCAGATGCTCGCGCCCATCGAAAATAGAGAACCAGCCACACGAGTTGAAGCACAAGGAAGGGATATAGCTGTCTTTCTAGAAATGACTGCGTCACCCGATTCGATTGGCCTGCACGACGGGGGAGAGAGACGCCTGCCGGAAAATGAAAACGCACGATCGACGGAAGCGCGGGAAAACTGCCAGCCAGTTCGTCGGATCCCTGCACTACTTCCATCTGGGGTAGATAAACTGATCCACCCCGATAATCCGCCGGCAAATCTAAGCGAATTGTCGCAATCGTCGCCCCACTCTGATCCGAAGACAGGGGCTGTGCCGGCATTGCGATGGGAATACTAGAGTCCTGGTTAAACAGTTGAATGGCATAACTAACTGTATAATTCCGGAAATTCCGATCGTCATTTTCCGGCTTCAGTATCAGGGAAATCCAAGGTCCTTTCTTCGACATCGCGTAATCGTTGTTGGCGTCGTCCTCTCGGATCGTCATGCGTTGGATTTCAGCCGAAGAATCAGTCAGTAATTGAAACTTGCTGAAGGCAGGGCCATGTATGTGGAAGTACCGCTCCCGAACCACTCCTGTGCCGCCCGGTCGAAGCTCAATATGAACCTCCACAAGAGCGACGGCCGTATCACCGGCTGCGCTCCCGGTGGCTAAGATTGAAAATATGACTAGGATCATGATCCCTAACGCCGCAAGGGAATGCACGATTCGATGCTTGATATCCCTTCTGTTAGGAGCCGCCGGAGCGTTTAAACGGATCATTCGAAGCCTAACGGGACACTGTTTTCCGCTATGCCGAAGCATGATTGAACAGAATTATAGCCGTTGTGACCTGGCAACTGCCTCTAGACCTGTCCGCATCGCTGCCAACAGAAATTCTGCTTCTGCATCCCCGTGTGCGGCGCTAAGAGCGTGGTGTTGAATGTAATTCGGGGCACAAAGGACCCTGTTTTCGGTAAGAGCTCGCACAAACACCTGGTAGGCTTTTGCATCCGACTTCAATATTTCACGGTAGTTCGTCGGCGCAGTTTCGGTGAAATACCAATGAAAATGCCCTCCGCCACCGACCATTTTCACGGCTACTCCAAGTGTTTTCGCGATGCCTTCAAACTCCTGACGCATTTGGAGCAGCCGCTCATTTAATCGACGCACTACGGTTCCATCGGAAATCGTTTCCAATACTGCCGAACACGCGGCCAGCGAAGCTTGATGAGAATTAAAAGTACCAACGAATGCATATCGATTACGGGTCGGCCCGTCCGGCGCCATCAGGCTCGCCCGGCCCGCGACGGCAGCAATAATGAAACCATTCCCAAGAGCCTTGCCGAATATTGATAAATCCGGCGTAACCCCGTAGAACTGTTGGGCGCTGCCTTGGACCAGCCGAAAGCCCGTGAGCAGTTCATCAAAAATGAGCACGATGCCCAGCTCGTGAGTGAGGCGTCGCAAACTCTGCAGGTAATCTTTCCGAGCTGGAATCCAACCGACGTCAATCATGATTGGCTCCACAACGACCGCAGCAAGACGGTGGGCGTTGCTGCGAAGGAGAACCTCGGTATTCTCAATATCGTTGAACGGCACGACCAGCGTCGAAGCGACTGCAGCGGGATGCAGTCCGGTCGAACCTGCGACTGACGAGGGACACGCGGGGTCGCCACCACTCTCGGCATCGGGAAAGGAGCTTACGAAAACAAAATCGGACCAACCGTGGTAGCTTCCCTCCGGTTTCGCAATGTCGTTCTTGCCGGTATACGCGCGCGCCATCGATATCGCGTGCATGCTGGCTTCCGTACCCGTGTTCGTAAATCTCACTTGCTCTGCCGTGGATATATGTGTGAGGAATTGCTCGGCAGCGACAATGCTGAGTTCGCCTTCCAGTCCCGCTCCCAGTCCCGTTTCGATTTGCCGCTGCACCCGCCGCGATACGTCGGGATGTGCATGCCCCAGCATCACGGCGCCATTACCCATGATGCAATCCAAATACTGATTGCCATCGGCGTCGACAACCCAAGCTCCGTGGGCGCGCGCAAAGTAATGGGGATGAGGAACACGAACTCGAGAGTCTGAATGAGTTCCTCTTGGTACGATACCGACTCCGCGCTTATAGAGCTTCTCGGATTGATCCACAATTTCCATGTTGTTCCTTAGGAGTCCCACGATGTTGCTGTGGAAAGATCTCCAACCATAAATGCGTAATCACCGGGATTGACGCGAGACGTGTAATTCCTTGAGAGGACCAGAATGTTGTTTTCAAAGGGGGTGTAGAGCGTCTCGAGAGTCTCGAATGAGTATGGACTGATAATCTCTGCGAGTTTGTGTTGGCCCAAAAGGATTTCTCCGGGAATCAGAGGCCTTTGCGGGACACAGAGCCCTCCCGCACGCGGTCGAATGACCCGGAGTTTGCGCATCAATAATTGCCCAGCAAGCTTTTCGACTTCACCAGAAAGTGCTCCAATGTAACGGAGCATGTTAATGACACCGCGAACGCTGCGGGAAACATGATCTCTCTGATCCACGTATCCGCCACCTAATTCGACAACAGTTGTAGGAATCTTTCTCCCCGTAGTAAGACCGGCCGTCGTGCCCGGATAGATCGGGCTCGGCGCATAGAGAAGCTTAGAAAGAAACGCTCGAGAAAGGCCTTCATCGTTCAGTAGGTAACAGTAATCCACAAGGGGAAATGTACCCCCGGCATGAAGATCAATGTAATAGTCCAACTTTCCTAGGAACTGTTCGTCGATGGCTGCAGCCAGTTGTTCGCTGAACCAGCCGTCCCGAACACCAGGGAAAAGGCGATTCAAGTCGAGCATGTCGAGAGGCGTATTTCGTGACAGGCTTTCAAAGGCCAACGGGTTGGCCACGGGCATTAGCCATAGGCTTCCTGAAAGTGTTGTTGGATCGAGCGAGTTCCACAACTCCTGAACAACTTGTACTCCAACGATCTCATCTCCGTGAATTGTTGCAGAAATGCCGATTTTGGGCCCCTCGCGATTGCCTTTCACGACCAAAACAGGCACGGACAGGTTAAAGCCACTTGCAAGTGTTGCGACCTCAATCGCATGCTGCTCCCGGAATTCTCCATCTTTGGCAATAGGTCTGGTCCTTGCATTCTGGTTCATTGGATTCCTCGCGTTCGCACAACCCGCTCTTGCTCTATGAATCCTGTTCCGGGTACGAATCGCTGAAGCCGACTCCGCTGAGAGCTTTGTGTAGGATTCCCACAATTTCGTGAATTCTCTTGTTCGTCATTCTTGGCGCCAAAGCCGACACAGAAATTGCCGCCAACATCCCGTTGGCTAATATCAGCGGCACGGCCACACATTTCGCTCCCATCTCCAGTTCCTGATCATCAATCGCCATCCCTTGACGGCGAATATTTATAATCTCTTGCCTTATCCTTACGGCATCGGTTAACGTAAATTCTGTTCTCTTTTTCAACTGGGTTCGGCACAAGTATGTCTCAATGCTTTTCCTGTCGAGCCCGGCAAGAATGGCCTTTCCTGCCGCCGTACAATAAAGCGGAACGCGACGATACTTCGTGAAAACTTGTGCGCCATGCTTGCCCTCCACGCGCTCGAGTAGAACTCCCTCAAAGCTTTCTCGGAAAGTGAGAGAGACAGACTCTCCGGTTTGTTCGGCGACTCGACGCATCGCTGGCAACAAGCGCTCGGAAAGATTGAATCGGCTCATGACCATGCTTCCGAGGTTAAATAGCTTCAACGTAGCTTGATAGTGTTCCGTATACCGGTCCTGGCTAACGAAACCGAGAGCCATCAAGGAACGTAAGAAACGATGTACCGTGCTTGGTGCAAGCCTGAGTGTCCTCGAAATCTGCGCAAGCGGCATGGGAGCGTCAGAAAAAGCCAGCAGCTCAAGCAACGCGAATGCACGGGAAACTGAATTGAGCGGAACCAGCTTTTCATTCTCCATATCGCGGTGCGATTCGCGCTTTAACTTCGCGGCCTGCAATCTATTCGCAGATTTATCCCGATTTGAAATTATCGCGTCCCTGATATCCCCATTTGCGGCTGCTATCGGGGATACTCGTTCGATTGACAAGCAAATGTTATCCGCAATTCGGGGGCATCTTCATTTCAAAAAATATACTTCAGGGCAAATTGAATAATTCTCGGATTACTGACGGTCGTTGTAATGACGCCAAAAGTGCTTGGCGTTGCGAATTGCGCTGTCGGCTGTCCAAAATTCGGCGTGTTGGTAAGATTGAGAAATTCGGTGCGGAACTCCAATCTCGACGCTTCAATGACGGGCATCGGAAACGATTTCGCCACCGAAAAATCGAGGTTGTGCTGAGCCGGACCGTTCAGGAAATTTCTCGAACAATTTCCAAAATCTGTTCCATTGAACAACGGTGTCGGCAGCGCGAATCCCGCGGGGTTCAAGAAGCCGTTGAGGCGGCTCTCGACTGACCCCGAAGTCTCGGCGGGTAGACCCGTACAATTCGCGAAACCGCTCCGGCCGTAGATGGTACCTGATCGAGAATCTGTTACCGAAAATGGCGATCCAGATTGCAATAACAGAATTCCGGCCATGGTCCATCCACCAAGAGTCCCGCGCAGGAGTCGATTGGCATCCTTGAAGGCTGGAGAATCGTATACGAAGCTCAACACGTAACGGTGCGTGCGATTGTAATCTGCCGGTCCGTATGCCCTATCAGGAAACAATTGATTGCCAGACAAGTTAGAGGCATCAAGAGCCGATAATCCAGCGCCTTGGCTGGATTGTAGGTCCAGCGCCCTCGACCACGTATAGCTGGATTGGAACTGCAGGCCACGGCTGAATCGCTTGGTCAGTCCAACCTGCAGTGAATTGTAATTTCCATCCTGAATTGGTTTCCACTCCGCCACTCCAGAGCTCAATCCCAGGTAGGTCCGCCGACTTTGGACGTTGGCAACGGTCGTTGTTGTCAGGCCATTCACGGGGTTCTGCGGCGTTGCTATCAATGGTTGGTTATACCCTATGCCGAGAGGAATGCGAGACGACATCGAGCCCACATAGGCAACATCCAGCACAAGATCATTGCGCAGTTCCGTCTGTACCCCCAATGTGTATTCCTGGGAATAAGGACTCCTGAAATCATTGGGATCGATTGACTGGATCGTAATCGAATCGGTCGGCAGTCGAGGGACAAAATCGGGAAACGCAGAGGCGGGCGGCAGAGCGGGATTAAAGGGATTCTGAAACGTCGCCGCCATGTTGGCCACTCCAGACCGAGAAACGGTCAGCGTAAAGGGCGTATTCTGGACCAACTCCAAAGGATATTGGGCAGAATTCCTCTCGTAATAAATGCCGTAACCGGCGCGCACTACCACTCGTGAGATTCCAAATGGGCGCCAAGCCAATCCCAACCTCGGCGCGAAGTCCTTATAGTCTTTTTGCCAGATAGACGTGCCCGGAAGCTTTGTGACACCGTCGGGCACGATCCCGGGGAAGTTCGACGCCACGAGAAGACCAGTTAGCGTGCCGCCAGCAGGTGGGTTTGGAACCGCTAGCGCCGGATCAAAGTTGCTTAGTCGACCTTGGTTGTCGCTGGGCGGACCATAGAACTCGTAGCGAACGCCAAGATTGACGGTCAGGGAGCGAGAAACCTTTATGTCATCTTGCACATACCACGACCAGTTGATATATCGTTCTCCTTTTTGGAATCGGCCCGCGACCGCCTGAGAAGAACTGACGTTGCTGAAGTTTGAACCGTTCTGGGCAGCGCTCATTCCGAGGAGAAAGTCCGGGAAAGTCTGAAAAGTAATCTGTCCAAGCGCGCGTGTTTGAAGTTCAGTATTTAGTTGATCCCTTTCAATTTGTCCACCCATCTTCAAGTCATGTCGACCTAAATTGTAACTCACGGCGTCCTTGTATATAAAAGTGTCCGTGGCCTCTCTAAAAAGAGGCTGTTGCGTACCCAAGCTGAACAAGCCACTTACACCAATCATCGGAATCGGAGCAAGCCCGGTTGGGGGTGTAATGCCGACGTCTGAATTTCCGACCGGCGCGTCGATGACACGCTTGCCGGCAAACCGCACGAAACCGAAGCTAGCTTGGTTCGTGAAATTAGAACCAAGCGCATAGGTGTGAGACAAAACCAACATTATGTTATGGTCGTTCTCAGATTGCCCGAATCCTGGGAGGTTCGAGCCTCCCAACGACAAGGCGAAGGGTGCCGATAGCGGGTCGCTCGAGTAAAAGAATCGGCCGCTCACCTCTTGTTTTGAAGTGATGCTGTGATCTAAATTGATGCTGTATTGGTTCTCGGCGAATACAGCCGGGATAGAGAACGAAGATTCCCCCACTCCGGTTCCCAGAATCGTCTGGGGAGTGGGAATCAGATAGTTCCCGTTGGGCAATTTGAATTGAAGGAGTTTGAGTGCGACAGGATTGATGTTCGAGCCATCTGCCGCGACCGCGACGCCACCTTGTTGGCCTGATAGGCCTCCGAACTCTGCACCTAATGCCGATGCAGAACGATCATCTGTTAGGGGAGGTAGCAAGACAGTGCTGGCGCCGAAAGAAGAGTAGCCATTCCGCTCGCGTGTCCCTTGATAGGACAAAAAGAAAAACGTTCTATCTTTGCGAATCGGGCCTCCAAAAGTAAAGCCGAACTGATTGTGATCAAGCACAGGCCTAGGTTGCCCATTCTTGTTGCGAAAGAAGGCATTCGCGTTCAGTGCCGTATTTCGGAAAAATTCCCACGCGTCTCCGTGAAAGCTATTGCCGCCACTCTTACCTACAATGTTCACATTTGCGCCGGCGCTCCGGCCTGAACTAGCATCGTACATTCCTGTCTGTACTTTGAACTCTTCAAGTGAATCTGGAGCGGGGATTGCCAAGCCGACTTGGGGGCCGAAGCCAGCTGCAGAATTCTCGGAGAGATTGTTAGCGTCAACTCCATTGAATTGAAAGTTGTTGTAGCTGGTTCTTATTCCATTGGATGATACGTTCTGATTGTTCTTGCCCAGTTGTCCTGCATCTGGCAATTCCACCGCCACTCCGGGCGAAAGCGCCAAAATCTGGGTGAAGTTACGATTCGCCAGGGGCAAGTCCGCCATTTCGCGAGCAGTCACTACCCTGCCGAGAGTTGTATCGGTCGTTTGGAGTAAGTCCGGCGTTCCCGATACGCGAATTTCGGAGCTTGTCGCGCCCACTTCCAGCGCGATGTTGGTCACCGCCGTTTCCGTTACCACCACCACAATACTCGTTATTGTTTTCGTCCGAAATCCAGGCGCCGACACCGTCACAGTATAATTTCCGGGAGGCAACAGACTGACCTGGTAATCTCCGTCACTACCCGACCGAAGGGTACGGACTAGCTGCGTGCTGGTATTTGTGACCCCGACCACCGCGCCGACGATCGCGGCACCCGACGGGTCTACAATTGTACCGGTGATCGCACCGGTCCCAGACGTCTGCCCCATCGCACCGCTTCCAACAAACAGCAGAATAGCCCACGCGAACAAAACATGTCTTCGACGCATGTTCCGTATCCTCCGTAATACGCCACGATCAGAACTCAGATACATGAAATGACACTTCATTTCTTGCTCTTCGGTGACATCGGTCTCAATCGCTATCGTTTAGATCTGTCTTCCTTCGAGCGCAGGCACAGACCTGCCTGACGCAAGGCCGATCTCTATCGGCGGTAAATGTCTTCACCGAATCGTCATTGCATTCGCTCGCTTCAAGATATTGTTGACCTCGGGTGCATCTCGGTTCTCAAGCTTTTCAAGCCGACCCGAAACTCGGGCCAGAGACAGCTTCAATTCGGCGAACTTGGATGTCTGAATTTCCGTTGGAGCCGCGGTGGAGGATTCAAGCGTATACAAGAGAAAAGTAAGTTGAACTGGCACATTGGGAGGAATACGCCCGCCGTCAAAAGATTTGATGTCGGGGTTAGCGAGAAGACCATGGAGCTCTTCCATCTGCTTCGCAAATAAATCTACCGATTTTCGTGCTTCCTCGGCGAGAGGAGGAGCCCCTGGCCTTTTCCGGGACTCGAGAGTTGGCATCCAGGACGCCTCGAATGCTTCGAAATTCTTCTGTTCCTGAATCGACTTTTGGTAGAGATCATACGCATCCATCATGAGCCTGTCGTGCTTGGAGCGATCTAAGGCACTGATGTGAATCTTCGGATCATCTACGACTGATAGCTTTGTCGTATCCTGCCGCACACCCAGCGATATCTTGACTGTGTAAGTCCCGGGCTCAACCCTTGGACCGAGTACGGCGTTATAGAAAAATCCTTCATATGTCGACCATTTTTGTAACTCCGTAGGTTCCACAATGGTGGGATACCGCAGGTCCCAGCCGACGCGATTGATGCCCTGATTGGCCGGACCCTCGAGCTCTCGGACGACATTCCCTTTTTCGTCTAGAATGGTGATTTTCACGTGCTGACTCGTTTTAGGCTCGTCCATCAGGCAGTAGTCAATCAGAGCCTCGGCAGGATTTGGACCAATGTAGACCTGGTTACCGAGGAATCCGTTCGTTTCATCGACTATTCGCCACGCTGTCGAAGGCCGGAGGTTGAATAAGTGCAGACCAGGGCTGGCCTCGGATTTCAATTCCTCGAGCGGTCGAATGTCGTCGAGAACCCAGAACGAGAGCCCGTAGGAAGCGACTATCAGATCATGTTCTCTGGGCTGGATTTGGATATCGTGGATGGAAACATTCGGCAGGCCATATCGCAGATGTTTCCAACTGGCACCCTGGTCGAATGAAACGTAGCCTCCAAACTCGGTTCCCGCAAACAAGAGCTCCGGGCTATACGGATCCTCGCGAATCACATGAATAATGTTGGGCTCCGCAATACCCTCCTTAATGGGAGTCCAAGACTGTCCGAAGTCCATGGTTCGGAATGCATAGACGTGATAATCGTTCTTGTTCGACCTGTCAAAGGTTACATATGCAGTCCCTTGAGCAAAATGCGAAGCCTCGATGCGACCCACCCAGCTACCTTTGGGAACCGGAACATTCTCGACCACGCTCGTCCACGTCTTCCCCCCATCGCGAGTCACGTGCAAAGCTCCGTCGCCGCTGCCCACCCACAGCAAACTCGCATTGATCGGCGATTCACTGATTGCAGTAAGGATGTCCGAACGGCGAAATCCTGCTACGGATCGACTTCCTTTTCCAACCGTCAGATCACCACTGATTTTGGTCCAACTATCGCCCCGATTTGTCGACTTGAAAACAAAGTTCGCACCCACGTACAGAGTCTTATGGTCCTGCGAAGAAACCACAAATGGAGCATCAAAGGGCCAGCGAAAAGCCGGCTCTCCCGCTGCTGGCTGAGGCTGTAGAGAAGCCGACTCGTGAGTTGACAAGTTGCGCCGGTATAGAGATCCGCTCTGCGCTTCCGCGTACACGATATTGGAATCGGTCGGATCAGGCGTCGTGTATACGCCATCTCCGAGAAGCAACCGAAACCAATCTTCGCGCGTAATTCCCCACCGGGACCGGTTTCGACTGGCTCCGCACCAATCTCCGTTGTCTTGCATCCCGCCACAGATGTGATATGGAGTTGCGTTGTCGTAACCCAACTCGTAGAACTGGCCGACAGGAAGCGTGTCGACGAACTCCCAGTGGTGCCCCCGGTCGTGCGTGATCCACACTCCCCCGTCATTTCCCGCGATCATGAGCCGGGAGTCGCTCGGATCGATCCACATCGAGCGAAAGTCAAAGTGAACGTTTTGAACTATTCCGCCCCACGAAGTCCCGCCCAGGTCCTGGTCGAATGTTTTGCCGCCGTTGGCTGAAAAGAACAGGCGCGTGCTAAGAACCCATATCCTCTGGTCGTCATTCGGATCAACGATGATCCGACCGAAGGAACGGTTCGGGTTGCCCATCTTGACCCACGTCTCTCCCGAGTCTTCACTTCGGAAAATTCCGCCATCTGTGTGCTCGACGCGTGCGTAAATGATGTTTGGATTCTTGCGATAAACAGCGACGGAGATGTGCGCCGTGTCTCCTCCCTTCTCGTAGGGCAGTCCCCTTGTCAGCTTTTTCCAAGTGGCTCCACTGTCAACCGACTTGTACAAAGCACTCTTGCCGCCTCCGCCCGTGAATCCGGGCCCTGAAGTAGTGAGACCGGATTGCGGTCGACGTCCTTCGAATACCGACACGTAGAGCACATTCGAATGCGCCGGATCGGATGCCATGTCCCAAACGCCCGTGTCGTCATTGATGAACAGTATCTTGGACCATGTTTTGCCTCCATCCGTGGTCTTGAATAGCCCGCGCTCTTCATTGGGTCCGGATGAATGTCCCAACGCCCCCACATAAACGACGGCGGGATTTTTTGAATCGATGATGATGCCCGTAATGCTTTGCGTGTCATCGAGTCCCATGTGAGTCCAAGTCGCGCCAGCGTCGGTGGACTTATAAACACCGTTGCCCCAGTTGGACACGGGGCCACCAGTTCCGACCCACACAACCGAAGGATTCGAAGCTGCTATAGCGATTTCTCCGATTGCCAAGACCGGTTCTTTCTGGAACACGGGCCGAAAAGTGATCCCGCCATCTGTGGTTTTCCAGACACCGCCTGTCGCCGCCCCGCAATAGAAAGTATCAGGATCGCTCGCTACCACCGCCAGCGCTGAAACACGCCCCCCCTGACCTGCGGGACCGATCGGGCGGAACGCAAAACCATCCTGAATAGACTGATTGTCGGGTTGCCCGGGATGTGCAAGCTCCGTGGCCTCGATGTTCCGCTCATCAGACGACGGGCTTGTCTGGCAAAATACGTTCGCCCCGCCGACAAGAACCAAACACAGCGAAAAAAACAACGTGCGAACGATCACTGAACCAGGCGACGCTGCATTCATGTGACTCCCCCCTTGGCCGAAGTCGACGATTCGTCCATCACGATCAAGGCATGGAACGCGGCCATCAGGATTCGTGGTTCACGCTAATTCCACTAGATGGAATATAATTCCATTATTAAGCACGAGCTTTATGCGTTCCCGCCGAGCGATTGTCAAGCTCTTTTTGGGACCAATAATTCGACCGCTGATTTCCGTGATGACGAGGCTCACCGCCAGATCGAAATTGACGATCGGGTCATGCAGGTTGTGGCGCTCCAAGCTCCCATGGCTGTTGACCTGCGGTTCATCCTTTGCGCCTCGCGGATCAACAACGACCTGGAACGCATCGGCGATCAGGCTGTCAACATCGCCCAATCTGCTCTGCGAATTCTTCGTCACCCTCAAGTCAAGCCGTATGTCGATTTGCCCCGCATGAGCGAGTTAGCGGAGGGCATGGTTCGTGAGAGTCTGAACGCGCTCGTTCATCGCGACGCTGATCTCGCCAAATCTGTATTGCTACGCGACGATGAAGTCGATCATTTGCGTGATCAGATTTTCCGCGAACTATTGACCTATATGATGGAAAACTCCGCCGTCGTCTTTCCCGCTTTCGAGCTTGTTCTAATCACAAAAAATCTGGAACGCATCGGGGATCACGCCACGAATATTGCGGAAGACGTTATCTACATGGTGGCCGGTCGTGACGTGCGTCACTTGGCCGCCGACCGCCGCTGAGTCCTCAAGCTTGTGGGCAGGCTTTATCCAGAATCTGCATAACGCCTAAATCATATTTCCTGAACGATTGTACGAGCGTATATTCGCGCACCTATGCGCATGTGGAGAATCATTGCTGCCGGCGCACCGGCCTGACGTTCGGAGCTGGCTTGCAAATCGCCGCCACGCATTTCCACACCAGCAATCACAATGGCATCTTTTCAGTACGCATTCCGTTCTGAAATGCTGCCATGCTGCACCGTTCTTCGCGGATTCGACGGGTGGCAATTGCGATGGATATTAGTGAGTATTTGTTCCCTGTCGCGGGGTCGCGGCTCACTGGAATAACGGTGAGAGCCTTCCAGGGCTCATACCAAAACTAATCCAGAAATCCTTATCGCCGGTCGTGAAGTCGATTTTAGCCCTTGACAGGCATTAGAGTATGGTCGTACTCTTATGACATGCGATACTCGCTCGAACACAAAGCGCAGAACCACGAGAGCATTCTTTCCGTGGCTGCTCGCTCTTTCCGCGAGCGCGGCGGTGACAGCAGCGGCATCGGGACGGTGATGAAGAAGGTGGGCCTCAAAAAAGGGGGCTTCTACCGGCATTTTAAGAGCAAGGATGATCTGTTCGTCGAAGCGGTGGCGCGGGCGCTCGACGAGACGGGCAGGGGCATGGTAGAGGTTGCCAAGTCCGCGCCCGAAGGTCAGGCTCTGCGGGCGATCATCGAACGCTATCTAAGCGCGGGCCACGCCAATTCGCCGGGAACCGGTTGCGTGCGCGCCGCCCTCGGGCCGGAACTTGCACGGAAACCGGTGGCCGTGCGGAGAAGGATCGAGGCGTTGTTGGAAGCGTATCGTGAGCGGCTACTGCCATTCATGCCTGGTCAGACGCGAGAAGAGAAACTGATGAAGATCAGGTTGTTGTTCCCCAGCATGGCGGGAGTGTTGATGATGGCCCGGGTCATTTCGACCCCTGAAAGGCGCGGGCAGATCTTGATGGAGGCGAGGAACTTCTTTGTAAAGTGCTTCACTGAAGGGTGAAAATTTTTTGTCCCAAAAGAGTACGGTCGTACTCTTTTGGGAAAGCTAAACAATGCCAAACTGAATCGAAAGGATAACCCGATGAAATTCATGATCCTCTTTCTTATGGCAGTGCTTCCCGCGGCGTGCGTAGCGCAATCACAGTCCGGCGGCGCCTCAGGCGTGCCCAGCGTGGCTATACCTAAACCCAACGCCGTGCTGGTCATTGAAACTCCCAAGAGGGGTGTAACCCCTCAACAGATCATAGCCCTCATAGAAGAAGAGGTTCGGGCAACTGTGAAGCTCTACCTCGACGGGAAAATCCGCGAGTGGTATTCGCGCGGCGATGGCAAGGGCGTCATCTTCCTGGTCGACGCGAAGACCGAGGACGAGGCACGAACCATTATGGAAACGCTGCCCCTCGCGAAGGAACAGTTGATCGATCATGAGTACATTCCTGTGGGACCCTTGATGCCATTGAGGACATTGATGGGCGCGGGACCGCAGACCGGGCGGGCGATCGGGGCGAAACAGATCGCTCCAGAGGATCTACGGAAGCTCGTCGACAAGAACACGAAGACTTTGATTATCGATGTCCGGGATCCTGACGCATTCGAGAAAGAAACCATCAAGGGTGCCATCAACATCCCCCTCGTTCAGCTAGAGGCGAAGTTGAGGGACATTCCCAAAGACACGACGCTCGTGTTTACCTGCAATACAGGAATCCGAAGCTCGGAGGCTGCGAAGCTCGCCGAACAGGCTGGATTCAAAACCGCCACATTTTGTCCGATCAATGAGTGGAAGGAAAAGGGGAACCCTACCGAGGCCGGTGTAAGACGGTCAGCTTCACACTGAATTACAAGGACCAAACCAAATCATCCCCGTGGAAGGACGAGGCGAAAGTGCAAACGCAAGCTCTGGTTCAAATCCCTCATCGATTCGGCGAAAGGAGGCAGCAATGTCGCTCATCGTCATTGTGATTATGGTCCAGGCGGTGTCCTCGACGCTGGCCTGGCTCGGCTTCTATGTCGGTATTCGCGCTTTGCCCGGCGCGAGAGCGCGTCAGTCGCGCTGGATCACCGGCTCGGCGGTGGTTGCCGCCGCATGGCTCGTCGGTGTGTTCCTGCTCGGCGCAGCGGGAAATGACGTGCTGCCTCTGCTCATCCCGATGGCGCTCGTCGCGACGCTGCTCTTGGGCTATCTCCTGCTGCTGTCGCCGACATTTAGCCGCATCGTCGCCGCCGTGCCGCAGCACTGGCTCATCGGCATCCAGGCCTTCCGTATCCTGGGAGCCGTATGGCTGGTCCGCTATTTCACGGGTGGGCTGCCCGGCCTCTTCGCGCTGCCGGCCGGCATCGGCGACGTCGCGACCGGGTTGCTCGCGCCCTTCGTTGCCTACGCGTGGTATAGCGGTAAGCCCTATGCCCGCAGCGCCGCGATCGCGTGGAACCTATTCGGCATGGCCGATCTTATCAATGCCGTGGTGCTAGGGACGCTGACCAACGGCGGCCCGGGCGGCATCGTCTTCCCGCTTCTGCTCATTCCGGCCTACGGCGTGCCGCACTCGCTCCTCATCCACTCGTATTCACTGATCGGCCTGCTGCGCAAAACATCGCAACAGCCACGGCGCGCAAAGTCAATCCATTACGAAATGAACTCGGCTCGCGCATGAGCGTCACACGCGCCGTGCAGGATCAATGCGGTTTATTCGGAGAGGCATGGCCATATCAATGGCTGGAATTCTAAACAAGTAAAAAGGAGGGATCACCGTGCCACAACAAATGATCTGGTTTTTCGTGAGTATCGTATTCAGCTTGATCGCATGGGGGATAATCACCGCTCGATATATCTGGCCCCAACTCCGCATGCGGACACGGGCCGATGCTCTGCGGCCTTTGCTCACCCTGCACAGCTTCCGCTTCATAGGGTTGGCACTCTTGGTTCCCGGCGTGGTGTCACCCGATCTGCCGCGTGCCTTCGCGCATCCAGCGGCCTATGGGGACATCATCGCGGCGATTCTTGCGTTGCTGTCGCTGCTACTACTCCCCAGTGTGGCTGGCCTTGCCGCGACATGGGTTTTCAGCCTTTGGGGTACAGCCGATCTCCTCAACGCTTTCTACCAGGCCGCTCACTCTGGAATGTTGGCGGGGCAGTTGGGAGCCGCATACTTCCTCCCGACTGTTATAGTGCCGCTGCTTTTGATTACGCACGGGCTCGCTTTCCGAATTCTTCTGCAACAGCAACCCCAACCTGCAATGCAAAAGAGCCGGAATCTAGCATGAGCCTGCGATCTGCATCACATACAGCACATAAAGCTTAGAGCCACAGTTGGTTGTCACAGATTGTCACAGTAGCGGCTGGTAGTATTTGGTGGGGTCCGTCGGCCCTGTGCCGACCTCGCTGACCAGGCCCTTATCTACCAGCAACTTCAAATCGCGTTGGAGCGTTCTTCTGTTCACTTTCAGTTCCTCTTCGGACGTCGAGGAAGAAGCCAATGTGATCCCATTGACAAAATATTACAAGTCTGTTATAAATTGGCATTATGAAATCACAGGAACTCAAGCAGGCTCGCCAGCACAGAAGCTGGACGCAGGAGGCCGCAGCTAGCCGCATGGGGGTAACCCAGACCTATTTGAATCTGCTTGAAAATGGGAAACGGCGGTTGACACCTCGGGTGGTTCGCCGGGCCGTTTCTGTCTACGGCCTGTCGCCGGAGGTTCTTCCCCTTGAAGAGGATTTTGTGCCAGCCCGGACAACCGATGACCAATTAGTGGAGTGGTTGGCGAGACTCGAATATCCGGGTTTCGCTTACTTCAAAACGCATACCGCAAGGAAGAACCCTTATGAGGTGCTGCTTACGGCATTGGGACAGACGAGTCTCGATGGCCGCGTGGCGGAGGCCTTGCCGTGGGTAGCGATGAAGTACGCGCGGCCGGAGACATGGCTGGTTGAGACTGCCCGGAAATTCAATCTTCAAAACAAACTGGGTTTTGTCGTTAGGCTTGGGCGGCGTGTGGCCGAGAGTCATGGAGACGACACCAGATTGAAGGAACTCGGCAAGCTCGAAGAGATGCTTGAGGAGAGCCGTCTTGCGAAAGAGGGTTTTTTCTATCGTCCCCCCATGACCGAGAAAGAACGCGAGTGGCTTTCGAAGAATCGAACCGCCGACGCGGTACACTGGAACCTGCTCGCGGACATGCGGTCGGAACAGCTTTCCTATGCCCGATGAAACGCCCCGCGCTAAGCTCCCTTCACCGTGGAACGACTTCCTCGGAGAGATCGACAAAGCGTTAGAAAAACCGCTCGAAATCCACTGCATCGGAGGTTTTGCGCTCGTCTACTATTACGGGATTCCGCGCACAACCGGCGATATCCACTACTACACGGCTGTGCCCGCAGACCTCAATTTAGAAGAAATGACTGGCCATGATTCCGACCTGCATCGCAAGTATAAGATCTATCTTCATCGAGTTACGGTCGCAACTCTGCCTGAAGGGTACGAAGAGAGACTTTCGGAAATGGCGAGTGGACAGTTCGAACGGCTCAGGCTTCTCGTGCCCGACCCCTACGACTACATTTTGTCGAAGTTGCAGAGGGCGGGGTTGAAGGATTCCGACGACGCCTTGTATTTATTCCGAACGAGAAGGCTAAAAAGCGAAATCCTTCGAGAGCGGTATCACCGGGAATTGAGGGATTATCTGATTGGCCCGCTCGAACAGCATGACGGGACTTTGGAGCGCTGGATCGAAATTTTCGAATCAGCGGGTTGACCCTGCTCCAAGTTCGGCGCTCTCGCATGAATCGATGCCAGGAGTCGCGTGACATAGTGCACGACGGAAGGCTACTGGCACTCAGGTAGCACCAGCAAATTATCTGTCCACACGCGATCTGCGTATGTTTGGACGAATTTGACGCCGTTTCCGTGTTCCTTGTACCTACCCTAGCTTAATTTCCTGCCGAGTCGCGAACGTAGGCCACACCTATACGTTTTCGGTCGATGGTTCAGAGCTTTTCGCCGTCACTGAAGATCAAACGGTTTATCTTCTGAACCTGAGCGAATCGAAGGCGAATTGAGAGTAAGGCCCAAACGATTCGCACCCATGGTCACTGCCACATCGAGATTCATGGCCCACTTCTCTTCGGGGGATCGACCTGCGCGTGATTTCCTGTCCATGGGGCATCCTGTTGGGAGGCCCTGATTCTACCTAACTGCGGTGTCCAGTTTTAGAGGGGTGCACTACACGAGTGAACCGCGAACTCCTAGTTAAAATTCCGATTTCGGAAGGATGTTGTGAACCCATACCTCCGATTTCGATTAGAAAGTATATCCCACTCCAAACAGCGGCGAAGCGCTTGATCTGAGCCCACCGTCATCCAGTCTGACAAGAACGTTGGCAGTAAAAACCAGTCTCGACACCTTGGGAAATGGGCGTGCCTTGAAGCCCATCGACGCGTTCGTAATGTTATAAGACGAGTTCGGGTGGGTTTGCAGGGAGTTTAGCGTCACTGTAGGGGGGGTTGCGTCCGCAGTACATGTCCCGCAATTTGCAAGAAACTGCTGTGGCGTAACACTTACGGTTTCGGTTCCAAAAACCCGCTGTCCGACGATATCAAAATCTCCCGTCAACCATCTAGTTACCCTTGCGTCCGCTCCGGCGGTATAGACGAAATCATTCGGAATGCTCCCTCTTGTGCCCGTCGTTAGGTCACCCGCGGTAATCGAATTCGTGTTCGTCTCGTAGCCGACAAGCACGTGAGGAGAAATCCGTGCACGGTAGGAAAAGACAAAAAACGGCCTGACGCCGTATGATCCGGATCCGAGATAGTTTAAAGCATCGCCAGTCGGAAAACGCACGTCTACACCTACGGCTATACCGGCCCGTTCGCCTTCCCATGCATTCCACTTCACTCGGGCAACGACATCGCTAATACCGGTCGCCGAATTTTGAGGCACGCTGCCGCTTCCCGTGAAGTTGAAATCCGGAAAAGTATGCATCAAGCAGGAGGGATCAAGTCCGGTGACACCAGACGAAGGGCTTGTATTCGGGCAATTCTTGAACAAGTGAAAAAAATAAGGAGCTCCATTGGTATTCGTCAGGTTTTGGTTATGTACCGTCGCGTCGGAACTCCCCGGAGTAGGTACAATAAATCCGCTGGTACCAGGAACGATCGTGTCCTGAGAAGTCAAATTCATGTTGACATCTTCGATGGGAACTACAATTGAGACATCGATGCGATTGGTGAGTCCAAATGTTACATAAGACGTATATTGCTGAACCTTAAGATGGATCGAATTTACCGTATCTATTCGATCGCGAATAAACCCACAGCCATTTAGATTTTGACCACTCGCGGAATTAATTGAACAGTTTATGGGCGCAAATGGTACAGGTGGCGAGTTATCACGATCGTCGTCTGTGTGGATAAAAACAGCCGGGAAATTGTGCAGATTTACGCCATCGATTTTGTTGAAATCAAAATACTGATAGCTGAATCCGACGAATAAGCGATGGCGGCCGACAGTTTCCGCGCGCTCGCCAAGGATCGGGCCCAAACTGTCTGTGCTAGTGACGAACGTTTTGAGAGATGGATCGTAAGTGAGACTGAACCCGGACGAGGGAGAGGCGAGCGGTAACAGGTTTGTTTGACGGCCTATGTCCTCCGTCAGAGGCTTTAGCGTAGTCCCGAAGTCGCTAAGGAAGTGAAACGGATGCCCCCCGACCGGGAACAGAACGCTCTGGAAGGCATTCACTGCGCCATATTCCTGCGGAATCACGCAAGCTAACTTGCTGCCCGAGTTTGGCATCGAGCAGGGACCCTGCGCGAAGGCACTGGAGTAACCCATAACCGCAAAGAGAATTGAGAAAACGGCGCGCTGCAACATGGAGTGCTCCCCTTCAGTGACTGGAAGTGTAGCCGGTCTTGCTCCTTTGTCAAGGCGAGGACATGTTTTCCGAATTTGCGGTGCATATGCCGGGCCAAGACTGTCACGTCCGCTACGCGACGGGGCTTTCCTCACTCAGAACGAGATGGGGTCACCACTTTGGCGCAAAGATAAAGAATGAGGTGGGCATGCAGTCGATCAACGAACGTAATCTACCGAACGTCTGTAAGCATCCAAACGCCGTTCTTCTTGACCAGTTGAAACTTCCAGGAGGCCTCTGATTTCTTCGCCGTTTTTCCCGCCTTCGAAGTGTACTGCTGCTGCGACTCGGCGGAAACTGTAGCTGTCGCTCCGTCTGGACTCACGTTCACAGTTTGATTGACGATTTGCATGGTTATCACGCTTGCGTCTGCGAACGAACGCTTGTAGCCATCGTACGTCTTTTGAGGAATGGTCGGCCAAACCTGCCTGAGTTCATCGGGATTTCTTTCTTCGAACGCCCGAAAGAAAGTTTGCACCACAGTGCGAACCGCCGTTTCATCCGCAGCCCTCGTGCCCTGCGTCTCCCGTTTCGCTGGGGGAGGCGGCAAAACGGCGGCTGGAGGTTGATTCAATGCGTTCAACTTGGCGGTGATATCACCAACGCATTTTTGCGCTTCGTCGGCGTGAGGTCCGTTCTGTGTGAACGATTGCATGGATTCACGGGCGGATGCCAGTCCGCTCTTGTCGGTCCCCGCTAGGACCTGCTGACATTTCCGAGAAGCAGCCTGGAAGGCGAGTCCGAACCGCTGCGACTGCGCGCGAGCTTGGATGTCGGAAATTGACGATTGAATGCTATTGACGTAACTCTGCGCTTCAGCTGACTTGGGGCCTCCGCTATTTACGAGCGCCTGGAATTTGGGCTGCAAAGCCTTCAGCTGCTGAACGGATGAATCGTCATCACCCTGCTTCAATTGATTGAATTGACTCTCAAGCTGGCTTAGTCGATCCCCTTCGGATTTTTCAATTTCACCGTTCAACTCGCTCGCATCGCCGCCGCTCTGCTGAAGCTGCGCACTAAATTTTCGGGCTGACTCGATATCACCCTTTTTGAGAGACTGGCGCGCTTCTGTAAGCTGTTTGCCCTGCTGCTTCAATTTGGGGATGACCTCGGTGAGATACCTTTGGGCGTCCTCGCGGTGCACGCCTCCATCCGGCAATGCCTGCACCTGTCTCAACTCAGCCTCGGCTTGTGCGAACTGCTTCGCGCCTATATTGCCGACCGCTTGCTGCCACAGCTGCGCCTCATGCTGTCGAAGCTGTCGAAGCTGTGCGTTCCTCATCGATTCTTCGATTTGTCCGCGCATTGAATGAAGGGTAGGAGTAAGAGGACCGTTTAAGTTTTCGGCGTCGAGGACCGTCTGGCGAGCCTTCTCGAGATCGTTGGCCGCTACGAGTTTCTCTGCAGCGACCATTGCATCACGCTGCTTGACCTCCAGCGGATTCGCCGGAGGAAGAACAACCGCGGTCTTTGTGACGGCGACTTCGGGAACTTTAGGCGGCGGAGTGTGCGGCCAGAGGAAATACTCAGCTGACACGGCAGCGGCTAACAACACGAGCAGGATAAGAACGGCAGTGCCCATCGCGGTTTTCGTGCGCCACCAGGGCTCGGGGACGGCCGCAGCAATCTGGGGAGTCGAGCTTGCTGCGGGCGTGGATGGAGTCGACGGCGGCGCGACCATCATCGGAGCCGTCGGATTCATTGCCATCGACGATGACAGGGCGGCCTCATCGGCTTGATCCTCCACTGCTGTGATTACAATGGTTTTGCCGGAGCTGAGCTGCCGCGCAAGGCGTTTCAGATCCCCCCGGAGTTCAGCTGCGCTTTGGCACCGCAACTCGCGGTCCTTCTCGAGCGCCTTGTTAATGATTTCTTCGAGTTTGCGCGGGACTTCGGGGTTCAAGCGCACGGGAGCAACGGGTGCTCGATTCAGAATCGCGTCGAAGATAACAGCGGACGTTTCGCCGCGAAAGGGCAGCGCGCCCGTCGCCATTTCGTACAAGACTGCGCCAAAGGAAAACAAATCCGTGCGCGCGTCGAGTTCTTTCCCGCGTGCCTGCTCCGGAGACATGTAGGCAACAGTCCCCATAGCCGTGCCCGGGCTGGTCAACTGCTCCTCGGGAACAGGTGCTGTCTCTTTTGTGGTAGTGAAGTCCGATGCTAGCGCGAGAATCTGGGCTGACCTTGGCTGAGCGGTAAGCTTCGCCAGGCCGAAGTCCAGAATCTTGGCGTGGCCGCGCTGGGTTACGAAAATGTTCGCCGGCTTTATGTCCCGGTGGACGATTCCTCGCGAGTGAGCCGCGTCAAGTGCATCAGCCAACTGAACTCCCAAATCCACGATTTGTTCGATGTCCAGGGGCCTGCGTTGGATCATGTGCTTGAGCGTTTTGCCTTCGAGCAACTCCATGGCAATGAAATGACGGCCGTTTTTTTCGTCGATTTCATAGATCGTGCAGATATTGGGGTGGTTGAGCGAGGACGCTGCAAATGCTTCCCGCTGAAATCGTTCGCGAGCGGCAGGATCTTTTTCCAATTCTTCCGGAAGGAACTTCAGCGCGACGTGGCGGCGAAGGTTCAGATCCTCGGCTTCGTAGACAATACCCATGCCGCCGCCACCGAGCGCACTGAGTATGCGGTAATGCGAGACCGTCGTTCCGATCATGGCGTCCTTAGCGAGGAATGCCCGGCTGAACTAAGGCCGTAGGCAATAGGAGTCTATGACAGAGGCTGCCAATTTCCAAGATTCGGAATGCGACAATGTGGGCCGCGCACGCGGCGTATGGGCGGTCATTTACGTATTCCTCTAGAGCGTGCGTCTCGCCGCTCGGCCCACGTCGATTCCGCACGAGTCCGATGGAATCAATCTCCAGTAGCAGCCCGGCCGTGCAGCGTAAGTAAGCTGGACAATGCCGGACGGGAAACCTGAAGCGCAGCGGCGGCTGCCGTCACTGAGAGGCCGGCAGGGGCGATGATCTCCGTGCGAATAAAATCGCTGGGATGAGGGGGGTTCTTCATGGGCATGTTGTTTGCTCCTGTTGTTCTAGTGATAGTCTTCCAAATTTAGATCGCAAATTTCGTGCTCCGCTGTGTCAATGCGAAACGTTAACCGGATTAGTGGTGTGCGCTAGACTGCCCGGGCAGCGTCCAGGATGCTATGTAATTAAGACTAACAAGATGATACGCCTCCTCATAGTCTTGATTACGGCGACGGCCTTCGTCTATTGGCTTCTCAGGCGGCGAGCAAAGCAGCAAGGCAAAACGGAAACATTTAATGGTTTGTAGCGCAGTCCAGTCTCCTCTTCTCTCGGGGCAGGTGGAAGGGATAGCGTATTCTTATGCGTTGACAAGGAGGTTTTGCTGTATCACTATAAAGGTACAAACAATAGCTAAATGTAATCCTAAAGAGATACAAACCTCCATAATTAGTCTTTCTATAGAGGTACACAAAGAGGCGTTATGAAACCTGAATACAGAGAAATGAGACAGCGCCAATTATCGAAAAGCCTCGCGGCATTTGAAGTTGCAAAAAGCAACCCACGCCCACAGCTCGGCTGGCTCCGTGCCATCCGGGAAGCGTTGGGGCTCACCCTGAATCAAGTAGGCAAGAATTCGCGGACGACACGACAGCGGATCAAGAGTTTCGAGGATGCTGAACGGCAAGATCGGATCACGCTTGCTAGCCTTCGCAGGGTTGCTGAGGCTATGGGATGCGAACTTGTCTATGCAATCGTCCCCAAGTCAGGAACCATTGTCGAACTTGCCGAGAAGGAGGCCCTAAATGAAGCCACAAAGCGGGTACTTGCTGTTGAACACACCATGGCGCTGGAGAACCAAGCCCCAGGAGATGTAAATGAGACAATCGCCGAGGAAACGAAGCGACTACTTAAACGGCCAAGATCGCGAGCCCGATGATCAACATCTCAAATCTCAATCTGTCACCTGGGAATACACCTCTCGAACCCGACGAATTGGCTCAACTAATCCCTAGTCTGGCAACCAAGGGCGAACTCGATGAATGAGAACGAAAAAACATCATCGAAGCACACGAGTGGGCCCTAAATCCCCGACGCGTAAAGGCCAGCAATCCATTTACCGAGCCTTATCTTCGTGAACTTCACAGAAGAATGTTTGATCGCACCTGGAAATGGGCTGGTACGTATCGCCATACCGAGAAAAACATCGGAGTCCTCGTGCATGAAATCAGAAATCGAATCCCCGCACTCCTTGGAAACATTCGTTATTGGGTGGATCACCAGACCTTCCCTGCAGACGAGATAGCAATTCGCTTTCATCACGAATTGGTTGGCGTTATTCACCCATTCCCGAACGGAAACGGAAGGCATGCCCGCCTTCACGCCGATGTCATCGCGGTGAAACTCGAAAGGCCAGAATTTACGTGGGGCCAGAACAGTATCGTGGGCACTGGCCCTGCGCGTGAAGCTTACATAAGAGCCCTACACGCAGCGGACAACGGTAACATTCAAGAATTACTAAAGTTCGCTCGCTCTTAACGCAGGAGCCATGTTGGGGCACCATGCATCCATGGGAACAACGCAGTCATAAGCAAAAGACTTCTCCGTCGCGCACAAGCTAGAAGCGTTCTGAGGAATGCTCGGGGCGGCGGACACAAACCGGATCGTTATCTGGACGCAGTTCAATTATTAAGCAGAAACCAATGCCGGCGATGGTCAACAGACGAGTGGCGCGTCGTTCGAAATGAAATCGCCCGCTCACTCTGAGGGCAGCCGTAATCCGGCATGTCACTGAGGTTTAAAACCGCTGTAACAGCGCTGTAACACGGATAACCCAGACGGCAAATTGAGGACCTGGAACCGAGAGATGCTATCGTTGTCTGCCTGCTCCTTTTATCTTTTGCGGGATACCTTACGAACGAGGTTCGAATTGAGGACAGTTTTGCACACTAGTTCTCTGAGAGTCCACGTCGAAGCGTGGAGTGCTAGCCCCAAAGAGCTCCCCCCTCGGCGGTCCGCGTGGCTATTCGTCTGACGGATGCCTTTTATCTATACAATTCATTGGACAGCTAACATTGAAACAGCCAGTATTGCGCCAGTTTTCGCGTTCCAGCGACCACTTGGGGCAGGGTCGCTCTCAATGGGTTCCTTTTTACGGAAAAAATGGCGGCCGCGCCGGCTTGAGGGCGTAGCGAGAAGCGGCAAGCTAACGGCGGGGCGGAAGCTCCCCGAAGAATGGCTAGGGAGGAAGACACCAATGAAAACGAATCTGCGAAAGGCCAGTTGGAGGTTGCTCTTGATGATGGTGGCGGTGTCGGCGGGCTTGGCGATTCCTGCCCGCGGACAGACTAGCCCCTCGACTGGGGCGATTCAGGGCTTGGTGCAAGATCCAAGCGGTGCAGTTGTTTCTGGCGCTGCGATAGCCCTGGTCAACCCTACCTTGGGTATAAACCGCACAGTTCATTCTGCCTCGGACGGTACCTTCCTGTTCGCTCTCCTCCAGCCAGGCAGCGGATATGAAATCACGGTTGAGCATTCCGGCTTTCAGAAAGCAAGCGTCTCCAACGTGGCTGTTAACGTTACACAGATCACCGCCGTTAATGTCCGCTTGGTGGTGGGCAGCGTAACCCAGCAAGTCGTTGTCAGCGGCGCAGCCACTCCCATCCATACATCGGATGCGACGCTCGGCAACACCCTGACGTCGAGAGTTATTGAGAGCATCCCGCTGCCGACGCGCGATGTTCTGGATATTTTGGCAACGGACGCGGGAGTGGTCTCGCAGTTGACCTCTCCGGCCGCAACAATCCTGCAGGGCTCGGAGGCCATGTTCGTGGGCGGAAATCGCGCCACATCCAACAACTATATGGTCAACGGGATCGATGCGAACAATTTCGAATTCCACACTTTGGCAACAGGGATCGTCCCCATTCCCAACCCGGATGCCGTCGAGGAGTTCCGGACAGAGACCAGTCTGTACGATGCCAGCACAGGATTTAGTGGCGGGGGCAATATCGTCCTCGTCACGCGGCGCGGCACGAATAAATACCACGGAACGGCATACGAATTTCTGCGCAACACGGATATGAATGCCAATGACTTCTTTTTTAATGCCGCCGGAAAGCCGCGTCCAGTCATGCAGCAAAACCAATTTGGATTTTCCATGGGAGGCCCGGTGCCCAAAGCGCCGAACACCTATTGGTTTTTCAATTACGAAGGGCAGCGTCAGCGTAACGGTGTCACCGGCGCGGCGACAGGACTGCTTCCCGTGCTCCCCGACGATCGAAGCTCCGCTTCTCTGGCATCACTCTATAACCTTCCCCAAAACGCCATCGATCCGGTGGCAATCGCCATCCTGAACGCCCCGGGGCCTTACGGCGGGAAACTCTTCCCCAGCGGTTCAGGCGCGCCACAAGGGGAACTCGGATCATTTGCGTTTTCCTCCCCTGCGCAACTGAATAGCAATCAATACAACGCCCGCATCGATCACAGCTTTGGGATCGGTGGCGTAGACAACCAGTTCAGCGTTTCTTACTTCGCGAATCCCGATACGTTCACAAACAGCAGCGGCGCAAACGGAAGCACGATTGGCCAGCCCTATCAATACCTTCTCCAAAACGAGACACTCTCAGTTCAGGATACGCAAACGATCCGCCCGGACCTGCTGAACAGCATCAATGTGGGATTCACATACAACAAACGGGACATTGGGGCGATCCGCCCGCTGACGCTGAACGATTTTGGAATGACGCGGTTTAATTCTTCGATTATCGACCGGGGCCCCAATTTTTCCTTTTCGGACCAGATGAATTGCTGCGGCGCTAGCGTTTCTGTGGGTGAGACGCAGCACAACGAATCGCAGGATTTCCGGGATATGCTGTCCTACTCTCATGGCGTGCATTTCTTCCGTTTCGGCTTTGAAGCGCGCACCCAGCAGTTCAATTTCGGCTCCCCGCTCGATCCTGGCTCGCTTTTCTTTCAGGGCGGCCTGGCCGATGCGCTCTACGGCCCGCCGAGCGATCCCAATGCCGATCTTTCCATTCGTGATTTCCTCGTCGGGGCGCCTTTTTTCATCAGCATTGGCAGCGGACTGAACGATTTTGAGTACCGCGCCCATGATTTTGGGCTCTTCGGTGAGGACGATTATCACTTGACGAGTCGGCTTACCTTGAATCTTGGTTTGCGCTGGGATTATTTAGGGAATATCAGCGAGAAGCATGATTTGATCTCGAATTTCGATCCCTCCTTGCTAACCCCGCTGGCCATGCAAACCGGCGGCCCGGGTCTGCAGGACGGATTCGTGATTCCCTCCGGTGCCCCGAGGTTTGGTACTCCCGGAGTCTCGAAATCCACTTACAACAACCAGCCGCTCAAGGATTTCGAGCCGCGAGTCGGTTTTGGACTCGACGTGTTGGGGAATGGCCGGCTGGCGCTCCGCGGCGGATTCGGCTTGTATTTCTCTCGGATTGGGCCTTTTGGCCTGCTGCAGAGCATCAGCAATCCGCCTTTTGCGCTGAGCACGGCGATTGTCAATACCTCACAGGCACAGATCCTCTCTGATCCGTTCCCCACTCTTCCGCTCCCAAGCCAGTTTCCTATCTTCACGCCCTTTCCGCAGCTCACTTCCCTCAACCCTGACGGCTCGCCCAATTTTACGGGTCCACAGTTGAATGTCATTGAGTTGCAGCGCGACGCGCACCCGCCGTACACCGAACAGTGGAACCTGACAACGGAATACGAATTCGTTAAGGGCTGGACCATACAGGTCGGCTACATGGGTTCCCACGGCATTCACCTTCAGGATTTCCAAGGCTTGAACAACGCTCTGCTGCGCAATGCCAACAATCCTGGCCCCTCGGGTCTGGACGTGAATTCCGCGCAGAATCGGGAATCCCGTGTTCCCTACGCGGGCATCAGCTCGACGGGAATGCTGGCGCTCACGGACGCGGGAGCTTCGAGCTACAACGCTCTGCTTGTCACGCTGAGTCACGAGTTTTCTCGCGGCCTGTTTCTCAAAGCTGCCTACACCTTTTCGAAAACCATCGACAATGTACAAGCACAGGCAGGTTTCGAACCCACTATCGGTCCAAGCGGAAATCAATTTCTCCCGCAGCTCAATCGAGGCATCTCCAATTTCGATGTCCCGCATCGCCTGGTGCTCACCTACGTCTACGACATCCCGGGACCCAGAAGCGGATGGCAAGCCGCCCTTCTGAATCACTGGACTTTGTCGGGGATCACCACGCTTCAATCCGGCTTCGCGGGAGAAATCGATCAGTTCACCGCGGGAAACTCCCTGTCGGGAACCGATGGATACGGCATCCTGACACCGGGTTGCGCGCTCGTGAATGGAGGCAATGCAAGCGCCCACACACGCAATTACCTCAATAGCTCTTGCGTATCGACGACCGCTGCGCTTCTGAGCGGAAGCACGTTCGGCCCGTTGTCTCCCTTCGAGGGACCTGGAAACCAGACCTATACGATCGATCCGAGCAACCCCGCAGCTATCGGCTATCTGCAAGGCCCATCCACTCGGGGCGCATTTTTTGGCCCGTTCGAGACGCGCTGGGACATGGCCCTGGCCAAAACTATTCCCCTGCGGGAGCTCGGCGAGCAGGGAAATTTACAGTTCCGCGCCGAAGCCTTCAAAATTTTCAATACACCGATCTTCAGCAATCCGCACAGCGTGGCCGGATTGTCGAGCTTCGGGAGAATTACCAGCACAATCGACAACACTGGCCGTCAATTGCAGCTGGCGGTTCGGCTGAACTGGTAATTGGGTGGGGGAGTGGAGGCACCGTCGCTCCTTTTTCTTCCTGGCGAGTGAAGGAGATCAAGATCATGACTAAGTGTGTCAACTCAGTGTGTATCGCCTCGTTGGCTCTCACCTGCTTGCTTTTTGGCGGGGCTTCGCTCGCCGCGCGGACCGTGCCGCCCAATTTTTACGACAGCATGCAGTGGCGCCTCATCGGCCCCTTTCGAGGCGGTCGCGTGGAAGCGGTGACGGGGATCCCTGGCAATCCGCTCGTCTACTATTTTGGTTCAGTTGCCGGCGGCGTGTGGAAAACGGTGGACGGAGGCCACACGTGGCTGCCGCTGTTCCAAAAAGAGCCCGTTTCCTCGATTGGCGCCTTAGCTATTGATCCTTCCGATCCGGAGGTAATTTACGTCGGCACCGGAGAGGCCTGCCCTCGTGGCGATATGTCCTTCGGCGATGGTGTTTACAAATCTTCGGATGGCGGAAAGACCTGGTCAAACTTGGGCCTGCACGATACACGGCACATTGCCAAGATCATCGTGGATCCGCGAAACCCGGAGATAATCTATGTCGCTGCGCTCGGCTCAGTGTATGGGCCAAGCGAAGACCGCGGAGTGTTTCGTTCCAATGACGGAGGAAAAACCTGGCAAAAAGTGCTTTTCCACGATGCCAGCACGGGGGCCATTGATCTGGCGATGGACCCACACAATCGACATGTACTCTTTGCCGCCCTCTGGCAGGTTCGACGAAAACCCTGGGATTTTACCAGCGGCGGTCCAGGAAGCGGACTCTACCGCTCAACGGATGGAGGGGATCATTGGACAGAAATTAAAGGCCATGGTCTTCCTGTCGGCGTGCTCGGCCGGATCGGCGTCAGTGTGGGCGCTCAGTCGAATCGGATTTATGCCATCGTTGAGGCGAAAGATGGCGGCCTTTACCGTTCCGACGATGGGGGGACAAACTGGAATCGGGTGAACGGAAGCTGGGATTTGCGCGGCCGCCCCTGGTATTACTCCCATATTTTTGCCGATCCCAACCATGTTGATGAAGTCTATGTCTTTAGTTTCGGGGCGTATCGCTCAGTGGATGGGGGAAAGACGTTTGCTGCGCTTTACACGCCGCACGGAGATTACCACGCACTGTGGATTGATCCTCGGGACTCCCGGCGGCTGATTGTGGGAAATGATGGCGGTGCCACGATTTCGGTCGATGATGGGACGAGCTGGACTACAGAAGACAACCAACCCACGGGCCAGTTCTACCGCGTAGCTACGGACAATCGATTCAACTACTCTCTTTACGGATCCCAGCAAGACCGGGGAACCGTTGCCATCACCACGAGGAGCGATGAGGCCCTTATTAGTCAGAACGACTGGTTTTCGGTTGGGGGAGGCGAGAGCGGATTTGTTCTGCCTTCGCCTCTCAACTCTGACGTTGTCTATGCGGGAAGCCTGTATAGCACGTTCACACGCTTTGACCGAGGCGCCGCGCAATCGCGGGATATCTCACCTTGGCCTCTCAATGAACTGAATCTTCCCGCGAAAGATGCCCGCTATCGCTTCGGGTGGACTGCTCCGATGCTGATCTCCCCGCATGACCCGCACACCCTGTACATTGGGGCGCAGGTGCTATTCAAGACTCGGGATGAAGGCAAGACCTGGGATGTCATCAGCCCCGATCTGACGCGAAACGATAAATCGAAGCAGAATTCTGCTGGTGGCCCGATCACCCAGGACAACACGACAGTCGAATACTTCGACATGATTTCCACACTCGCGGAGTCCCCGCTCCAATCGGGACTGATCTGGGTGGGAACGGACGATGGATGGATCCAGGTCACACGAGATGCCGGTAAAAGCTGGGTAAACGTCACCCCGAAAGGAATGCCGGAATGGAGCCTCGTGAGTATGATCGAGCCGTCTCGCTTTTCTGTCGGTACGGCCTATGCCGTAGTCGATGACCATCAGCTCAATGACTTTAGGCCGCACGTTTATCGCACTGCCGATTTCGGCCGCACCTGGTTATCTATCACGGAAGGTTTACCGGCCAATTCGTACGTGCATACCGTGCGCGAAGATCCAGCGCGGCGAGGCTTGCTTTACGCAGGAACCGAAACCGGAGTGTTTGTCTCTTTCGACGATGGGAGTCACTGGCAATCTCTTCAACTGAACCTTCCGACGGTGCCGGTGTATGACGTCATGGTTCACGAAAATGATCTGGCCGTAGCCACGCATGGACGTGGTTTCTGGGTTCTCGACGACCTAACCCCCTTGCGGCAGGCCGCAGAAGCTTTGGCGAGCACCGGTTTTTATCTCTACCGACCCGAGCCCGCCTATCGCGTGCGCGGCAATAACTTCTATGCGACCGTCTCTTCGGGTTCGCCCAGCAGCCCTGTGGCGGGACAGAATCCTCCTGCTGGCGCCATACTCGACTACTATCTCACGGCACAGCCTCAGACATCCGCCAAGCTTGAGATCGTTGACGATAAAGGAAGAATTGTCCGGGAGTTCGACCTGCATTCGGCTGCGGTCTCGGCAAGCGGAAAGCAAGTGCTCATCAGTGCAGGCGCTGTGACCCTCGCGGACGGCCAGGAGTATGGGACTGATCCCACAGTGCACCGCGGCCTCAACCGCTTCGTCTGGGATCTGCTATACCAAGGGAACGAGAGTAGCCCCAGGGGCATGAGAGTCCCCGAGCCGCTGGTAGTACCGGGGAATTACGCGGTGCAACTCACCGTCGACGGCAAAACTCAGAAGCAGCCGCTCGTGGTGCGCGAGGATCCTCGGGTCCAGGTTTCTCTCGCAGATCTGCAGGCGCAATTTAACCTGCAGAGCAAGATTGCCGATCGTTTGCAAGAGGCCGCAGTCGCTGTTGCTGAAATGAAGCAGGTGCGTGGTGAGCTTCTGGCTCTCGGCAAGCGAATGGATGCATTGGGAAGTCCAGAGAAACTTACGAAAGCCCTCGACAGCGTAGAGAGCAAAACTGAAGATGCGCAAAGATCCATCACAGGCTGGAAGGCGGCGGGCGATGGTTATGCGTTGAACTATCCGCCGGCATTAGATGACCAGATCAATTGGCTGTTCATGTTTGCTGGAGCAGGCGATGGAGCACCCGGGCAGCCATTTCTCGATTTGTACGACCAGCTAAGTCGCGAACTGGCAGCTGACCTGCGCCGCTGGCATGAAATCAAGGCTGCCGATCTTGTTCAGCTCAACGAGTTAATTCGAGAGAACAAGATACCTGCGATCGGCGCCTTCACTCCTCCACCGAGCCATTAACCCGAGCAGCTTAGTACGCGAATGGATTATCCGGGAAGGTCAAAACGGGGCGATGCCCTCCGGCGAGCGCATCGCTGAAATGCAGGAGCCACATACCGATCCCGGAAGCTCCTTGCATATACCCGGTTTGCGCAACCGCAATATCCGGGCGGACCCGGGTTTCCACCTGCACCCAGCGGTACCGTTTGCCGTCCTCCTCAGCCAGTGCGAGGAGTTGTTCGCCGCCCTTCTTGGCCGCCCTGAACCATCTGCGATCATGAGTGACCAGAAAAGCATCGTAGAGAAACTCCGATTCGGCCGCAATCCCGCAGCACATGCTAACGTTATGCCAAACACCTGGAGTGACCGCCTTTGCCGGGCCTCCGTTGGCTACGACGGCTTCCGCACATTTCTCCACGAGATCCCGCCATTGCCGATCACCAGTCGCCTGGTAGAGTCTATAGAATAGCCGTGCTGTTCCGGCCGGTCCGTGACACCAGCCCAAGTAAAAAAGATCTTGGTGCTCGCTATCGTGGTAGATCATGCAGTAGCGGTCATTCAGGTCGGCGATGGACAGTAAGTACTTCGCGCCAGCAAGCGCCGCATCGAGGAACTTCTTTTGGCCTGTGGCCTGGTACAGCGTAGCTAAGAAATAAGAAACACCGGCCGTGCCGTGCGAGAAATTGGGCATCTCCCGAGGATAGCTCGGATCCATCATCCACATCAGGCCGTCTTGTTTTCGCTGAGCGGTCGCGATCAAGAAATCACCGGCGCGCGCCGCGAGCTGTTTTGCTCCCGGAGCCTGGAGGTGGTCGGCGGCCCAAAGCAGGAAGAGGCCGGTGCCGCTCGAACCCGCGATGATGTCAGTGACATCGTTCCATTTGGCCCCTGTGGGTGTCATTTGCGCGCGTTTTTCCAGCCAGCGCACGCAAAGGAGAGCGCCGTCGCGATAACGGGTGTCATGCGTAATCAGGTACGCTTCCCCGAGCGTGAAGCCAGAACCGGCGAGGCCTTCATACAATCCGGTCCCATCTTTCTCGGAAATCGATACAAGAAGAGCGTCAGCTCCCTTCTCGCCCTTTTCCAGGAAATCCAGGTCCTGCGTGTAGCGATAGGCTTCAAGAAAAAACAGAATTGGACCTGGAGTGCCAGCATACAGCGTAGTGTTAACACTCTCCGGATTTCGAGGGTCCGCAGGCCAGACGATCCCATTCCCCCTGTTCGAGCCGTTTTCCTCGATCCAGTGCGCCGCCCCAATGGCTGCTCGCTGGTACGCGTCTCGGGTTCGTCCTCGCGCCCCCCAGGAAATGGAAAGCGCGGCGCAAGCCGCCACTGCTGCAATTCTCAAATGCTTGCTCATGGAGTTCGCTCCTCGGCACGAACCGTTCGGACTTTCTGACCCCGCAGCGTTCTCAGTAAGGGAACGGGTTATCAGGAAATCGGATGACAGGCCGGTGTTGTCCGGCGAGCGCGGCGTTGAAATGCAGCAGCCACATCCCTATCCCCGAGGCCCCCTGCATATAGGACGTTTGCGCAATGGCATAGTCTGGCCGAACGAAAGTTTCGACCTGCACCCAGCGGTATTCTCCATCACGCACATCGGCTCTCCGCAGTAAGTCTTCACTGCCTTCTTTGGCCGCCTGGAGCCATTTGCGATCATGCGCAACCAGATAAACATTGTAAAAAAACTCCGCCTCGCCGGCCGTGCCGTCGCAGATGCTGACGTTGCGCCATACGCCCGGATTCGGGATTTGCTTGGGCTGGCCTTGGCGCCAAACCGTGAGCGTCCTGGCCGATCCCGATGGTATGGTCGTAAAAGCCTTCTCTGGCCCACCAAAAATCCGTGTGGCTGCCGCGCACTTTTCCACTAATTCCAGCCACTTCGGCTGTTTTGTAATTTGATAAAGGCGGTAGAAGAGTGCGGCGGTTCCCGCCGGGCCGTGCGCCCAATCGAGATAAAAGAGATGCGTGTTGTGATTGTCATGATAGACGAGGAAATACCGATCTGAGGAATTGGCGATCGCGATCAGGTGCCTGGCGCCTTTGCGCGCGGCGTCCAGAAACTCCTTGCGACCGGTGACCTGATAAAGCGTAGCCAGAAAATACGCCACTCCAGCCGTGCCGTGACAGAAATTCGGCATCTCGAATGGATAGCTGTTGTCCATCATCCACTTGAGCCCGCCCCCGGGTTGCGGCTGGCCAAGCCGAATCAGATGTTCACCAACCCGCATGGCCAAGGCACGGGCCTCCACCGCCTGGAGGTGGTCGGCCGCCCAAAGTAGGAATAGGCCTGTCCCGCTCGCTCCGCTAATGATATCCGTGACCTCATTCCACTTGCTTCCATCCGCAGTATTCGTCGCCTTCGCCTCAATCCAGTGCAGGCACTGCAGCGCACCTTCCCGATACTTGGCATCGCGAGTGATCAAATAGGCCTCGCCCAAGGTGAAACCAGAACCTGCGAGACCAGTGTACAGACCTGTGTCGTCATTCTTGGAAATGGAGGCGAGGAGCGCATCGGCTCCCTTGCGCGCCTCTTCGAGGTCCGCGCGATTTCCCGTGTAACGGTAGGCCTCCAGGAAAAAGAGAATCGGGCCGGGAGTGCCGGCGAAGAGAGTTGTATTCATACTCTTGGGGTCTTCGGGATTGGCGGCCCAGACGATTCCCGAATTCTTGGCTGTGCCGTTCATGCGGAGCCACTGCGCCGCTCCGAGAGCCGCTTTTTCATAAGGGGAGTCCGCAGCTTGCGCGGGAAGAGTGGAAACCATCAGAACGATTAGGAAGACTGCGACGCCTTGGAGCAGATGTTTCATTAATCCACCTCCGCTGCACTGCTGCTATTTGTGAAAAACCAGCCGGCCGTTCTTGACGACGGCGACGATGTTTCTCAAGCTCTTGATGGACGCAAGCGGGTCGCCGTGAACGACGATGATATCGGCGCGACGGCCCACTTGGATTGTGCCGAAATCATCTCCTCTGCCCAGCCAAGAGGCCCCACTCCCAGTCGCCGCTCGGATGATCTGCTCACGAGGAATACCGGCCTGCTCGTAGGCCTCCAGTTCATCAAAGAGGCTGCCGTCGTCGGTGCCTGCTAAGAGAGGTACTCCCGCGGCCACAGCATTGTGCACGAACTGCGACATCCGTCCGTAGCTCTGCTCCCAAGTGGCAACTTCCTCGAGACTGAGTTCTTTACGCAGGGAAGGAGCGGGAGACTGGATCGACAAGGTCGGGTCAAAGCCAATTTTCGCCCGCGACATGCTGGCAATCAATTCCTGGGCGCGAGCGCCGTTGGGATCGATGTTTCGCCAGTCCGCTTGCATTCGCGCGACGAGGTGCCATGCAGCATCGAGAGTGCGGTCAGCTCCTTGCGGCTGGGCGCTCGCGGGAAGAAATTCCGGCCATACGCGGATGTGGTTGAGACCGTCGATTCCGGCGCCGATGGCTTCGGTCCAGCTCGTCCTCACTCCGATGTGTCCGGTGACCCGCAGGTGGTCTCGATGCGCAGCCTCGATCACGGCCCTGAGGACTTCCGGCTTCAGCAGAAAGTAAACCTTCAACAGATCCACACCCTGAGCCTTGAGCGAGTCAACCAGGGGCTTGGCTTGTTCTGCCTGGTTGATCTGGACCGCAACCATCGGATGGTAGGTTCCGAATCCATCAATCAATGGCCCAGCGGTGTAGATGTCCGGACCCGGCTCGAGACCCAGCGCGATGGCTTCCTTGAAGTTTAAGCTATCCGCCAGATCCGCTCCCGGATCTCGAATGCAAGTAATGCCCCGGGAAAGCAAGCGGGAGCCGCCAAAAGCGTCCCAGAAATGGTAGTGGTTATCCATCAGGCCGGGAAGAACTGAATCACCTTGCGCATCGAAAACCGGAATGCCGGCAATATCACCGGGGCGGAACGCCCCATGCTGAATCTTGACAATGCGCCCTCCACGAATGAGGACGCTCGCATCAGCAATCGGCGGACGGCCTGTACCATCGATCAAATGGGCATGGATGACCAGGAGATCGGAGGGCCATTGCGGTGGAACTTGGAACGCCACGTGAAAAGGAATCGGCGCGAGCGCTCCGCTAGAAATATCCAGGCGGTAGAGTTTGCGGGCTGCGCAAACGATCAGGCTGTTCGCGTCTGGTCCGAACGTGATTTGTTCATCCTGATATGCGCTGCGGAAGACCACTCGAGGTTTTCCGCCGCCCTCCGCCTGGTCGACACGGATCTCGTCTGCCCCGTTGCCGGTCTCCACGTACGCGACTCGCACTCCATCTCGGCTCCATGCAACGCTCGTATCGTCGAAGGGAGTGTTTGTAAGGCGGACCGCCCGCGTCTTCTCGACGTCCATCATGTAGAGATTTGCGCCGCCATAAAGCCCCGAGGTCAGAAGCAGGCGCTTCCCCGAAGGCGACGGCGCAAAAGACCACTCGTGCCACCCGCGAGTCTCGGTAATCTCTTCCGGTGCGCCTCCGCTGGTGGGGATCTTCCAAATATGGGCATCGCCTTGACCATGGCGCACCGTGAAGAAAATGTCGCCCCCCGCAGGGTCATAGGCGATTTGGCCGATCACTCCATCAGTTTCATAAACGACGGCCCAAGTCCCGACTGGGATATCGTAGACCACCAGATAACTGTGATAGTCCACCTCATGCGAAAACGCCAGAAATGCGCCATCGGGCGACCAAGCAGGGAAGCGGTCCCACCCGATACCTGATGAAATTAGTTGTCCCGTACCGCCGGCAGCAGGCAAGAGACAGATCCTACCCAGCACGCTGACGGCAATCCGGGTTCCGTCGGGGGACATGGCCGGGTCTCTCGCGCCATGGTCGACGACCACCGATCCTGGTCCGGCCCAAAGCGGTGGGGCAAAAAAAGCCACAGAGATCACCGAGAGAACAATCCCGAGAAATCCAGACAGACCGACCGGAAGAAAGCGCAGCCACAAACTCCCGGAATTATCAGAGCCGACGATAGAGCTTGAGCGGGAGCTGCAGAATTTGGATCTCACGACCTAGCCTCGGACGACCTGGATGGTGACAGAAACTTCCGCTGTGGGTCGCAGCGACGCAGCCACGCTGCAGTACTTGGCATTCGAGAGCTCGACTGCTTGCCTCACGGCATCTTCAGAGAGATTTGGGCCTTTCAGGACATGATGGACTCGGATAGTTTCATAAAAGCGAGGAGCTTCCTGACGGCGCTCACCTTGAACCTCAATCCGATAGTCGGTTACGTGCTCGCGCTTCTTAGCGAGAATATCGACAACGTCCGAACCCATGCATCCTCCGATCGCGAGCAGCAGCAACTCGATCGGCGTTGGCGCCGAACTTCTTTCGCTGTTGGTCTCCATAACCAGGGCCTGCCCGCCCGGACCGATCCCCACAAAGAAACCGTTGCCGCCGTAGTGCACGGTAGCGTTGATCTCTGCCATTCTGCTCTCCTTACCTGATGTTAGGGTTGATGGACGACGTGACGAGCGTATAATGTGGGTTCCTACACTAGCTGTCCAATGAATTTGATAGATGAAACCTATGCTTCTTAGGAAACGGTTCGGGCGCGCATCGTAATAGCGGGTGAATCCTCAAGGAGGTTTTGATGGAGTTGCGCCAGATCGAAATTTTTAAAATGCTTGCCGAGGAACTGAACTTCACGCGAGCCGGCAGAAGGATCCACTGCGTGCAGTCCAACGTGAGTGTGCAGATACGCTCTCTTGAGAAAGAATTCGGAGTCCAGTTATTTGAGAGATTAGGTCAGAAGGTGCGTCTGACAGCTCAGGGGCAAACGTTCCTACCATATGCAGAACGCATTTTACGGTTGATACAGGAAGCCGCCGCAGTCACCAGAGGTGGTGAGAATCCGGCAGGAACTTTGATCATCGGCATGCCGGAATCCGTGCTCACCTATCGTCTGCCGCCCGTACTTCAAGTCTTTCGGGGGAACTGGCCGCACGTCGAACTGGTCTTTCGCGGAATCAGCTCCCTTGAGCTCATTCCCTGCTTGGAGCGCGGTGACCTGGATCTCGGGCTGGTCATCGATGATGCGATCCGGATCCCGGGAATTCATGCAGAGGTCTTGTGCAACGAGCCGTTAGTGCTAACTGTGCAGCCTGGACATCCGCTTTTGCGCGCGCCGATTGTTCAACCCGAGGATCTCGGATCCTATACTTTTCTGCTTACGGACCAGGGTTGCGCTTATCGCTCTAAACTTGAGACGGCGCTGGCGCGCGTGCACGTTCGGCCAAGGACGGTCATGGAATTTACAAGCGTTGAAGCGATTAAGCAATGCGCTGCTCTGGGGATGGGAATCGCCTGTCTGCCCAAGATTGTTGTGGAGCGTGAGCTCGCTAGTAACAAACTGGTTGTTCTTCCAGCAGCGAGTTTCGAACTGACGATGAATACGTTGGCGGTCTGGCATCGGGACAAATGGATCTCCCCAGCGATGAAGGCCTTCCTTTCGCTGATCCGGTTGCACCTGGGCAGTGCATCTATTTCTAATGTCCCAACAAAAAGTCCGGCGACGGTCATTGACGGACGGAAGCCTGCAGCCGGTGCCGTGGGAAAGAGCTGTGAAGCCCGGATGACTTCTGGGAGACACCGCGGAGTCGCACCGTAGCTTTTGCTCGGACATCAGTCCATCGTCTGGTTTCAGGAATACCAACGCGACCCGAGCGGGAAAGACATCCTCGAAACGCTGCTCACCTATAACCGCGAGGACTGCATAGCCATCAAGTCGGTCGAAGAATGGCTGAGGCAACTCTAGGTCCTTGGGAGTGTTCGAAAATCCATGGGTTGGGAGCCCCTAAGCGTCTTTTTTAGCGTTTACATATAACGATAAATATATATTGACAAACGATATGCCCTAAATTAGTGTGAAAGTATGAAAAAAACCTCAACAACATTCCTTCAGGTGGTTATTGTGCTCATCGGCGTTGTGGCGCTGGCCATTATGATCCGGTTCCCCTGGACCGAGGGGAGAGCCGCAAACTTGGACCTGTTGCATATTTACGCTGATCCATTCCTGGCGTATGGGTACCTAGCGTCTATCGCATTTTTTGTTGCCCTGTATCAAGCGTTCAAACTACTCGGATATGTCGGGCAAAACAAAGCATTCTCTCTCAACTCTGTGAAGGCTTTGAGGACCATAAAATATTGCGCAATTGTACTGAGCATTTTAATTGCGATGGCAGGACTATATATAAGGATATTTCATGCTAAAGATGACGATCCGGCGGGTTTTCTTGCCATGTGTATTGTCACTGCCTTTATTTCTATCGTGATCGCCACTGCGGCGGCCGTGTTTGAAAGGATTCTGCAGAATGCCGTCGATATGAAGTCTGAGAACGACTTAACGGTATAAATGCCCCATGGCGATCATCATTAACATCGACGTCATGCTGGCAAAGCGAAAAATGAGTGTCACCGAGCTTGCCGAGAAAGTCGGCATCACGATGGCAAATATTTCCGTGCTGAAAAACGGGAAGGCAAGGGCGATCCGGCTATCGACCTTGGAGGCGATTTGCAAGGCGCTTGGTTGTCAGCCCGGAGATATTTTGGAATACAAGAAATAGGCACTCGGTTGCGCCGGCAAAAATATTGAGGAACTATATGCAAGGCTACTCTGATTTTTTGAGGGCGTCGGAAATCGTGGTAACCCGACTGTGCACGAAGTGTGCACGAATCGAAGGTTTTGAGGGTATTGGGGTTAGCTTTTGAGCGAAAGCAGATTCTCCGATTTGTTGTAAACGCTAGCAGTTAAAGTGAGCGAGGCGGCTGTTAGAAGCGACTCGCGCGCTTTGCAAGAAGGGTCGCACTAGCGATAGAGCGCCTGCCTGCTGAGCAGGTGGTCTCCCATTTCTGAATTTGATTGAAATCTTTAGCACCAGGGCCCGCACGGTTCCCAGCGTTTAGCGAACGGACTGCCGTCGAGCAAAGCCGTTGCGACGGGCGTCAAGAAACGCTTTACGTTTTCGACTACTTCCTTGAGTTCGGTCTTCGTAACGTATGTCGCGTTTCTGGTACAGAATGCGGTCCACTGCTTCTTCTTATCCGTGTCGTTATAGAACTCGGGTGTGAAAGCGACTGGGGTGCCGGCGGCCGGTAGCTCAGTTCCGCGTCGCTCGAATGTTTTGCGGATCGCTTCGCCAAGCATTTTGCCGTCGAAATCGAGACTCCGCGAAAGAGCTTCAAGATCATAGAAGTCTTTCATTCGGCTGTTGGCGATCCCGAGCTTAACTATGGCCTCGAATTTTTCCGCGACAACCGTTTCCTTGGGATAGGTGAGAAGGCGAGGATTGGATGCCGCTAGTAGCGTGGGATATTCAGTTTCGATGGGTGGGGGAGTTACGACATCTCCGAATCCGATATCGGTCTGAATCGGAATACGCGCGCGCTCAAGGTACGCCGTGAATGTCACGCGCACGCCTCCCTAGTCGGCGTCCTCGGTGATGCGCTCGGCTTTGACCGACCCAGCGTCGAAGGTTAAGCCATCAGGTTCAACTTCAGTGGCGCAAAGTTCCTTGAAGATCGCCACGAAACGTTCGGGGGAATTGTCGCCCCGTGCGAGGAAATCCGCGTCTCTCGTGGCGCGGTAGGTATGTTTTGTCCAGAGTTCGAAGAGCAACGCGCCTTTTAGGACGAACGTATTGCGGTGCTTTGAGCGGCTGAGGCGATACAGAATTCTCTCAAGACCGTACTTCACGAGAATCAACCCGAAGTCTTCGTTCCGTGAACGAGCCAAGTCGAGCAATTTCTGGCGTACCGAGGCCGCGAGGTTCTTGGGTTCATGCGGCACTAGAGCGACTCCAGGTAGGGGCGGATCACTTTCGCAACGCGGCAGACTTTCGCTGCGGCCCAGAGTTGGTCAATGGAAGCCTTCTTGAGCCGTCGAGATTCTTTCAGAGCCTCGATGGCGACATCGAGTCCGATCTTGTAGCGGAACTTAAAGCAATCAGCGACAGTCTTGGCAGGCGTAAAAACGCGGATGACTCGGCCAGACACATGATGTTCAGACGCTCCGAACTGAAGCGCTGGGCCGGACATGCGAACGAATCGAACTGGCGGAGACGAAATTGTGGGAGCCCAGGCTTTGTGGCCGATGGCCATCCACACTTCGCGCGGAGATTGGGTAGTGAGGTTGTGAAATCGGAGTGCGGAGAGCAGGCAAATAATGCCTTGGGTGACCTGATACGATGCTTCGACAAGCGATGCGTGTTCACTGGGAGAAAATCCCGGTGACGTGTATAGGCCACGTGCAATTTTTTCGAGTTGCCCCTGGCGAGCCAGCCGGGACAGATAGGTCCGCGGGACGCCGAGCTGAGCTGCATCGGCGGCAGTAATGATCTGGCGTTTGGTGGCCAGATTGCGAAGTTTGTCGGCTTTGGATTTGGGCATGCGGACGCCTCGACACTACTGTACCAAGTCCTCGGCAGATGTAAACAAGTGCCTAGCAATTGTAGCATACTCATGCCTAGGCATTGTGACATGCCCTCACTGGCATCCTGGTCCACAATGGTGACGTTGTGTCGTGTGTCAGAATTGTGTCAAAACCCTATGTGTTTTGGTCATTGGGGTTAGCTTTCGAGCGAAAAGCAGATGCCCCAAGTTATTGTAAAGAAACGATAAAGTGAAGGAAGCAACGGAAAGTTTAGAGAGGTCTCGGCGGCCGCTGAGCAGGTGCTCTACAAGCCTGTAAAGATGCCTTCTCCAAAGCTCCCGCATCCGAAACAAATCCAGCTACTTTGCAGTCGTGACCGAATCCACTGTGAGTTTATCGGCGCTGAGCTTTCCGGTCAGCGCGACCTTCCGCCAGCGTACTTGTAGAGTTCGGGAGAATGGCCGCTCAGGTTATAAACCTTGTTTCCAACGACTAGCGCATAGCTTTGTCCAGCCTTCACGCACATACGCGTGCAATCCGCAGCGCTCATGCCTTTCATGCGGTGGTGCGCCCCGCATACCGCGTCGCTCACAACACCTGTTAGAGTGGCTTCTGTTCCAGCGCACTGAGCGCGAACGCCGGAGCCGAGAACAGCAAATGCAACTGCCGATGCAAACAGCATTCCTCGTTGTACGTGTCGAGGAATCCTCATGTTTAGCTTCCTCCTTTTGTCGCGATAACAGATACAATCAGCACGGCAACCTCGTGCATCTGGCGTTACAGGTTCAATCGCCCTTTCCTTCCTGATTGCTTCGGAGGGTGCCGCGACGCAGAGCACGCTCTTTAAGCTGTGCAAAGAGAATCGGGACAAGAATCATCACAGCAATAGTGGACGTGACCATGCCGCCTACGATTGGCGCGGCAATCGGCTTCATCACATCGGAACCGATTCCCGTCTCCCAGAGGAGCGGACCGAGGCTCCCGATAACGGCGAAAACGGTCATTAACTTTGGCCTGAGGCGGAGCACGGCTCCATCAATAGTTGCAGCTTCGATGTCTTCGTGTTTCAGCGGGCTTGCCAAAGCCAAGCGTGCGTTGAGAGTTTCGTGAAGATAAACGATCATCACAACCGCTGTTTCGACAGCAATCCCAAATAAATCGATGTAGCCGACCGCAACAGAGACGCTGAAGTTATAGCCCAGTATCACCTGAAGGAGCAGCCCACCGATCAAGGCGAAGAAAGCTGGGAAAAATAGCATCGCGGATTCCGCAACGGAATGGAAGGTCATGTAAAGCAGTAAAAAGATCACGAAAAATACGATGGGCAAGATCAGTTCGAACCGTTTTTTGGCCCTGAGTTCGAATTCATATTCGCCTGCCCATTGGTAGGTGTAGCCCGCTGGCAACGCCAGCTTTTGCCGCAGCACCTCATCGGCCTTTTGGACGAATCCGCCGTAGTCATTCGTGTTCAGGTCAACGTAAATATAGCCGGTGAGCGCGCCATCTTCGTCGCGGATCATAGCGGGGCCGCGCGAGAACGAAACGGTTGCAACTTCGGAGACGGGTATTTGCGCGCCTGAGGGCGTGGCAATCAGAACTTGCTGCAACTCTTCGAGATTGTCTCGGAAATCTCGATTATAGCGGACGTTGATTGGATACCGCTCGCGCCCTTCAATATTTTCAGCGATATCCTCGCCGCCCATGCCCGATTCAACCGCGCGCTGCACATCGGAAACCGTGAGTCCATAGCGAGCGGCGACTTCGCGGTTGACGGCGACGTTGATGTAGAAGCCTTGAGAAACGCGCTCTGCGAAGATGGACCGCATTTCCGACAGGCCGGAGAGAATCTGTTGGATTTTCGCGCCAACCTCCTGGATGCCTTCGAGAGAAGGCCCCTGAATCTTCATGCCAAGGGGAGTCTTGATCCCGGTTAACTCCATGTCGAGGCGGTTTTCGACCGGCATCGTCCACGTATTTGAAAGTCCTGGGAACTGAAGCTTCGCGTCCATCTGTTGAATTAGCTTTTCGTACGTCATCCCGTCGGGCCACTGGCTGCGGGGCTTGAGCATAATTGTTGTGTCGTACATGTCGAGAGGTGCGTTGTCCGTCGCGCTGTCGGAGCGGCCCACGGTTCCGAAGACGCTCTCGACCTCCGGAAACGTCTTGATAATCCTGTCCTGTTCTTCAAGCAGTTGGGATGCTTGGCCAATCGAAATGCCGGGCAATGCGGTCGGCATATACAGTGCGGAACCTTCGAAGAGCGGCGGCATGAATTGGTTGCCGATCCTCCGTGCAAGCGGGATGGTGAGGGCAAGACAGATGAGCGCAACAACGATGGTCGTTTTGCGAAAACGAAGGCACGATCTCAAAATCGGAAGGTAAATGGCTTGCGTGATCCGCGAGACCGGATTCTTTGCTTCAGGCCGAAGCCGTCCTCGGATAAGCAGCGGCATGAGGACGGGCACGAGCGTGATGGCCAGCACGGAAGAGAATGCAATCGCCAGCGTCTTCGTCCACGCGAGCGGCTTGAACATCCGGCCTTCCTGTGCTTCGAGCAAGAAAATCGGCAAGAACGAAACAACGATAATAACCAGCGAGAAGAAGAGCGCGGGACCCACTTGCTGCGCAGCCGCAAGCAGGACGCTGCGGCGCTCGCTGCCGCCGATGCGCTGCGCGGCGGCGGAAGCCTCGCTCGTCCGAACTGTCGAACCGTTTTCAGCCTCGTCAAATCGGAGTTCCTGCTGATTGGGAGCGCGATTCTGCCGTTCGGCCAAACGCCGGTACCCGTTCTCGACCATCACAATAGCGGCGTCCACGAGCACTCCTATGGCGAGTGCTAGTCCTCCTAGCGACATGATGTTGTTCGATACATGGAGGTAGTACATCGGAATGAAGGACGCAACGACCGCGATCGGTATGGTGAGAATGGGAATCAAAGCCGAACGGAAATGCCAGAGAAATACGATAATTACCATGCTAACTACTATGGCTTCCTCGATCAGATCGCGTTCCAGCGTGTGAATCGAGGCTTCGATCAGACCGGAGCGGTCGTAGCCCGAAACGATCTCGATGCCCTGTGGCAAGGAGCCTTTGATCTGCGCCAGCTTTTGCTTCACTCCGTTGATGACCGTGAGGGCGTTCATCCCGTAGCGCATCACAACGATTCCGCCTACGGTTTCTCCGTTCCCATTCCACTCCGCGACGCCTTCTCGAATGTCCGGCCCAAACGAGACTGTTCCCAAGTCGCGTATCAACACCGCTGTGCCGTTCTTCGTTGCCACAGGAACATCTTCCAGATCGTTGAGCGAGCGAAGATATCCGAGGCCCCGAATCATGTATTGAGCGCCGCCCAATTCGAGCAATCGTCCGCCAACTTCGTTCGTGCTCGCACGAACGCGCTCGATCACGGTTGAAAGGGGGATGTTGTAAGCGCGGAGTTTGTCCGGGTCTAAGTTCACCTGATACTGGCGAACGAATCCGCCGATGCTCGCAATTTCGGCCACGCCTGGTACGGTTTCAAGTTGATATCGCAGGTACCAATCTTGAAGGCTGCGCAAATCCGCCAAGCTGTATTTATGCGTGTGGTCAACCAGAACATATTCGTACACCCAGCCTGCGCCGGTCGCGTCCGGGCCGATGGCCGGATGTACGCCTCCCGGCAACCGTCCTTGGATTTGCTGCAAGTATTCCAACACCCGCGAGCGCGCCCAATAGAGATCCGTGCCGTCCTGAAAAACGACAAAGACGTAGGAATCGCCAAACATCGTTTGGGCCCGCACGGCCTTGACGCGGGGAGCGGCCAAAAACGTAGTAACGAGAGGATACGTTACCTGGTCCTCGATGATATTCGGCGGCTGGCCTGCCCAGTTGGTGTGGATGATTACTTCCACATCGGAGATATCGGGCAGCGCATCCAGCGGAATTCTTCGCATAGCCCAAAGCCCGGCAAGTACAAGTAAAGTGACGGCGGTGAACACAAGGAAGGTGTTCCGCGTGCACCACTGGATCAGCCGTGCGATCACGCTACATCCCTCCGGCTGCGCTGACGCTCAGTTGCTTGCTGCCGATGGTTTTTCCATTCTTCTGGGCAAGGATGGTTACCTGCCATGTTCCCCCGCTTCCAAGCTGGCCTGATTCCCCGTAATTACCGCCTGCCTTGTCGGTGAGAGTTACAGTCGTGCGCATCGCCGCCATGCCCATCGCCGGCATTGCCGGCATGAAGAATGTGACGGTCACTTGCGCACCCGAAACCGGGGAACCGTTCGCGCTCGTTAGCTTCACGCGAAATACATTGCTGCCCTTGTGGGGAGGATTGGGACTGGAGCTGAATTCGATATTCGTCTGCGGGGCATTTATGGCCGCTGCTGCGCCAGCACCGGGCGGAGGCGGAACGAACGAGCCGAGTGCAGCCTGAAGCTGGCTCTCCGAATCGATCAGAAAGTTCGCTGAAGTTGCAATGCGCTCGCCCACTTTCAATCCCTTCAGCACGATAAAATCGTCACCCACACGCGCGCCAAGTTCCACATCACGAGGGTCCAGATAGCCGTCGTCACGATCCACAAAAGCGATGCTGCGCGTGCCGGACTGCAAAACTCCGCTCGCAGGAATTACCAAGCGGCGGCCCATCGGAATCCTGAGCGTAACGTTGACAAACATGCCGGGTGTGAGCAAAAGCTCCGGATTCGAAAACACAATTCGCACGTTCGCAGTTCGTGTATTCATGTCCACGTTGGGATAAATGAAATCCAGGCGGCCATGAAAAGTTCGAACCGGATAGGAATCCACGGTGAGTTCGGCGGGATCGCCAACTTTAATTCTTCCTAGATCATTCTGGAAAACTTGGGCCTGTACCCAAACGGTTGAGAGATTGGCTATCGTGTAGAGGCGCGTCTCAGGTTGAACCGTCAGGCCGGGGACTGCATTACGTTCGGTTACATAGCCGGTTGCTGGAGAATCAATTTCGAGTTCCTGCTGCACACGGCCTGTTGTTTCGAGCCTAGCGATCTCCTTTTGCGGAATGCCCCATTGGCTGAGCCGTTCAACTGCGGCAGTCACAAGGGATGCAGCACCGGTTGCGACGCCGGGAACCGTGCTGCGCGACACTTCCTGCTGGTTCTGCTTGGCGACCAGGTACTCGCGCTCAGTCGCCACAAGATCCGGACCGTAAATCGTGAACAATGGCTGCCCTTTGTGGACGTACTGGTAGGCAGCATCGACAAAGACGTGCTGGATATAGCCTGAAAACCGCACCTGAACGTAGGCTAACTTTGCCTCGTCCACCGCTACGTTTCCCGTCGTGCTGATTTCGTCAGTTACGGATTCCCGCTGGACTTGACCGAACTTGACGCCGATGCTTTGCAGCCTTTGCGCCGAGATTTGAACCGGAACCAGGCGTGTCTCCTGCGGAGTCGCTGCGGAGCTTCCTGAGTTCGAAACGGGCATTTGCGCGGCTGAATCGGCGCTTTGCGCATGAACGGTGGCCTTCGAGTTTGCGGTGCGATAGTGGAGCCAGCCCAATACTAAAAGCGCGACGAGTGCTGCATTTCCCGCCAAGGCCCGGATGAATCCCGTGTAGGTTTTCATTTCTGCGCTCCTTCATCCTGCAAGTGGATTCCGGTGAGTTCTCCAATGCGGGCCAGCGCACTCTCACGGTCAGCGAAACTCTGCCAGTACTGCTCGTCCAAATTCAGAACGTCCATAAACGAATTCAAAAGCGTCTGAAAATCAGAACGATTGTTCTGGTAGGCGACGATGCCAGCCTGGAATTCGGCCCGCGCTTGCGGAATCAGTCCTTCGCGGTAAATCTTGAGTAGGTCGGCGGTTTTCTGCGCGGTGTCGTAATCAACCCGAAGCTCCGAGGCAACCTGTTGCGACTGGGCTTCGAGGTCGCTGCGAGAACGATCCAAATCTATTTCGGTCTGCGCCAGTTCCGCGTGAAGTTTGGCGCGATGAATTGGAAGTGACACTCCGAAAGTAAGCATGTAATAAGCGCGATATTGTTCCGGGTCCGTTCGCTGCCACATGTACTGCAAGCTGAAGTCGGGCCGAAAGTCCTTATGAGCTAGATCAACCTGGAGTTTTTCGCGCTGGACTATTTCCTGATCACCGGAAATTTCCGGGTTCTGCTTTTGTGCCGCCGCCAGAAGTTCCTCAAACGTTTGTGAAAGAGGCGTTTCGGATATTTCGGCTGGCTCGATATCCGGTGAACTCTGCGACCGATTCAGTAGTTGCTTTAATTGCGCCTGCGCCTTCGCGGCTTCGAGATGTTGCATGGTAATTGTGCGCAGGAGTTTCGTTTGCTCAAGCTGTGCTTGCAAAATATCTTGCTGGTTGCCCATTCCTGAGCGGTAACGCGCGTCGGCTGCCTTTTCGACCTGCCCCAACAATTGACCGTCGCTCTGAAGAATTCCAAGCGTTTTGGAAAGATAGACAAGCTGGAAATAGGCTGTCTTGACCCCGGCTAGAACAGAGCGACGGACCGCTTCATATTCTTGTTGTGCGACACCGGCATCGCGCTTCGCAATTTCACCCTTGAGTTTGAGCTTTCCGGGATACGGCAGGTCCTGCGAAACGCCGAGGCCGATATAAGCAAAGTTGCTATTTGTGTAGCCAGCGAACGGGCGCGGGCTGCCGACTGTGAACTCCTGCACCACGGCCTGCGGATCGGGCAAGGCCGAAACCTGCGGTGGTACTTGTTTCGCGGATTCCCAACTCTGGCGTGCTGCCCGAACTTGCGGGTTATTCCGCTCAGCCTCATTCAACAAACCTTGCAAGGAAACGGTTGTTTCCGGGCGCGAGTCAGTCTGCGCGCTCATGACCTGCTGAGCCGAGACCGGCTGCTCTTGAGCCAAAATGACCGGAGAGAATGAGAGAGTGGCATATGCGAGGTTGATGATTGGAATCAAAAACAGATAATGAAGCGGCTTATTGCCGCGCAAGGCGGACATTTCTTCCTCCCGAAGAGACCATTGTTGAGCGAAATATTGGACCCGCACTTCGAATGAGAAGGCGCGAATTAGGGACACATACGGCGGGCGTGCGCTGGAGGCACACGCGTAGAGGCGGTCTAGATCAGGAGGGAGGAATGAAGGGTGTACAGTTCGGGCGGTGAATGCTGCGGCGCCGGCACGGTTGGCGAAGGCTCTGGAGCGTAGGCGAGATGCTCCGCGATGGGCGGATACTCAATCGCCGCGACTGCCGGACTGTGTAGCGAAGCGTGGTGACCGGGCAACATGGCGCGTGCCTGCGTCGAAACCATGTTCTTGCAGCATCCCTGATTGTGGTTCGCAGGCGTGCAAGGCATAGATTGGCAGCACTGCATCGCTGCCGGGTCGCCATTGATGGCAGCCATGCACTCGCCGATTTGCAGCGAAGCCAAGGCAAGCATCGCCGCCACGAAGAATAGTCGCTTCACCATCGCATCCACTCTAAGGCCCACCGACTGTGCGGGTCAAGCCGCGCGGTCGTGGGGAATTCGATATGATTACTGAGCGACTTGCCTGATCCACCTCTGCCAGTCTTCGGGCATTCTTCCTCATTTCCACCCCATCGGCGGCAAGCAATACCTAAAGCAGCTCCCCATCGGATCGACGATTTACGGCAAGCCGCGCAAGTGCGATTTTCTCGTAATCAATCGCCCGCAGTTCCCCGATGACCTAATCATCGAATGCAAGTGGCAGCAATCCAGAGGCTCAGTTGACAATCCACTGCGCTTGATCTCAGAAACTTCGCAGTTCGGACGCCGAGTCCGCCTAACCCAAGTATTTCTTCAAGGGCTCCCAATACATTCGCGGCCATCCACCGTCAAGGTGGTCACGATGCTCAGCAGCAAACCCAGAGTGGTCGAGGAAGAGGCGAGTCCCGGAGCCTTGCTTCTGCAGCTCGAATTTGACGATGGAATAGACGCCCTCGGGCCACATCGCGACGTGCCACGCCTGGACGATTCGGCGATTAGGTACAAGCTCGATCATTCGCCCCGTAATTTGCCCACCGAAGCATTTGAACGCGCCACCTGCTCCCGGTTCGATTTCTGCAGGAATACCGCCTGAAAACGCGGAGAACTGCTTCGAATCGGTCAACGCTTCGTAGACTCGCTGAGGGGTGGCCGCAAAATCAACTTCCTGGTGGATGGGTTCAGACATTGGCGATCGCTCCGGTTCGCAATTTTGATTTTTGAGTTTGTCTCGACCGCTCCGACTTGGAGAGGCAGTCTGGACAAAGGCGGTATGATTGGAGCGTATTGCAAGAATATGTTCAAGATCATATTTTAGACTCCAGACTGAAGAACGTACCAGCGTCGCTGAAAGCGTAAGGGAGGCTTTGGACTGATGCCCTATCCAAAAGGTCATTACGAGCAGACCAAGCAGAAAATCATCGGAAGCGCTCGACGGTTATTCAATCGCTTCGGATTCGACCGCGTGTCGGTCAACGCAATCATGAAAGACGCCGGTCTCACGCGCGGAGCGTTCTATAGTTATTTCCGTAGCAAAAGCGATCTCTATGCTGAAGTTTTGGAATGCTTCTTCACCGATCCGGGTTGGAGCAACTCCTGGAAGGGAGTGCACATTGACTTGAGGGCCGCCGACATCGGGCCTCAGATCGTTCGGGCCTATCTGTCTCGACAGCATCTAGAGAACGTCGCTAATTCGTGTCCGATGGTTGCGTTGCCAAGCGACGTGGCGCGGAGCGGGCCGAGCGCGAAAAAAGCCTTCGAAAGAGTGCTCAAAGCGATGGTCCGTATACTAGAGCGCGGCTTGCAAAGCGGAAAACACTCTCGTCACACGGCCGCTCAAGCGGTCGCCGCCTTGTGTGTTGGCGGCATGGTGACGGCACGCGCCGTCGACGATCACAATTTTGCTGACAAGCTGCGGAAGGCCTCCATGGCTGTCGCGCTAAAACTCGGCGGTTGGGGGAACGGCCCCAATTCGAAATCAAATGGATCCAGGCGTGGTGCAAGAGCCGTTAAGGATTTGTCGACATAACCCAGTGCCGAAGTGACACCTTCCGCGTTGCTGCTGCCATCATGGCGAAGTTGCTAGACCATCCGGCAGAGGCGTGGCCTCCTGGCGCTTGAGCCACGTACTACAAATTGATTGTGGGTTGGAGGCGAGAAGGGATCGAATGACCATGATAAGGGCGGCGCCAGCTCTGTACGTACCCGTCGCAAGGGCGGCCCGATATTTTATGCATTCGACCTATATTTTTTGTGACGGACTCGACCTGAGATCGTTTTCGTTGAGCCTCCACCCTCGAACCAGAAGCCAAAGAGGGAGAAGGAGTTCCGTAAAAGAGACAGCAAACAGAAATCCAAGCCGCGCATTCGGATAAAAGTAAGGCTGCATCGAATTCACCACCCAAACGAAACCGTCCAGCACGAGTAGTACACCAAGCAGTTTGGGAATGTACCCCGACCGGTAAATCAAATAGCCCAGCAGCCCAAGATGAATTCCGAAAATGAACAGACCCCAGCCGTAATTATACGAGTTCAGCAAGAGGAGTACCTGCGCATGCAGAGGGCCTGCTCCAAAGACTGGCAGATAAACCGGCGAGTGGAGCACCCGGTACACAGTTAGAAGGTTTGATAAAGGCAAAATAGCGAGTGCGGCGTAGATCAAACGAAACCAAGCGGTGAGCAGTGACAAGGACCTGTTTACCGGCACCAGCAAAACGTACAGCGCCCAGGCAATGACGATGTCAAGAATGTAAGTAACGAGATAGCAGAGAATTGCTGCGGCAAAGAGCTGTCCATGACTAGCGATATTCTGTGAAGTTCGTTCGATGTCGCCCGGAATGATTAGCTTTGGCTTGATATAGAACTCGGCAATGGCTACAGGCATGAGGAAGTAAGCAATGCCAGCGACGAGCGAGGCCTGGCGAAGGGTAAGGCCGTGATTCGTAGACAGCGGGCTAGGTGAGCTCATCCTTCGCTCCTGGACGGCTTTGAAGTGGCCGACCGCACAAACTTCATAAAGTCAGAATCAGCCAGACGAGATGGGTGCACTTCGGAGCCCAAGCCGAAGAACCGGCAGAAGCTCATGATTAGCGGGCGCCACCGGCCCGGATCGATGTGCGGCCGCGGCCCATCTCCGACGAGCAGCGCTTCGTCCACGTGCAGCCGGACAATGTGCACCTCGAAGCAATTGGCCGACACATTCTTCCCGAAGGGCCGCCAATCATGAATGATGGCCTCCATCTGGATGGGACATTCTGCGACACGCGGCGGCAAAACCTCCAACGAAGCCAGTGGCGTGAATCCCGCAAGCCCGAATTTGTCGCTCTCATACCGATAACCCCAGCTCAGCTTCTTCTCGGGGACTGGGTTCCTGCCGGTCGTGAGCGCCAAACGATCGACTTGGCTGACCTGGTCCTGGCTAGGCAGATTTATGACGCATTGTCGCGTGCGAATAAGATTCTCGGAAGTTCGACCCATCGATCCGAGGCCGAGCATGCAGCTCCAGCCGAGCCACCATGCAGAAGACATGGGCGCAAGGTTCGCGCTGCCGTCTTCATTAATGCTGGAGATAAGGGCGACGGGAGTCCCGAAGTAGAGGATAGTCGGCTCGATGCTCCTGTGCATCTCGCCACCTTAGCGGCTATTGACCACAGCAATCTATCCGTTTCTTGCGCTCAAATTCGGGCCAATCCGCGCCGCCGTCTTTAAATGTGGGTTGTTCGCTCAATCTTCTACTTCGCGAATGTGGATGAGGCCGCCGAGTCCATCCCGGTTTTTGCGGAGAGGGATAAGCTTCGCTGGGGTCCGGGTAGGGACAGCCATGAGATCGCGACCATTGGGTTGATTGGACATTGCCAAGCAGGGCCTTCAAGTGCATGGTGCAGGAAAATCACAGGCCGCCTCTTTGGCACCGGGCAGGCCGCATCGGACGCAGGCAAAGAGGTCGCTCTTCGGAATGGCATCGGCACTGTGCAGATTTATAGTTTGGCTACCGCCAGGCAGATTGAAACCCTCACATTCGGTAAGCCGTTGGCCTATTACACGTTTTCGGCCGATGGTTCAGAGCTTTTCGCCGTCACTGAAGATCAAACGGTTTATCTTCTGAACCTGAGCGAATCGAAGGCGAATTGAAAGTAAGGCCCAAACGACTCGCACCCTTGGTCACTGCCAAATCGAGATTCATGGCCCACTTCTCTTCGGGGGATCGACCTGCGCGTGATTTCCTGTCCATGGGGCCTCCTGTTGGGCGGCCCTGATTCTACCTAACTGCGGTGTCCAGTTTTAGAGGGGTGCAATACATGTGTTTGCATGGCGTGCCCTGTAGTACCCGCTGGCAACCTGTTTCATCTGAGGACGTATGAGAGGTTTGCGGGTTAATTCCCGAAGTAGCGACAGTGCTGACCGGAAGGCTCGAAGGGATACGAGGCACCAACAGCGTTTAACTTATTCTCAAGTTGGGAGGAGCGAAATTCCCTGAGAAAAGCTTAGAAAATTGCAACTGCGGCTACCACACAATTCTTCACATCGCGGGTACGAGGATTGCTACACTCCGCGGATGCCCAGAAGAATCGTAGCGATAGCATTACCCGTGAAGGCGCACACATAAGTCTTCGCGCGGGGCGTTCTTTGATACGTTTTATGTTTCCCTCTTGAATGTGACGGTGACACTAGCTTGGACCCCCGCTTCAGCGATGAACGCGAGTTTACCCTTAGCCGTGAAACCGAGAGAAATTTCAACACTATCGAAACGCACTCCCTTGGGAGCTCTCGTAAAAGCATTTTCTAGGATCTGTTCGACCTGACCTGACACCTTTTCAAAATCTTTCTTCACATCGCCTACGGACCTGCCGAAAAGTGTCCCCGGTGTATTGGAACCAAACAGATGCAATTCCACCTCACCGGCCTTCGCGACTGGCTTCTCACCCTGAAAAACAATAATGTCACGATCTTCGATGTTGGCTTTAGGCATCATGGATTTCGTTTTACGTTTCATCGACCGCCTCCATTTCTTAGGGAAATCTCTCAGAGCAGCAGCTCTAGAGCTAATGTTTCGGCAGCTTGCCCCAAGTGCTGGCAAAAGCCTTCCTGTTGGTCGTTTGCGAGGCTTGTAACACTCCCCATGTAAATGCCCACACCCTCGGCATTAGCGTTGAGAACGAGGCTACCAGAATCACCGGGCTTCCCGGGATTCGCTAGAAAGACGCGGAGTGGAATCGTGTAATGTAACGAGCCCCTGCTGGGAGTAACTTCGATGACTTTCGTTTGAAAAATTCCCGACTCACGGCCATAAACCTGAACATCAGTCCATTGGGCAATGTGAGTCTGCGCGACAAAATGATGCAAATGAGACGGCAATAGAGTGCGAGGCACTTGTATCAGAGCTGCATCAATTCCCTCCGGGGCGAGATCTAGGAGTTTACCAAGGCCTTTCGTCAGCGGTACGGGATTGCCTAGAATTCGCTGACCGACCACGTGCTTGGCTGTCACCAGCCCTACCTTCTTTTGGAGGCTTGGTTTCAAGCTCCTTGCCCAGCAAGCAGCTGTGCCATTCGCGGGATGGATTTGCGGCAATTGGTGAAATTCCCAGCGAGATGGCCTGATAAACGCGGGGAACTGAAGGTTCCCGATCTTCACGCTAAGATCCGTTTGAGGCTCGACAAGAAGAATTTCATCAAGTTCCGGGACGCCAGGAGCGGTGTATAGCAAAGCAGCGAAAGCATCCTTTTCATATTCGGGATCCGCGAACCCGTAGGTCACCATCTCTAGACCGGCTACGCTGCGACCAATTCTTTGCTCTTCGAACGCTTTCTGAAGCGCAATGGTCCATAGGATCGCGCGCTGCTCATCCTCTGACTGCTCTTCAATCTGTTCTCGCAGACGCGCGTAAAGATCACGGTCGCCGCCAAGCTCCTGCGGAGCTGGCAACCTCGATGGCAGTAGATCCAAGCCTTGGCTTTTTTCAAAGTTCATAACAAGCCTCACTACGGGTCGGGTTAGGTTGGACTCCACGCACCTGTTACGAAGGCAACGCCAAACACTCGCTCACGGCAAACGAAATGTATGAACATGTACAAAGGGCCGCTTTGCGAGCGGCCCCCCAGCCCTTTAAGCGGCATTCAGCCGAATGAAGCGCAGCACCTCGCTTCCAGCACGGTGATAGTTGCTTCGTTGTGGCTAATCGTGAGCCGCACCTCTGTGTCTACCGATAAGGTGCTCATCGTATCCAAATAGCAGCCAACTGTACTCACGTCGGACGTTCGCGCTTTGAGTCGCGCCTCTGTTCGCACATCAATTAGCTCCGCAGACGCTATTAGAGGGCGTCGCGGAGCGCGTCGGTTTTCCTGTGTCATTGGCTCTAAGATATAAAGGGTGAGAAGACTACCATAAAATATAGGGTCTTAATATCACGCCCTTCACGGATGGCGAACAAAGGGCGAACATGTTATCTTCTCGTAGTGATGCTCTCAGATACGATGAGCGAGGCCGACTTGCAAAAGCTGACGAATGATCTTGCCCTTCTCAGTCCGTACACGGTGCGCGAGTTCTATCGAGAAAAACTAGAAGCCTGCCGCTTGCAACCTGGGACGGACAAACTGCCAGCCCCTCGAATAATCCAACAACTTGTCGTAGCGTGGAGACTGCTTAGGAAATGGCAGGCATGAATCCATGTGCAACCGCTACCGCTTGACTCACGCTCAACGCTACCTCGCTGAACGCTTCCAGGCATGGGATGACTTTGATGGAGCAGACGCACTTCAACGATGAGCGGTGGCGAAAATTTCGGTCGTCACACAGTGCCCTCTAAGCACAGCCGGATGCCGCTATCGTTTGCGAGTGTCTCGTCTCAGTTGCGATTACTTCTACGGCAGGCCGAGTCACACTCGAAGTGATTGCGGGATAGCTTCCGGGTAGCCGACAATCTGGGAGTAACTGCGTCGCGGAAGCAGTTCAATTTGTGGCCGACGGCACCCAAGCCATGCCATCCACGCCCTTCGTGAGCCGAATGGGCTCTTCCAGTTTCCAGGCCTTAAGATTTAGGATCTCTGTGCGCTCGCCTGGGTTTGTCGGTGAGGACGGAGACGGAAGTACCTACTCGTATCTCAGGGCGACCATGGGATCGACACGCATCGCGCGGCGGGCGGGAACGTAGCAGGCGGCGAGGGCCACGAGAATCATCACTGCAGCCACCACGGCATATGTGGCCACGTCCACTGCGCTGACTTGGAACAACAGACTGTTGAGGAATCGCGCGAGGCCGAACGATGCGGCCAGTCCCAGCGCCACGCCCGTTGCCGCAAGCAAGAAGACTTGCCTTACAATCAGCCGCAAAACATTGCTGCGGGTTGCTCCCAACGCCATGCGAATACCGATTTCCCGCGTGCGCAAGCCGGTGTTGTAGGAGATGACGCCGTAAATCCCGATGGCGGCGAGCAACAGCGCGGCTGCGCCGAAAAGCCCAAGCAACGTAGTACGAAACCGAGGTTCAGTGATGGACTCGCCGATCACCGTGGACATCGGATCAATTTCCACGGGCAGCGACGGATCGATTGCATGGAAGTCGCTACGCACCGCGGAGCTGACTTGTGCACTATCGCCGCTGGCTCGAATCGCCACGCCGATGCCGCCGAGAGGATTCTGCACGAATGGAACATAGACCTGCCCCCAGCGCGAGGATGCCAGGCTGATGTCCTTCACGTCGCCCGTCACGCCGACGATTTCGCGCGACACGCTTTGTGGATAGCCAATGGTGATTCGCTGTCCGATGGGATTCTCGCTGCCGAAGGCGGCCCGCGCGACTGTTTTCGAAATCACACAGACTTTGGGCGCTGATTGCGAGTCCATCTCGCCAAGTTCACGCCCACTCAGCAGGGGTATCTGTATCACGTGAAAATAATTCGGGCTTACCATAACGAGATTCGCTTCCGGCTCCTTTGACTCCGGGAGCTGCGGGCGACCGTCGATTTGGAAGCCGAGATTGATGTAGCCATCCGCCAACGGGCGGGGCACGACTATGGCGGCTTGTTGCGCACCGGGCACGGCTTTCATGCGGTCGAGCGTTTCGTTGTAGAAGGCGATCAACTTCTGGGGCGACGCATACTGCGAATAATCGAGCGAAACGCCTGCAGTCAATAAATGGGAAGCGTCGAATCCTGGATTCAAGTTTGACAGCCGCTCGAAACTACGTATCAGCAGTCCCGCGCCGATGAGCAGCACTACGGCAAGCGCTATCTCCGCAACAACAAATGCGCTCCGCAAGGTTCTCCGACCGGCGTCTTCTCCACCACCTCGCCCGCCTTCCTTAAGTGCAACGGCGAAGCCCCGGCCGCTCGGGCTCCACGCCGGTGCAAGCCCAAGGACGATTCCAGCTAGAATCGCCAGGATCAGCCCAAATGCCAGCACGTCTGCATTCACTTGAATTTTGCTTATTCGTGGCAAATCGGCCGGCAGCCAGGAGACAAATCCCTTCGCTGTCGCATACGCGGCTAGCAGCCCGGCTGCGCCGCCGGCAATGCCGATCAAAATGCACTCGGTCAGGAATTGTTGGAACAAGCGCGCGCGTCCAGCACCGAGGGCCGAACGGATCGCGACTTCGCGTTGTCTCGCAGTGGCGCGGGCCATCTGCAGGCTTGCCACGTTCGCGCAGGCGATGAGAAAGACCAAGCCGACCGCGCCGAGAAGCACGAGCAGGGCCACGCGGAAATTTCCGGATAAGTCTTCTTGCAGGGGAACGATTCCGGCGCCCCATCCTTTGTTCGCGTCGGGATATTGGCGCTGCAGCGCTTCTTGAATTGACTCGAGTTCGCTTTGCGCTTGCGCCAGCGTAACGCCCTGCTTGAGCCGTCCAGCGGCACTCAGGTAATGGCCGCCGCGGCGCTTGTATAACTGCTGAGCAATGGAATCCTGCAGCAGAGGCACCCAGAGCAACGCCCGAGGGTCAGGAATTTGCGGCCGGAAATTCCCGGGCACGATGCCGATCACAGTGAAGGGACGTTGTTCGAGTTGAATGGTCTTGCCTATGATCGCGGGATCTGAGCCGAACTGGCTTCGCCAGAGACGCTCGCTCAACACCGCGACGCCTGCGGTTCCGGGAACTTCATCACTCGGCGCAAACGTGCGGCCGAGAATCGGCGTCACGCGGAACATCGGAAAGTAGCCAGAAGTGACCGCTCCAGCGATGACGTAGGTCGCTTCACCACTTCCGCTCAGCGCGAGTTGAGAAGTGCGGAAAGCAACCAACTCTTCGAAACTTCGTGCAGCGCGCTGCCAATCTTGAAGATTTGGATAAGATGGACCGGCCTTCCCTAACTGCGGCGCGGCCTCATATACCATCATTAGGCGGTCAGCGCCAGGATATGGCAGAGGTCGCAGCAAAATCGCATCAACGACGCTGAAGATTGCCGTGTTGGCCCCGATGCCGAGAGCGAGGGTCAAGATCGCGACGGCGGTGAATCCGGGACTACGGCGTAGCTGGCGAAGGCCGTAACGCAAGTCCTGCCAGAGCGAGTCAAGAAACATGTGCGCGTCAGCCGCGATCACGCGCTCTTTCATCGCAGGCCGGCTCCCAAATCGCAGAACTGCATCCCGTCGCGCCTCTTTGGGTGACATCCCCGCCGCAATGTTATCTGCCGTGCGCATTTCGATATGCGAGCGCAATTCCGCCTCGATGTCTTGGTCCAGCTTCGAACGCCGAAATAAATTCGCGAGTCGTCGATGAATGGACATGGCTCACCCCTGCGCGTACCGCAACACTGCGCGCACGCCTTTCA
>DASZCH010000130.1:0-4330 GCA_035943235.1 Candidatus Acidiferrales bacterium
CTGTATCGCCGTCAATGGTCTGCACCCGCACATCCTGGCGAAACGTGTAGTTGTCGCGCGCCTCTTTAAACTCTTTTTCTTTGGCCGCGAACTTCTGGATGATTTCCTGGACCGTGATCCCCTTGGGCGGGTCTGTGGTCAGCGCGCCCTCCTGCCCAAATCCGAAAAGGCATGAAAACCACACGACCAACGGAACAGCAACTGCAATATGTTTGGATTTCATAATGACGGAATAATGAGTAATGAAGATAAGCCTACTCTAAGTTTAGATGCCGCAAATAGGCCGAAGTTGCCGGGTGTTCCCGACGTGGCCTAGGGTCGCGGATTCGCTACGCCAACATTGAGCGGCTTTTGGCGCTGCATTTGACCCTACAACTCACGTCACCGCGAATTCGAGCCGATACGTTGTAATATGGCGGTTCAGTCCATGACCTCGTCTCGGCACACGCCGTTGGCAGAATCGCCCTCCGCGGTTCAACAGGAAATCGCGGAATTGGCCGCTGCGACAGAGGTACAGGCAGCTCTGCATTGGTTTCGCGGACAGGAACCTCAATTCACGAGATGGCAACTCGAACTTGCGCGTATTCCCGCTCCGCCATTCGGGGAAGCAGCCCGGGCTGCCTGGGTTGCTGAAAAATTTAACTCTTTGGGACTGAAAAATGTGCACCTCGATAGCATCGGTAATGCGCTCGGCTTTAGTCGAGGAGCCCAGGATGCGGTGATCTCACTCAGCGCCCATCTGGACACTGTTTTTCCGGCAGGCAGCACCGTGGAAATCAGGCAGCAGGGGCCAAGGCTTTACGGGCCGGGGATTTCCGACAATGCGGCCGGAGTTACCGCATTGCTGGCGGTCGCTGCTGCATGCCAGGAGTTCGGTTTTTTGCATGAATGCTCGCTATTATTCATTGGCAATGTCGGCGAAGAAGGTGAAGGTGATCTGCGCGGCATGCGTCATGTTTTCCTGCAATCGGAGTGGAAAGACGCGATTCGCGCCAGCGTTGTTATTGACGGCGCCGGCTCAGACACCATCGTTGCCGAGGCGCTGGGGAGCCGCCGTTTCGAAATCGTTGTTCGCGGTCCCGGGGGCCACTCGTGGAGTGATTTTGGCGCGCCGAATCCTATCGTCGCGATAGCCCGCGCAATCAGTCTTTTTTCGGAAACGCGTGTCCCTGCCATTCCGAAGACGACGTTTAACGTCGGTGTAATAGAAGGTGGTACGTCCGTGAACTCCATTCCTGAATCATCCAAAATGCGGGTCGACATCCGCTCCACATCGACCATGGAGATCGAACGCCTCGAAATGGAATTGCGCCGCGCCGTCGAGCATGGGGTCGCTGAAGAGAACGGGCGTTGGCAGCGGGGCAACTCTGGGCGTCGGCATGAAGGACTAAGGGCGGAAGTCCACGCCATCGGTAACCGTCCCGCGGGAGAGTTGGACAGACGCTCGCGCATTCTGCAGATTGCGCGGGCGGTCGACACACATCTCGGAAACACCGCCCAAATTCAGCGGGCCTCAACCGACGCCAACATTCCGATCTCGCTGGGACGGGAAGCCATTGCCATTGGCGCTGGCGGCGCCGGCGGAGGCGCTCACACCGTGCAAGAATGGTTTGATATTACTGGGAGGGAACTTGCGCTCAGTAGGATCCTGCTGATTGCTCTTGCGCTGGCAGGATGTCGATCGCCAGGACAGCGGCAATGAGATGCGTTTGCATTGCCGTTGTCGTTCTGTTCACTTTCGCCACCATGCATGCCCAGAATCAATCCTCACCGAAAGCCAATGTCATCTACGTTCATGCCAACATCTACACCGGCACGAGCGGCAGTTCGTCTTTCCATGAAGTGCAGCGCGCGCATGCTATGGCATTGCGAGGCGACCGCGTTCTCGCCGTCGGCGATGAAGCCGACATTTTGAAGCTGCAAGCTCCAGCCACCCACATCGTTGATCTCAATGGTCAGTTCGTGATGCCGGGATTTAACGACGCTCACATCCATCTCGCCGAGGTGGGCTCCAAGAAGCTCACCGTCGACCTCTCCGGAGCCCGGTCGCTCGAAGAGTTTCGCGAGCGCATCCGCCAGCGGGTTCAAAGCGCCGGGCCCATGGAATGGATTCTCGGTGCGGGTTGGGATGAAACGCTTTGGCAAGGCAAAGAGCTGCCCACCCGCTGGGACATTGACGAGGTGACGATCGATCATCCGGTATATCTGGATCGCACTGATGGCCACGTTGCCGTCGCGAACACGCTGGCATTAAAGCTGGCGAGGGTCACAATCGCCACCAAAGATCCGGGAGGCGGAGAAATCGGCCGTGATATCAGCGGGCAGCCGAACGGAATTTTGCGCGAAACTGCGCGTGATTTCATAACTGCCGTTATTCCTGCGCCGACTCCAGATAAGCGCCGCCAGGCACTCGAGGCCGCGTTGCAAGATATCGCGTCTGCCGGAATTACCTCCGTGCAGGACAATTCCGATGCCGAAAATGGCGACGCTTACTGGGAGGATTTTCGAATCCTTGAGCAGTTGGAACGTGAGGGCAAATTAACCGCGAGGGTTTCGGAATGGCTGCCGTTTAACGCACCACTTGAAACTTTGAAAGAGCGGCGTGCCGCCCACCCGCAGTCTGATTTTATGCTGCGCACAGGAATGCTCAAGGCTTTTCTGGATGGTTCGCTTGGCTCGCGCACGGCAGCCATGCTGCAGCCCTATGCTGACGATCCTCAAAATTCCGGCCTGCCCCGGTATGAGCAATCCAAGCTGAATCAATTGGCAAGTGAGCGGCTAAAATCCGGATTTCAACTCGGCTTCCACGCCATTGGTGATAGGGCGGTTGAAATGGCGCTAGATGCCTTCGGCGAGGCGGAGAAGGCAGCACGAGCAGCTGATGCCAAGGCGCAGGATGGGAGCACAGACTACCGCCTTCGCGTCGAACACGTGCAAGTTTCAAATCCCGCACAGGTGGCGCGCTTCCGCGATTTGAAGGTGATTGCCTCCATGCAACCCAGTCATCTGCTCACCGATATGCACTGGGTAAATGCGCGTCTTGGGTCCGTTCGCGGTGCGCACGCTTACGGCTGGGCCGAGTTTGCGAACCATGGCGTTACATTGGCATTCGGTTCCGATGATCCCTTCGGGCCGCTTTCGCCTCTGCTCGGCCTTTATGCCGCCACTACCCGTAAGAGCGAAGATGGGAAGATGGAATTCCATCCCGAGCAGAAACTGACCATTGAACAGGCCATTGCTGCGTATACGACAGGCGCGGCCTTCGCGGAATTCGCCGAAAAGCAGAAGGGGACGCTAGCTCCGGGCATGCTCGCCGATTTCATAGTTCTTGATCGCGACCTGACGGCGATTGCTCCGGAGAAGATTCTTAGCACTCGCGTCCTGCGAACTGTCGTAGGCGGTAAGACAGTCTTCGAAGGCAAGTAACGGATTCACCTCACTACCCGTATCCTCCCATCTTGACGAATTTTCTCCGTCTTCGTATCATTACTTCACCAGTCTGTTCTTCGGAGCAGGCCTTGGATTTCATGCAGAGTGGCTGAGGGACGAGCCCTAAGACGCCACGGCAACCGGACCGGGATCATCTATCCCGCGCCGCCAGGTGCCAACTCTCGACCCGGTAAGTACGGGGGACATGAGATTCGGGGTGCGAGAATTTTCAGCACTTCCTGAACCTCTTTTCCCATTTCCCGGGTCAAGAGGATTTCGTTTTTAGGGACTCTGCCGAGCCGAAGTCCGGCTTTGATTTTGTAATTTTGTAATTGGGTAATTTTGTAATTTGAAAGCTGCTGCAATTGTGGTTTCAAATTACCCGATTACCAAATTTCCCAATTACAAAATCAAACCGGGTGGCCGCCTCTTCCACGCGGAGTGACCTATGCGTTACGAATTGCGCTGTCGGGAGTGTCACAAGAGCTGGGGCAACGTTCCTAAATCGGTTTGCGAAGACTGCTTTTCGCCCCTTGAAGTTTCCTACGATTACGACTCCATTCGTCCCGATTTCACCCGTGAAAAGATTGCCGCCGGGCCTCCCAACATCTGGCGTTACTCGCCTCTGCTTCCGCTTCCAGAAAATCACGCGCCGACGCTACCGGTAGGCTTTACGCCGCTCATTCAATCTCCCGCGCTCGCCAGCAAGATTGGCGGCGGGAAGAATGTCTACATCAAGAATGACGCCGTCTGCGTACCCACGTTGAGCTTCAAGGACCGCGTCGTCGCAGTAGCGTTGGCCAATGCTCGCGCATTCGGATTTGATACAGTCTCCTGCTCTTCCACCGGCAATCTCGCAAACGCGACCGCCGCACAAGCCGCGCGTCACGGATTCAAGTGC
>DASZCH010000131.1:0-10568 GCA_035943235.1 Candidatus Acidiferrales bacterium
CTTCCCGGCTTGCAAGTGTTCGGTGCGACTGCTGATAGCCGAACGACCAAAGCGGGGGCATTTCCGCGTGCCCAGTAAGGCGCGCATATTCCGCCATAATGGTCGCGGGCTCGCGCGATGCGACGAAAAAAATATCGAGCGGAAGGGCAGTATCCGGGCTCTTCGGCAGGAATTTGCTCTCGGGCCCCGTGAAGTCGAAAGTCCCAAACGGTTGATGGATGAACATCGCCCATCCAGCTGTTCCGATGAGCCATGGGATCGGCACGCGCCCTCCGTGGGTCGCGAGTTTGTAACCGCCCTGGCCGCTGCGCATCCGGTCAGTTGAGCCGCGCCGGTCGAACTGCGGTCCACCCTCCCCGAGCGCGAGAATCGGCGAGTCCCCCGTGACGAACGAAACGATTCCCGTGTCCTCATCCACTCTTATTATTTGAATTTGCTCAGCAGATGCAGACTCAATTGTAAAAGTGAGCGGGGCGAGAGTGATTCGCACGTCGAGCCCGCCGCACTTCACCGTTCGCGCGCCTCCTGCGTCGCGTATTCTTGCGACGGGCGTTCCCCAAGATGGGCGCAAAAGAGAGCCATCTGTGGGTATTGTTCCTACGCGACCATCGGCGAGCGGCAGGACGCTTAGACGGAAGGTGTGCTTGCTGACGGAGCCAACCTGAATTTCAATGTCCTGGCCGGCGATATGCAGAACGCTCTCTGTCCGTGCTTGTTCCTCGGGCAGAAAAAACGCCGCGCATGCCGCGCTCATGCCTTTCAAGACTTGCCTGCGGTCGTATCCCTTTTTCATACGTTTCGTTAGATCAGAACTCCGCTACGATTTCCCTCGCAACTCCACCCAAGTCGTTCCTTTGTGCAAGGGAACCACATAGGCTCCGCGTTCAACCTTGAACGCGGTGGCCGGTTGATACGCGTCTGCCCCCTTTATCTTCGCGGGTTGCTCCACGCGCAAATAGGCTGCCGGCGTAAATTGCGTCGCGGGAGCAAGCCCGAGCCGCACGACGCCGGTCTTGGAATTTATTTCCACCGCATTGAATTTTCCCGCATCGAGTGTCAGCCACAATCCCAAAGAAGCCACGTAGACACGCATGCGAAACGAATCGAGAGGCGTGACGTTGATTATAGTACCCTTGGCGCTGATGTTTCCGCCGAACGCGAGCCATCCGAATTCCGTATGGTCCACAATATACGTAGCCGTATTCAACGCATGGCCGAAGAAATTCGGGCCGTAATCGCCCGAGTACGGATCGAATTTGAGCATGTCCGGAAACGCGTGGAACGCGGCCGACGCAAATCCCTGCTGATCGATATCTGTCAGCGCCCCCATAGTGCCGCCGTAGCCGACGCGCAGCAGATAAAAATCGTCGGGATGGTCGCGATACGCGGCAAGCAGCGGAATCGCGTTGATGCCCGAGCCGTAATGATGAAGCTGGCGTTCGAGCCGCTGAATTTTGGCCGCATAAATAAAGTCCCAGTAACGGCGCGCGCTGCCGTTATAGCCCCAGCTCGGTATCGTGGGATCGTAGCCGAGCACTGCGTTCAGCGTCACATCGGCCTTCGCTTCGTAACCAAAATATTTCATCCACGCGTAAACCTCTTCCTGGCCAGTTGAGTCCCATGGCATTTCGCTGCCGAACGGATACGCCTCTACCCTCCAGCGGTCCGCGCGGGCCTTCATTTTTGCCTCCAGGTCATCGGCTTGCGTCGTCATGCCTTCGCGGCGCAGGTCCGTCATGATTTTGAGAAATATGTCGCCTTCCATTTGTCCAAACCGCGCCAGGCCGGGCGCGTTGTTTGTCATCGCGATGGAAGTTTCGTAGGCATTCGTCAGATACCATTGCCACGGATGGTCGGTGACAAGGCCCCGATGGTCGCGCGCTAGACGATAAAGCACCCAATACGCCGCTGCGACGTGCGGATAATTGAAAGAACGGTCGACCGCTTCCGATGCCCTCTTATTCCAGCTTGTCCAACTGCGCCAATCGAGGTCGCTGCGGTAATAACCCTGCGGCAGTTCATCCGGCTGATAGTAGAAGAGGCTCTTTCGCACACCGTATTTCTCGGGTCCATCTTTGTACTGAATGCCGCCCCACAAAACGCCATCCACGAATTGCTGGTACTTGGCGAGCTCTTCTTTATTTGGCTGGCCGAATTCTTTCATAATCGCCGCCAGCCATGACCCCGCGCCGCCTTCGTCGCTCAATCCTGCAATCCACACGCGGCTGTCTTGCGTGACGATTTGATTGGCCTCACGGTCATACGTCATCACGGAAGGACTGCGGTGGAAGGGATCTTTCGGATCGACAAACCACTGTTTCGTTGTGAGGAAATTTCCCAGGTCGGAGACGACCTGCGCTTCAGGCTTAATCACAAAATAATTGATCGTTTGCCGCAGGCCATCATCATAAGTGATTGTCAGACGCGAACGGCCCCAGGTGCGCCCCTTCAGCGCAAAAGATTGCCAGCCTTCGCGAGTCCGCGCATTTTTATGAACCTCAATCGCGCCAGTTGGTTCGACGACCATCGACTTTACGCCGCTTGCATATTTCAAGAACAGGCGAGCGTCGATATCTGTCGGCAAAACGTATCCGGGGATGCCAACTACCACCGGGCGGGCATTTGCGGTAAGCGTTTTCTCGATGTGACGAATGGAATCTGAAAGAAGAAATTTTACGCCATATGTTTTCGACTCGCCTGGCTCGAGACTGAGCATGCTCGGCGGATTCCACGGCTGCGCATTTTTCCATTCGTTTTCGGCGTACGCTTCGCTGTACACCATCCAATCGTAAAAGCCTTCAAACGTCACTCCGCGCGGTGTGGGATCGCTGAAAATTGGCACAGCTCCATTCACTCTTCGCTTATTCAGGATTGGGTTGTACGCCTCGAAAGGCGTTTTGCCATACGGCACCACCACCAGCGCCGGCCCGTGGCCGTTGAGACGCGTCACCTGCAAATATCCCGCGTCTTCGCCGATGTAGGGATCGTAGAACGAACATTTCTCGTGTGCCTCCGCGAGAGAGCGATGGTTCATCACATTGTTGAAAATCATCGGAATGCCCAACGCGCCGATTTGCAGCGTTTGCGCCGTTTTGTTCTTCAAAGTGAAGCGCAATACAAGCTCGCCGTGTTCGACAATCCAAGCGCGCGTCACTTCGAGGGGAAAATCCGCAGGGAACGTTGGCGTCAAATCAGCGGCAGCCAGAATTTCGCCGGATGCGGGGAGCGCCTTCACGGGCGTGCGTTCCACGGCAGTCGAATAATCTTTCCATTCGCCCGCGCTCCCAACGCGCAAGCGCAAATCGAGATCGCCGAGGTGGTAGTAGCCGTTCTGCGAGCGCGCGACGAGCAAATCGCCCGGAGTGAAATCGAAGCCGTCCGCGCCCTTAGGTTTCAACGCCGCAACTGTTTGCGATGAACGCACCAGGCTTAAATCAAATTTAGGCGTGTCGAGATTCATGATGCCCTGTTCCAGCATCGGACCAGGCGTTGCGGGTTGCTGCGAGCGGCGTCCTTGCGCCGCAGTCCTGCGGCTTAGCTTCGCGCCAAAACTCAGCACCAAGCAAACCAACACAATCGTCCTTACAAATCGAAATCGCCGGCTCTTCATCTGCGTATCCTTGAATCCTTAGTCTCCGCTTCCGTGTGGAACGCTTTTTCCCCGCGTCCTACATCCTCTAATGCCGAGAAAACGTTTACACGGATCTCGCGGAGTATGGTACAAAACGTCGCGAGAGCGAAGCCAAAAATTCGTTAACGAAATCTCGCTCAGGCAAGATCGCTCGGGAAAGGAATATCATGGATCGACGCCATTTTTTGCAAAATCTCGCGGTCACTACTGCTGCCCTGCGCTATTTCTCGAAATCCGCCAATGCGGCAGAATCTCCCAGCGGCTTCGCGCAATCCATCCGTTCCGACGAACCCGAACGCGCGCCTGACGTGGAAGGCCATACCCTGCTTTGTGAATTCAAAATCGATTCTGTTACATGGAAAGCCTTCGAGGACCTTCGCACTCGCGACGGGGCCATCACTTTCCTTTCCTCGCGCGGGTCGAGTCGTGTGCTTCCGAAGACTGCCGAAGCGACATTTGCCGACACGAATCCCCCTTATCTCGGATTGAACTTGAAAGACATAGGCATGGCAGGGCCCGATTTGTTGGCGGACAAACTGCTGGCGAACGGCGACCCGGACCCGGAATTAGTGAGATCGGCCGCTCCACCCATGGGCTCGCGCACCGGAAACCGTCCGACATTTTTCAGACTGCCCTGGAATACGTTTGTAGGAACCACGGAATGTTCCGACACGATGCCCGTGTATCCCTCCGGAAACACGCGGACATATCATCCGGGCCAATATTTTCCAGAACTCAATACGCAAGAGGCTCAGAAACGTTTCGAAGGCCTGCTTGGCGGATGGATGCCCGCGGTGCGCAAAGTCTTCCCTATCTCGGATACGGCGTATGACGAAGTTGTTGTGTTCGGCGACGTGAAGGCGCACGACAGATTTATTGTGCAGACCTGGCATCGCACTGCAAGAATCGAAGGCGGCAAAATTTCAAGAGTTGTTTATGGCTACAGCTATCCGTCCTATCCGCCGGCCCGTCAAGATCCGCAAGCGGAAGACTTCTATCGCGCTCTTCTGTTTTTCGCCGATTACTGGGATAACCAGTTGCGCGATTTCGCGCCTACATCGCTTCCACAAAATACTTGGGTGGATATGTCGAAGCACGCGTTCGCCAAAGAGCTGATGGTGCGTCCCGGCGGCGTCTATCCAAAATATGGCGCGGTGGACCGCGATTACTACGGCTCGGAGTATGACGGCTTTCAGGATATTTTCACCATGGCGGTTTTTGTCAATCTCGAATGGGGCCGTTTCGATATGGCGCGGGGCATCATTGACAACTACCTCTCCGATTTCACCGATGCGAAGGGCATGATCAACATGCGCGGGCCAGAGACGGCTCAGTTCGGAATGGAGTTGATGCTTTTCGCCAAGTATTTCAATTACACGCGAGACGCCGCTTTGCTCTTGAAACACCAGGAAAAAATCGAAGCCACCGCTTCAATGCTTTGCGAGATGCACGACGAAAGCCTGCAATTGCCCGCGGACGACCCGGGCCACGGCCTGATTCATGGCTGGAGCGAATCGGATTCGTCTCTGGCTCCGAAGCCCGAGACTTGGTGGCTGCCCTATTTTGCCAACAGCGCATTCGCCGCCCGAGGCCTCAAAGACATCGGTCGCGCATGGCGCAACGTCAAACCTGCAACCGCTACCGAAAAATCAACAACAGACTGGTTGCGGCGTAGCAAAATCCTACAGGACGCTGTCACCACAAGCATCGAAAAAAATATTCGCCGCGACATGAATCCGCCGTATGTGGGAACCTATCCTGGAACCACTCTCACATTCCGAGAATCGCTCACACAGGAACGGCCCAGCCCCCAACAATGGGCGCACCGTCCATACGCGGAATTATTGCAAGCGGATGTGTTGCCACCCAGGCTTGCCAATTTGGTGATCGACTGCATGCGCGCCTACGGCGCCACCACCCTCGGCATCGTTGCCAATGTCGAGCGTCCTCATCCCACCGGACGCGACATTCTTGGTTTCATTTCTTACGGCTACGCGCAAATGCTGCTCCGTTTGGATCGCATCGAGGAATATCTTTTGTTCCTTTATTCGCATCGCTTCCACGATCACACTCCGGGCAGCTGGACCGCCGGCGAAGTCTCCGGCATCGAAGGCGGCACGGCGATCTTTTGCATTCCGGCTCAGCAAACCATTCCATTGCTCGTCCGCTGGATGCTCGTGTTCGAGGATTCAGACGAGGACAGACTTTATCTCGGCAAGGGCCTTCCCCGCGACTGGGTAGCTTCCGGAAAAGAAATCAGAATCGACCACGCGCCCACGCGCTGGGGACGGGTCAGCTTCAAAATGAAGGCCGATCCCCCAGCGAAAAAAGTGTCAGCATCCGTGGATCTCGCGCGGTCCGACACGCCGAAAGAATTGCAGGTGAAATTCCGCTTAGCTGCACAAAATACTTTACAAAAAGTGACTGTGAACGGCAGAGCTGCGGCTCTCGGTGGGCCGCATAACGACGCAGCCATCTTTTCGACCGCCAACCAGAAACACTTCGAGCTCGTTGCCGAATTCGCCTGACCCGAGAAGGCTTGTGATCGCGCAGCATGTGGGACCTCCGAAGACGATTGCGGAGCGCGGAAGGACTTGCAGAGATTTTCACAGCTCAATCGGCTATACCCTCGCAGACCACAGAACGCCAGATTAACAGGGGGCGTTTTCAGAACATCCCGGCAAATAACGTTGCGAATAGCGGCGAGTTCTCAAAGGATCGATTGCAAATGATCCATGATGTTGCACAAAATTGAGCACACTGACCAACAAGCGCCTCAGTTGCCCGTTGCGACTGAGAGCGCAACCGCAGTACAGTGAATCAGTTAAGCGCGACGCGCCCGTAGCTCAGTTGGAAAGAGCGTCTGCCTTCTAAGCAGAGGGTCGGGGGTTCGAATCCCTCCGGGCGCGCCACCTCATTGATTCAAAAGATTAAAGACAGTTGTGACCCTCTACGCAGGAAATAAGGGTCAAACGAGCCCACTCGCGGCGCCAATGAATGATTCCAATTTACGTTGCGGCGCGTATTGCGTTAGGGATATAACATGATGTAATGGTCATGACCGGTGATGGCGGTTCGCAGTGGCTCTTACTCGTGTTCAGTCTAGCGCAGAAAGGAGCCAGTCTTCGTGTGGCCGTCTGGCGAAAACTGCAACGCTTTGGTGCGCTGCCACTCGGTAACTCCGGCTATTTGCTGCCTAACAATCCAGAAAACCGAGAGAAGCTCGAATGGCTAGCGACCATGATTCGCAGCGAGCGCGGCGACGCTTCTGTTCTGGAGGTTATGGGGATTGACAATCGACCGCCTGCTGCGCTGAAAGAAGAATTTGTAGCCGCGCGGCAGCGTGAATACAGGGAGCTGCTGGTTAAAATCAAGAAGACGTCCACAGCAGCGGCGAACGCCACCTCTTCCCAGATATCCAAGCTCGGTCAGCGACTTCAAGAAATTATCTCCAGAGACTTTTTTGGAGCACCTCTTCGGAAGCAGGCAGAGACAGAAATAGATGAGCTTCGGCAGCCGCGTTCTCTGGCAAGGCAAAGTGACGCAACGAAAGTATCGCTTCGGACTTACAAAAATCGTGTGTGGGTCACGCGACCGAGACCTGGCGTTGATCGCGTAACGTCCGCGTGGCTGATCCGCAAGTATATCGACGCACGCGCCCGATTCGCATTCGCGCCGGAAGATAAGCGCCCCGCAGATGCCGTGCCGTTCGACATGTATGGAGCGGGTTTTGGCCATCAGGGCGAGAATTGCACGTTTGAGACGCTGATGCGCGTTTTTCACATTCGCGACAAGCGCGTGACGCGCATGGCGGAGATTGTTCACGATGCAGACCTGTTCGACGATAAATTCGGCCGCCGCGAAGGTTTTGGCATCGATGCGGTAATGAAAGGATGGGATAGAGAGGGCCTCAGCGATCAGGAATTGCTGTTGCGAGGCCTGCAACTCGCAGAAGGACTCTATCAATCATTGGCATGACATTGAAGAGAACATGGCCATTTCGAGGGCGGAACATTCTTGGCCTCTTACTGCTCACCGCTCTGACCGCCGGAAGCAAAGGGATCGCAGTGATGACGTTTTTGAGGATAGGTGAAGTTCAATAGGAGGTTTGAAATGCGTTCGTTACAGTTTCTTTCTATTTTCGTTTCGCTTTTGTTTGTGTCGTTTGTCTCTGCTGCTCAAGGCCCGAATACCGCAAAGATAGACCAAGTCTTGGGCCGCTCGGGCCAGAAGACGGGCGACGTTTACAAAGTGGGATTCCCTCGAACCGATTTGCACGTGGTAGTTCACGGAGTGGTGATTAAACCCGCCCTCGCGCTCGGCTCCTGGGCGGCATTCTCGGGAACGGACGAAAACGCAACCGTGATGGGCGATCTAGTTTTACTCCAAGGGGAAGTGAATCCGGTTTTGGAAAAACTGCGCGTCGCCGGTTTCGAGATCACCGCAGTGCACAATCACCTGCTCAACGAAACGCCGCGAATTATGTATATGCATTACATGGGACGCGGCGCTGTGGAGCAACTTGCCCGCTCTCTTCGTAGCGCGCTGGCCGTTTCGAAAACACCACTAGGCAAACCTGCGGCTGCGCCTAATACAGGCGCGACAATGCCTGCGTGGGTAAAAACGGTGGAAGACACCTTCGCGCGTAAAGGTGCATTTAAGGGCGGAGTCCTCGCGTTTAGTGTGCCGCGAGCGAACTCGGTCACGATGGATGGCATGACGATTACCCCAACACAAGGTGTAGCCGAATCGATCAACTTTCAGCAAGGGATAGCCGGAGAAGTGGCAACCACGGGCGATTTCGTGCTCGTAGCCGATGAAGTGAATCCCGTGATTTCAGCTCTTCAAGAGCATCACATTTTCGTGACTGCTCTGCACAGCCACATGCTCACTGAGGAGCCGCGATTGTTCTTTATGCACTTCTGGGGCGAGGGCAAACCCGAATCGGTTGCCGCGGGCATGAAAGCCGCCCTAGAAAAAGTCTCGGTAAAGTAATTCTGCAAAACTGGCTTCGCGCTAGTGCTTTCTGAAGAAAGAAGGAGGAGTTTGTGCGAAAAATTCTCCCGTTCTGTCTCTTCGCCATATGCTTAACTACGACGCCGAGAGCTGATGCTCAGAAGTCTGGGCCAGTTCTCAAGAAAGTTGCGGAATTTGATTTGCCTGGACCACCGGGCAAACGGTTCGATTACTTGACAATCGATGCAGCGGATCGATATTTGATCTCAGCACATCTCGGCGCAGGCCAGACTTATGTGATTGATACGCAAACGAACCATGTGGTCGGAACTGTGAAGGACACGCCTGGCGCGGAAGGCGTCGAGTACGTGCCCGAGCTTCATAAATTCTATACGTCGAATGCCGGGGACAACACGATTGGCGTAGTTGACCTTCGCGCGATGAAAGTCATTAAGAAGCTGCCAACTGCGCGCAAGCCGGACGGGAGTACGTATGCTGCGCCGTTTCATAAGCTCTATGTCTCCGATGAACGCGGCAAAGCGGAAGCCATAGTGGACGTTCGAAAAGATCAGATCATCCAGACTCTCCATTTCGAGAGCGAAACGGGAATGCCACAATACGACCCGGTGACGCGCAAGGTGTATGTGAATTTACAAGATGCAAACTTGTTTGCGGTGATTGACCCTGCAACCGACCAAGTCATTGCAAAATACCCGGTGGGCCGGTGTGAAGGAAATCATGGAATGGCTTTAGATGCAGAGCATCATCGTGCGTTCCTTTCCTGCGAAGGAAACAATCTCATGACCGTTCTCGACCTCGACAGCCAAAAACCCATCGCCTTTCTTCCGATGGCGAGCGGGCCTGATGTCATCAAGTTCGATCCTGGTCTAGGCCGTATCTATGTGGCATGTTACAGCGGTGCTATCTCCGTTTTCCATGAAGACGATCCAAATCACTATCGAAAACTTGAAGATTTCAAGGTTCAGCACGCCGTGCACAGCCTCGCTGTGGACCCGGAAACGCATCAAGTCTACACGCCCGAGCAGGAAGAAGATGGCAAACCTGTCGCACGGATGATTGTGTACGAGGCCGTGGTTCAACAATAGAAAAGAAGGCAGGAGAAGTTCCAGTTGTGACTGATCTCCCGAACAGATCTTGCCGTGCGAGTTCTGATCACAGGCTGCGAGATAGCGCTTCGACCTTGGCCGCCGCCCTTGCGATATTGCTGCTGTTCGCGTCGCGCTCAATTGCAGCAGAACAACGTTCGCAAGTGGGAGTTTCAGTCGCGGGAGAAAGCCACATTGCAGTAGCCCTTCGTATCGACCGCGCCCCGAAACTCGACGGCACACTCACTGATCCGCTCTGGCAGCTCGCCAAACCCATCACTGATTTCCGCCAGCAAGAGCCATACGAAGGCCAGGCCGCAACCGAGAAAACGGAGGTTCGCATTTTGTACACGCGCCGCGCCGTCTATTTTGGAATTCATTGCTACGACTCAGCGCCGTCCAGGATTGTCGCTACCGAGCTCCGGCGCGACGTAAGCCAGGATTTGGACGATCATTTCGAAATCCTTATTGATTCGAATCATGACCGGCAGAACGCGTACGTTTTCCAAGTCAATCCGCTTGGCACTCAACTCGATGGCCTCATTGTCGAAGAGCAAGCGGGACCGAATGGAGGTGATTTCGATCCCGGCTGGGATGGCGTTTGGACCTCGGAGGCGCGCATCACCGCCGACGGTTGGACTGCAACCATAGAAATTCCGTTTTCGACGCTCAATTTTACGCAATCGACCGACGTCATCTGGGGACTCAACTTCAAGAGATTCATCCGGCGCAAGAATGAAGGGGACCTGTGGAGTGCTTACTGGAGACGGTTTGGAATCACGAGGGTATCGCAGGCCGGGGAGTTGCGTGGCATCGAGAATATCGGGAGCGGAAGACTCTTCATCGTAAAACCGTATGCGTTGGCGCGGTACGAT
>DASZCH010000132.1:0-9661 GCA_035943235.1 Candidatus Acidiferrales bacterium
GAGAGGAACCACGGAAGTTGCGTCGGGACCGTCGTCAATCACCTTGCCGAACGTATACCCGGCGGTCAGCTGATAATTCTTCGCGAAGCGTTTGTTCAACTGGAAGGTCACGCCGTTGTAATTCGAGTTTGCATTGCTCTGAAATTCTTCGATGCGGGAAAAATCGGTAAAGGGTCTGACGGGACTTCCGAGAACCAGCCCAGTTTGCGGAAACTGATTGTATGTGAGCACGGTGCTGGTGCCCGTGATTCCGATTTGCTGCTGAATTTCGGGACCCAGCAGGTTAATGTCGATTGTACGCGTCAGATGCGTTCCTTTCACGTGGAGGTACGTGATGGAAACGGCTGTGTCGGGATTAATCTCGTACTCGGCGCCGAGGCTGAACTGTTGCACGTTGGGCTCTTTGTAATCTTTCTGGAAGCCGAAAACGATCGGCGGACTCGCGCTGCCTCCCGTGGGCGCAGCACAATTCGGGGACGCCGTGGGCGCGCCGCACATGGTGTTCGGGTACATCGGAATGGAAGGACTTGAGGTGGGCGTGAACGTGAGCGTCGTAACGTTCAGCCCATTGTTGGACATGGCCGTGCCGACGGTGATCGCCGGCGTGCGGCCGTAGAAAATTCCGTAACCGCCGCGCACCACGAGGCGGTCATTTGCCAGCGGCGTCCACGCGAAGCCGAGCCGAGGGCCGAATTCATCGCGTTGATTGTGAATCTGATTGGTGATGACGCCCGCCGCAGCCAGTTGCGGATCGGGATTGAGCGTGGGCGGCTGCGCGATTTTGTCGAAATCATAGCGCAGGCCGTAATTGAAGGTCAGATTGGGCCGGAAACGCCACTCGTCCTGCCCGAATCCTGAAACTTCGGTAACGTTGGGACTTGTGGTGGGGCCGGTGGTTCCGGTGCCCGCAAAGGCCTGCACGAACGTGTCATTGGCGTCGCCGCCGGTGAAGCAGGAAGAGCCGCCGCCATTCAAATTGCAGCCAAAAGCCTCGAGGCTATTGAACGAATACTGGCCCGAGAAGTTCCCCGGGAAAAAATTGGCGATGCGGTCAACCATCACATGCGCGCCGGTCTTCACGGTGTGCGCGCCGTGAACCCAAGAAATCGTGTCATCGAATTCGCCGCGTTTGATATTTGTGAAGCGCGGGCTGAAGAAGTTGCGTCCTGCCGTGAGAACGGTTACACCGCCATTTCTGACGGTAACCTGAGGCAGGTCACTGTTAGCAAATCCCGGCTCGTTGTCGCGCGCGTAATTGAATTGGAATACGTTGACGAGAGTCGGGCGCAGCGTGGAAGTAAGAGTTGCCGTAAGCGTGTCCGAGGTAACGTCGGACGCTCCGGTATGCTCGACGGAATTCTGCGCGCCGCCGCTTTCCAGATTCAATCCGGTGAAACGCTGCGCGTTGTATCGTGCAGAGAGCATTTCATTCGAGTTCAGATGCCAGTCGACCTTGGCCAGATAAACGTTCTGGTTAAACGTAGAGTTCCAGGAATTCGCACGAGCGGTCAGGTAATTGATGGCCGTCGTCTGATTCGCCGTGCACGCAACGCAGAATGGCGCGCCGTTCAGGAAGACGAAATTGGCGACGGTATTGCGCTGGCCGTCGTAATCGAAGAAGAAGAAAAGCTTGTCTTTGACGATGGGACCGCCGAGGTCGCCGCCGAATTGGTTAAAGTGATAGGGCTGGCGGGGCTTGCCCTTGGCGATTTGAATGGGATCATTGGCGTTCATGGCACGGTCGCGATAAAACTCGAAAGCCGAGCCGTGGAACTGATTCGTGCCGGACTTGGTGACCACGTTAATCACCGCGCCACCCGCGTTTCCCAGTTCCGCTGAATAGTCGTTCGAGTTGACCTGGAATTCCTGCACGGCATCCTGGCTGAACTGGTACGGCGCGCGGCCAGAGCCGGTGCGGCCAAGCGTCTGACCGAAGAATGTGTTGTTGTTGTCCGAGCCGTCAACCACGAGCGAATTCAAGGTGCCGCGCTGGCCCGCAAAGCTGATATCGCCGCCGCGTACGTCGGTCGTAACGCCCGGAGTCAACAGGACGAAGTTGATGAAGTTGCGGCCATTCACGGGAAGATCCGCAATCGCGCGCTCATTTACCGTGGCGTTGACCTCGCTTTTCGTGGTTTCGACGATGGGAGCTCGGCCAGAGACGGTAACCGTCGCTTGCTGGCTCGCGAGCGGCATCGAGAGATTTAGGGTTATGCGGGAACCTACCGTAACAACGACGTCTTGCTGGGTGACCGTCGCGAATCCTGACTTTTCCGCAACGACGGTGTAGGTTCCCACCGGCACAACGAGAAACGTGTAGAGCCCGTCCGCATCGCTGGTGGTGGTGAAGGTGATTCCGGTTTGCGTATTCGTGGCTTTTAGGTCGACGGCAGCAACGGCCGCACCCGATTGATCAGTGAGCGTGCCTTGAATCGAACCCTGATTCGCGCCTTGGCCAAACGCCGCGTGCGTCAGCATGAACGCTAGAAAGAAAATTGCCAGGCGAACAGACAAATTTCGAATGCCCATCACGTCCCTCCAGGAGCCGGACCTTTAAGCCGTCGTGCAGGTTCCGGAAAAGCAAGGATAATACGCAAGAACGGGCCGAGAGGCAAATTACAGTTTTCATTCGTGGCGGCGCGCGGATTGGAGGACGGATTCCCCTGTGTCGTGACACGCAGATTCGAATGGTGCGGCGCGCGCTCCCGCCCTATTTACCCCTGGGCACAGACAACCCCACGCTGCCGTGAGGGTTCTTTTCAATATGCTAAACTCAACAGACAAACCGGGAGGGCATCCGGAGTAACGCGCTTCTATGGCTGAGTTTGTTTGCAAAGTGGGGGATACCACGGGACACGTCTTCCAGCAATTGGAGACTGCCCAGACGGAAGTAGAGGCTCGCCAAAAACTTGCGGACCGAGGGTTTTACGTTTATGCGGTGCGCCCTAATTTGAGCGTGACGCGCGCCTTGAGCGGCTTTCGCGGAGGGCGCAAGCTCCCCACAGGCGACTTCCTCATCTTCAATCAGCAATTTAATACGCTGATCAAGGCGGGTTTGCCGATTTTGAAGGCGCTCGATTTGCTGGCCGACCGCGCGGCGCTTCCGAAGATGCGGCCATTTCTGAACGACGTGCGCTTGCGCGTGCGAGATGGCGAACTGCTTTCGGATGCTTTTGAAGCCACGGACGCGTTTCCGACGGTTTACGTCACTTCGTTACGCGCGGGCGAGAAGAGCGGCGACCTGTCCGGCGTGCTGGATGATTACATCGCTTATCAGCGTGTCACGACGGGAATCCGCAAGAAACTGATCGGCGTGTTGATATATCCGACGATTCTGATTGTGGTGGCCTCGTGCATTGTTTCTTACCTGGTGGCGTACGTGATTCCGCAGTTCGCCAAGCTATATCAGGATTTAGGAACCACTCTTCCGACCCCAACCCAATTCCTGATAACTATCGTCGTGGGATACCGAATTTGGCTGATCGCATTTGCCGCAACTATCGTTTTCGGAGCGATTTTCCTGTTTTTGTGGTCGAAGACCGAACGCGGCGGATTCGTGCTGGATAGGGCAAAGCTGAAAATGCCGGTTGTGGGCGACGTGTGGATCAAATTTCAGATGGCGCAGTTTACGCGAACGCTCAGCACGCTTTTGCGCGGAGGTACGCCATTGGTGGCAGGATTGGAGACTGCGGCGAACGCGATGACCAGCCGTCTGGTTGCTGCATCCGTGCACGATGCCGCCAAGCAGGTGCGGGAAGGCGGCTCGCTTCACACGGCATTGGCCGGCACGCAGATGATTCCCGACCTCGCGCTCGATATGATCGAAGTGGGCGAGGCGTCCGGCGCGCTGGCGCCCATGCTCGGAAGCATTGCGCAATTTTATGAAGAGGAAACCAACCTGAAGACGGCTGCGCTCATCTCGATTATAGAGCCGGCCGTTCTCATCGTGATTGCTTCGCTCATCTTTTTCATCATGGTGGCGCTCTACCTGCCATTGTTTTCCCTGCAAGTCGGCGGCGCGGGATAAAAAGTTATGGCGACTACGAATCGAGATTTGCATCCTGAACCGGCCCGCGACGACGCGGCCGAACGCGAACGCACACAGACGCTCGCGGAACGCTACCGTGTGCCTTTTATCGACATGACGGAGCAGAGAATCGACCCGGAATTATTTCATTCGATTCCCGCGGAGCTGATGTTCCGCTACAACTTCGTGCCTCTCGAGGCGCACAACAATTCCCTTGTGGTCGTCGTCTCGGACCCAAGCCAACTGCTGGTCAATGACGAGTTGTCTCTTCTGCTGGGCAAGAAACTGATTATCCGCGTTGCGACGGCCACGCAGATCGGCGATTTGCTGAAGCGCACGGAGCAATCGCAGCGCGTGCTCGATCAGGCGACGGAGGGATTCACGCTGCAGGTAGTGAGCGACGACGAGGGCGACGAAAACATTTCGATGGATAAGCTCACCAGCGACTCGGGAGTGAGCCCCGTCGTCCGCCTGGTGGATACCGTGATTTTCACGGCGCTCGAGCGGCGCGCCAGCGACATCCATATCGAGACGCGCAACTCCGAAGTCGCGGTGAAGTACCGCATTGACGGCGTGTTGCAATACGCCATGCAGCCGCTGGCAAAGGAATGGCATTCGACGATTCTTTCGCGCATCAAAGTGATGAGCGAGCTCGATATCGCCGAGCGCCGCGTCCCGCAGGACGGCCGCTTCCGCGTGCGTTACAAAGGCCGCTTCATCGATTTCCGCGTCTCGATCATGCCGTCGATTCACGGTGAAGACGCTGTGCTACGCGTGCTCGACAAGGAAACGCTGAGCGAGAAATTCCGCACGCTGAACCTCGACGTCGTGGGATTCGCCGAAGAGGATGTACGCAAATTCCGGCGCTACATCCGCGAACCGTACGGAATGGTGCTGGTCACCGGCCCCACTGGTTCAGGCAAGACGACAACGCTCTACGCGGCCATCAACGAAATCAAGACCGACGAAGACAAAATCATCACCATCGAAGATCCCGTCGAATATCAGGTGCGCGGCATCACACAAATTCCCGTAAACGAAAAGAAAGGGCTGACGTTTGCGCGCGGCCTACGTTCGATATTGCGTCACGACCCGGACAAAATCATGGTCGGCGAGATTCGCGATCAGGAGACGGCGCAAATCGCCATTCAATCAGCGCTGACTGGGCACCTGGTGTTTACAACGGTCCATGCGAACAATGTGACCGACGTGATTGGGCGCTTCATCAACATGGGAGTCGAGCCATACAACTTTGTTTCCGCCTTGAACTGCATTTTGGCGCAGCGGCTGGTGCGCGTGATCTGCCCGAGTTGCAAAAAGCAGGTTCAGCTTCCGCCTGAAGTGTTGCAAGAGGCCGGCCTCGACCCGCAAGAATGGGTGAATGTTCCGATGTATGAGGGCGCTGGTTGTCTTGAATGTTCGGGCAGCGGATATCACGGGCGGACGGCCATCTGCGAACTGCTGGACCTCTCCGACCGGATTCGCGAGATGATCATTGACCGGCGGCCGAGCTCTGAAATCAAGCGCGCGGCAAAGGAAGAGGGAATGCAGTTCCTGCGCGAATCCGGGCTGGCTCGTGTGCGCGCGGGAATGACGACTCTGCGAGAAATCAACAAGGTGACGTTCATTGAGTAGTCCGACAACGCTTCAACCAGCGAATTATAGCGGCGCGCCGCGCCGGCGTCGCCTCGGTTGGCTCGATGCCATGCCGCACCCCGCTACCGTGTTGGAGATCGCCGCGACGCACGTGGCGGCCGCAAAATGGGGCCACGGAGCAGCGCATCTTTCTTCGTTTGGTGCCGAGTCGTTGGCCGAGGGCGCGATTGTTCCCTCCGCTATTCAGCAAAATATTTTGAATCAGGACGCCGTGCGTTCCGCCATTCGCAGCGTGCTCTCTCGCGTGCCGGCTCATGGCGAGGAAATCGCGCTGCTCGTTCCCGACGCCGTGATCCGCGTGTTCATTTTACCTTTTGAAACCTTTCCGCGGCGGGCGGAAGAAGCGCTCCCTCTGTTGCGTTGGCGGCTGAAGAAAAGCCTGCCTTTCGACGCAGAAGAGGCCGTCATCTCATGGATGCGGCAATCAGGCCGCGAAGGCAAAATCGAAATCGTGGCGGCCGTCGCGCGCCAGAAGGTGACGCGCGAATACGAGTCCGCGCTCGAGGCCGAGGGCCTCTTCGCCGGCGTCCTGCAGAGTTCAACGCTTGCAACTCTGTCGCTGCTGGACGCGAAAGACGCCACGCTGCTGGCGCGAATGAGCGGCCGCAATTTAACGACAGTAATCGTTCGCGGCGAAACGCTCTGCGTTTATCGCTCAACCGAGTTGGGAGCCGAAACGGATGTCCTGAAACCGCAGTCCGTTTTCGACGAAGTGTTTCCGGCGCTGGCGTTTTATCAAGACACATGGAACGACAAGGTCGAGCAGTTGCGTATCGCGGGTTTCGGAGTGGGCGAGGAAAACCTGCGAGAAATGCTGGGACGCGAAATCGGGTGTCCCGCCGAGCCCCTGGCGTCCTCCCGCGAATTCTCGGCGGAAGCGAGGTCGCTGGTCGCGCAGGGACTCGAATCGCTGGTGGGTTGGCAATTTAATCGTGGCGCCTAACGGTAAAAAGGAGAATTTTGCAATCGCGTGAAGACTCGTTTCAATCTCGCGTCGTCACCGCTCGAAAATAACCGCCGGTTCATTGCCAGTGCGGGCGCGTTGGGAATCATTGCGGTGGCGGCATTGCTTTTTCTTTCCGTTCATGCGGTGCGGGCGCGGCGGACCAATGGAGCGATCCGCGCGGACATCGGGCGGCTGGAAGATCAGATTCGTACCTCCCAGCGGGAGCAAGAGAGGCTCCGCCTGGCGCTCAAGAACCCAAAGACTGTCGAAGTGATGAATCGCGCGCAGTTTCTTAACAATCTGATCGAGCAGCGGACCTTCCCATGGACAAGAATGTTTGCTGACCTGGAACGGATTCTTCCGCCCGGCGTGCGTGTGGTCAGCATTGATCCGCAAATGGATAAAAAGGGCAACGTGAAGGTTGTGCTGGTGGTGGGCGCCGCAAACGACGAACAGAAAATGAAGTTTCTGACTTCGATCGTGTCTTCGCGGGCGTTTTCCAATGTCCAAGTGACCCAGGAAAGCCGCTCGGACAAAGTGGCGACGGGAAGTTCGGACGCCGTAATGCTTGCGCTGGAGGCGCATTACGCGACCATATGACATCCAGGAACAATTCACGGAAATGGAAGTTGGTTGTGAAGATTGCGCTGGGCTGTCTGCTCGCTGTCGATGGTGCGCTGATTTTTGCCAATCTGCACATGGCGAGCGAAGTCCCGCAATCACAGGCTCAGGAGCGCGACCGTCTGGCGAAGAGGGAGAAATTGCTGGTTGACGACGTCGCAAAAGGTCACCGGATCGAGAAGCACCTTCCGGACATCGGGAAGGAGTGCGATGCCTTCTATCAGAGCAAATTACTGCCGGCGTCCACCGGCTATTCGGCTGTTATTTCTGACATCGGCCAAATTGGCAAGGAAACAGGCGTTCAGATCGGCGGCGTCGGCCTGCACGAAACTGCCGTGAAAGATCGCGGATTGAGCGAAGTAAAGATATCGGCGGCAGTGCAGGGGAATTATCAGAGCCTGATTCGGTTGATCAACAGTCTCGAGCATTCGCCGCACTTCTATGTGCTGGACGGCTTGACGTTGGCGTCTGAAACGTCAGGCAACATCAAGCTGAACGTATCACTCCGGACGTATTTCCGCATTTGACGCGATGACAAAAAAGGCTAGATACGAAATCTATGTGCTGGGAGCGCTGCTGATTCTCCTTGCTGTCGCGGCGTATTCGAGCCGGTCACGCGTGTCTGTATTTACCGGAGCGAGCGCAAGCGGCAAATTTACGCCGCTGGACGTGCCCGATCCGTCATTGCGTCTCGATTTGCTGGCGCGCATCCAGAGAGAAGAATACAAAGGACAGCACCGCAATATATTCAGCGCCGAGCCTTTGCCGCCGCCCCCTGTGTTGACGGACCAAAAAGTCGCGGCCACAGGCCCGGTGACACCGCCACCGCCGCCACCGGTGACGGTGCCGGCAACTTTCTATGGGATCGTCACCGATTTGAATACAGGCAGGAAGCGTGCCTGCTTTTCGGCGAATACGGATGATGTGTACATCGTTCCCGAGGGCGGAACGCTGCTCAATCAATTTCGCATCGTGACCATCAGCAACAATTCGGTCGAACTGGAAGAGCTCTCTTCCGGCAGGCGCACGACGTTGGTGCTGGCGCAGCCCACGGGCGCAGCGGGAGAGCCGCCCCAGCAAGGGGAACAATGAACGCGCGGCCCGTCAATGCGTACCGGGAAGAACGGGGCTTCGCTCTGATCTTTGTGCTTTTCCTCGTTGCACTTCTGATTGTGGGCGGCTCCGTGGCCCTTGTGAACCGGATGACCGAGGGCCGGCGGCAAAAGGAAGCCGAAACAATCTGGCGGGGCGAGCAATATGAGCGAGCGATCGGACTTTTCTACCGCAAGTTCGGGCGCTTTCCGACAAGTGTCGACGATCTGGTGAAAGCGCAGAATGGTATTCGCTTTCTACGCGAGCCGTATAAGAATCTTATGAACAAAGAGGATGGCTCGTGGCGCTTCGTATACGTCACGCCGTCCGGGCAGCTCATCGGAAGTGTGCGGTACACGTCTCTGCAGCAAATGGCGTTTCTCGATAAGCAGCGCCAAATGGGGATTGCCAGTGGAATGGGGGCGGGAGGAACAGCGGCCGGTGCGTCGGCGCCTGTAGAGGGGGGCGCGCCATCCGCGCTGCAGGGGACGATTGGCGGTTCCGGTGTTGGGCCTGGTAATTTGCCCGTGCCGCCAGGGTCATCAGGCTCGACGACACAGAACGGCCAGCCGCAAGACACGCCGCCGGGAATGCTGGGCGCGCAGGGCAGCCAGCAACCTGTGCAGCCATTCTTCTCTCAAGGGTTGCAGCCGCAGACGGGAACGAATTCGGGAATGAGTGTCAGCGAGTCATCCAGTTCGTCGGGATCGGAACAGGTGATCGGCTTCATCATCGGTGTGGCAGGGAAGTCCGATAAGGCGTCCATCAAAGTTTACAAGGGCGGCGTGACTTACAAGCAGTGGGAATTCATTTTCAATCCGCTTGAGCAAGTCCAAATGATAGGGGTTTCATCAGGCCCGGCTACGACTGGAACGCAGCAACCGGGAATGGCTCCGTTCGGCATGCCTCAGCCGCCGCAACCTCAACCTCCGCAGCCTCCGCAAATTCCCCAATAGCAACTGGCGTCGAAGTCGGGCCGTCGAACCTGGATGACACGAGGAATGCTGAATCGAAATATCCTGGCGGTCAGTGAGACGATGCGGGCTATCGCTGCGGCAATTCTGCCGATTTCAATTTCTTTAACTTTTTGGTCACGCGGTTGATGTAATTTTGCGTTTCGGGGAATGGTGGCACTCCGCCATATCGTGACACGAGCTGCGGCCCTGCGTTATACGCGGCAAGTGCAAGCGGCAAATTGCCATGATACCGGTCAAGCAATTCCTTCAAGTAACGCGTGCCGCCCGCGATATTCTGCGCCGGATCGAAAGCGTTGCGAACGTCATAACGATTGGCGGTTTGGGGCATGAGCTGCATCAAAC
>DASZCH010000133.1:0-11957 GCA_035943235.1 Candidatus Acidiferrales bacterium
CACCAACCAGCCGTATTCCGGATGCTTCTTCATCAGCGCATATTCTTCACCCGAGAGCTTCGCGGGCTTGTTCAGAATTGCATCGGGGATTCCGATCTTGCCGATGTCGTGCAGCAGCGCCGCCACTTCGATGTCGGCCAGGCAACTGTCGTCCAGGCCAAGTTCCCGCGCCACATGCAACGCCCACTCCGCCAGACGCGTGCTGTGTACACCCGTGTTCAGATCCTTCAGGTCAAGCAGTTGATTGAATGCGCATACGAGCGACGTGCGCAGCGCGAGCAGTTGTTCTTCCACTTCTTTGACGCGCAAAAGCCCGGTATGCGGCTGGGGCGCAGATCGCAGAACAAAGTTGGAGAGAAATGACGGCGGTCCCGAAATCGGCTGCAGGCCGACTTCGGAAGCGTCCATGCTCGTATCATTCGTTCGTATCATTGGGCACCTGCTATTTGCATCACCAGATGTTCAGCGAAGCGAGCGCCTGGTATACGTCCAGCCGCCCCTTGCCCATGTTGTAGCCGATCCATCGCGCATGACCAATTGCAGTCGCTGCCTTTGACTGGTTCGCGTTGGGCTGCAAATTCAAGACCAGCGCGGCAGTCCCGGCAACAAGCGGCGAACTGAACGACGTTCCTGAAGTCGCTGCGTAGGATCCGAATGGATAGGTCGTCACGATATTTTCGCCCGGCGCCGCAACCCAAACCACTTGGTTGCCGTAATTGGAGAAGCTCGACCGCTGGTCGAAATTATTGGTCGACGCAACTCCCATCACATTTGTCAGCCCGGCGGGATAAACGACTTCCTGCTTGCCGTCATTGCCGGACGAAGCCACGCAGATAACATTGTGGTTCGATGCGAAGTTGATTGCGTTCGTCAGTTCCTGCGAATTCGACGTCAGGTCGAAACTCATGTTGATCACATTCACGTGGTTCTGAACGGCGTAATAGATGGCGCTCAGAATGTCGGAGAGGTCGCCTGTGCCGTCCGCGTGAAATGCCTTCAGCGGCATGATGTGCGCGGTCGGGGCCACCAGATGAAGCATTCCAACGACTTCCGTTCCGTGCCCGAATGCCGCATACGGCGAACCATCAAGCATCGCCGCTGTGTGCTGATCCAACATCGCCGCCGTGTGTTGATTCACAAAAGCGGCTTGGCAGGTGCTGCACGCCGATCCCGTTTGTCCGCCCAGGTCTGTCATTTCCGATCCGCCTGGCTGGTTGCGCGTGAAATCATATCCCTGCAATAAAATGGACTTAAGCGCCGGGTGATTTGGGTCCACGCCCGTATCGATGTCGGCGATGATCCCGTTTCCCGTCACGTGAAAAGTGCTCTGCGCGCGGCTCACATTGATGATTTGCGCGGCAGGCTGATTGACATAGCCGTGCCATACGGTCGTCCCGTAATAGTTCACGGGATATTGATCCCACAGGTACGTCGGAGCCGTGGTCTGGTAAGGCTGTGTCGTTGTGCTCGGCGGGATCGTTAGGAGCTGGTCCGGTTCGGCATCGAGAATACCCGTAACAAGTCTTAAGACGCCGGCAAGCAGGTCTGGGAGCAAGCCCTGGGCGGGTTTCACCAGGTAGAGTTGATTACCCCCGTCCAAACTGCGAACCACGGTGCAGCCATTTGACAGGCACACATTCTGCAAGCCTGCTTCGCTTAGATTCGTTCGCACGATCACGCTCTGCGGCTGTCCCAACAGAGTGTCCACCGTGTTTGTCAGCGTCTGGGTAAGGCCGCCGAGCAGCCCCCCCAAAAGCCCTTGGGCCTGTGCTCGCTGGCCCCAGAATCCGACGATCAAGAGAAGTGTGAAAATCCTGGCTAAACGCTTCATGGTTGCCCTGCTCCTTTTGTGCCGATTTCGCTGTGAGGGTCCTAGTCTTGCCGGAACCACTCCACTCGCTCAATGGTACAAGCGGCTATTTTCGGCAGCCTTCCTTTAGACTTTCTTCCTAGTACTTTTCCCTTTACGGGAGGAAAACCCTATAACCTTTGTGGATTCAAGAGTATCCAAGCCGCTGGAAATAGACCCCTTTACCGGCTCGACAAGCGGAATCCTCACGTCCATCCCTTGCGGCAAGACGAGTTGTAACTGGAGATGAGACTCCAAATCGCACTCCAGATGGAACTCGCCAAATCCATTCGTCTGCGACTCTGCCAGGACTTTGCGTCCTTTCAGGAGCACCACGGGCACGGAGGCCGCATGTCTCGCCGGATCCGTGGAATTCAGGATCTGCCCGACCAGCGAAACCTTGTCGGAATCCATCTGCGGCTCCATCCGCAAGTCGATGCGATATGCCCCAACCCCGTAAAGTAGCTGTCGCGCGACCGTGGAAGCTGACCTCACTCCAGCGGCCACCGGTTGGCGGGAAGTGTCGAACAACAACCGTGCAATCGAAGTTTTTGCCGGCACGTGGATCGCTCCCATTCCCTTAACGCTCCTCACAACGCTTTCTGGCGGCTGATATGCCCCCTCCCTTACCGCCGCTTCGCGAACTCGCGTCCATGTACCGAGAACCTTGGCGCATGGCTTGCAACCGCTCTCCAAATGAGTCTGCATGGCCGCTTTTTGATCTCCTTTAATTACTTGCCGCGCAAAATCGGCCCATTCTTCCAGTGAAAAATGTCGCATCTCGAATACCCCCAATCTTTAAGATTTCAGCGTCCCCACCCGGGTCCGCCGCCTCCTCTTCCACACTTGTCCATAAGGGTGCCCAACAGCTCAAAAAATATAGGCACACCAAAAAAGAATATCGGTTTGTAACTCCTGCATTATCAGAGATTAACGAATGGTCTGGAACGGTTTGTCAGGCAGTTCGTAAGGTGGGGCTAAAGAGTCCGTGAGGATGACTCTAACCTCGCGTAAGGGCACGGCTTCAGCCGTGCCGAAAAGGCACAACATCAATGCGGCTTTAGCCGCTGAGGTCTGTAGTATTGAGTTCTCACACAGATTCACAGAGTCTAAATCTTGCCGACAAAAACGAATGGCGCCCAATAGTAAGGGTGCGGGTACCGTTCGCGCAGTTCCTGCATCGCGCTCTGCAAAGCCGCAGCCTTGTCAGCGCCTTCTTGGAAACGTCGGTAGAAAGACATCATAAAATCGGCGGTGCTGCGGTCATGCACGTTCCACAGAGTTAGCAGCAGCGACTGCGCTCCCGCGTACAGAAGTCCTCGGATTAATCCCAGCAATTCGTCGCCCGCCGTCACCACGTTCAAACCCGTCGCGCACCCGCTCAATGTCACCAAATCAGCTTCTAACTTGAGCTGATACAGATCGTAAAGGTTCAGGTATGCGTCCCCAAGCCGGATACTCGAAAACATGGGATTGTCTTGCCGAAACGTGCCATGCGTGGCGATATGCAGAATCCGCGTGTGCAATCCAGCCGTCCTTAACGCCTCGACATTCGCGTCCGCGCCAAGCAGCAGTTTTGAATCCGGCAGAATCTTCGCAATGGACTCGACTTCTTCCCGGATCAACGGAGCTTGCGCGTCGGGCACGCCCAGAATCAGTGGCGCACCGGAAGCGTGCGACGCTCTCTGCTGGCAAAGAGAAAAAATACCCGCGCTCGGCGCATAAGAAACCGTGAAGGAATCAATCATGTAACGCGCGCCGTCAAAAAGTGCGTGGAACGGCAGGTAGTGCAGCACGCCATGAGGCACGATAACAAGGTGCCGGCACCGCAAATATCCGCGAACCGGAGCCATCACTTCCTCGTAAAGCTCTCGAAGATGTGACCGCGCGGCGTCAAATAAAGGTTTCGCGAATTCCTGCGTGTATCCGCCACCCAAACGGAATTTGGAGAGTTGAAAATGGAGCATCCGTAGCAAATTCACCACTCGCGACACGGGAGTCAGCGGGACGATTTCCAGTTTCTCGCGCGTCAACACCGCCGCGATAAATTCGTCCTTGACGGTAAAGTATTCCACGAGCGTCGCGTCCGCCGGCAAAGCAGCTCGAATGCTTTCGAGGGACGCCAATGCCGGGTCGCGCCCTAAACTTTGCATGGTTTGTGGCATCGGCAGTTCGCGTAACGCGCGCAGCAGTTCGTTCTCATGCGCCAGCGCTTGCTTCTGCAATTTTTCAATGCGTTCGGGCGACGGATCCTCTCCTCGCAATTGCTCTTGTTCCAGTCGCCGGTAGTACCAGTTAAGCTCCTCGCGCATTTCGCGTATCCGCCGCACCAGTCCGCTCTGTCCCGCGTCGGCCGCTGGCAGCGCTTGCGCGTGATGTACCAACAGCTCTGCCAGGCTCCGCGACTTTGCCATCTCCATGTATCCGAACGATTCCTCCGCGGAATGCTGCGAATCGTCGTTCATGCAGATATCAACGAGACATTCGTAAACCTCCAGCCGGTTTTTCATGAAGGCAATCTTCAACTCTTCGCCGCGCAGGCTGCTGCGTAATGTTTCCAGCGCTTCGCGTGCTTTCTGGTGCGAGGAATATGCTCGTTGCGCATTTCCCGAAGCCTGCTGAATCTGTCCCATCAGAAATTCGGCCTGATAGCGCAACACCGGCGCTTCCAGCGATGCCAAACGCTCCAACGCCCGCGCGCATTCCTTGCTGGCGACCGCAAGATCTCCTGTTCGCAGCGAGAGCCGCGACAGCAACAACTGGCACAGCACTCCTTTGCCCGGCAACAGTGACGTGTCGAAGAATTTCGCCGCTCGCCCGCACAAACGCCGCGCTTCGAACAGCCTCCCTTCGTTGTACAAGACCACGGCTTGATAAAGATCGATCAGCCACGGCCAGACCAGATTGTTTTCACGGACGAACTTCACGCGCGCCTCGTCGAACAGTTCCAGCGCGCGAAGCGCTTTGCCCACTTGGCTTAAGGCCATGGCCTCATTGGCCTGGCATTTCGCCTCCTCATAGCCCATGCCGAGTTTTTGAAATCGCAGGTAGCCTTCGTGGGCCACCTCCATCGCTTCCGTGCTCAAATTGAGCTCGAGATAAATTTCCGACAAATCCAGATAGCAAAGAGCCAGAACGTGCGCGTCTCCGTTTTCCTCGCACTTCTCTCGTGTCGCGCGCAGCATCTCGATCGCCCGCCCGTACTCGCCGCGCAGGTAATACAGGTACGCAATGTTGTAATCGCTCTGCGTCACCAGCAGCGTCATCCCGTGCTGGACGCACATTTCGCGTGCGCGCTGGTAAGTGGCGAGCGCGCGCGGGAAATCATTCAGCGTGATCAGACAAACGGCCATGTTGTAAAGCGCCACGGCCAGGCCTTCCGCGTCGCGAAAGGGCAAAAGCATTTCATAGGCGCGTTCGTAGCAGGCCAGGCCTTCTTCGAAACGATCCTGCCGATGATAAATATTCCCGACATTGATTTCGAGGTGACCGAGGCGCTGTTTATCGCCCAAGCGTTCAAAGATTTTCTTGGCGGCCTGTGCGGCGTCGAAAGCGCGGTCGTACTGCCCCAGCAGAATCAGCGGTTGAATCGAGGGAATCAGCGTGCGCGCTTCTTCCTGGGCGTTGCCGGTTTTCCGGAATATTTCCAGCGCCTGCGCATGGAACTCCAAAGCCTTTTGGTTGTCTCCAATCATGTACAGCGCGTTCGCCTTCGAGCGCAAACTGCGTCCCAGCGCCTCGCCGTTGCGCAGCTTGCGCGCTATGGCCACGGCTGCTTCCGCCAGCGACAGCGCTTGTTGGGCGTCTTCTCGGAGTTTCGTGCGGACGACGGTGTTTAATTCCAGTACTACGTTTTTACTGCGAAGCCGGGGACGGCGCGAAAAATATTTCGTGCGGCTGGCGTCATCCTTCAGTCCCGCCATCTCTCGCAGCGTGTTTTCGCTCAGCAAATTCTTCTTCGGCGTCTGTGTCACGAAAAGCCTGCTTCATTCAGCCGTTTGCGCAAACGTTCCAGACAGCGCTGCCGGATGAACCCGATCGAGCCTGTCGATAATCCCAGCTCCGCCGCAAGTTCCTGGTACGGACGCGCGGGCTCCTCAAAAAATAGCATCCGCACCAATTGGCGGCAGCGCGGCGGCAACTCGGACATCGCCTCTCGGATCGCCTGTTCCTCTTCCGCCTGCCTTAAAATTTCTTCCGCGCTAGCCGGCGTGCTCTGTTCCACCGCATCATCGTCCCCGTCCGGATTTTCCATTCGCTGCATTTGCCGCTTGTGATGAAAGCATTTGTGCGCGGTCACCTGCATGATCCACTTCGGCAGAGCCTTCGGCTTCCGCAGTTTCGCAAGCTCGGAAAGCAGCTCCAGGCAAACGGCCTGAAAAACATCCGTGGCGTCGTCCGGGGAGAAACCGTACTTGATGGGAATCGAGAAAATTAAATTCTTGTATTTGTCGATCAGCGCCGACCAGGCCGCCTCACTTCCGTTCAGGCACTCCCGCACAAGTCGCGTGTCCGTCCACGCGATTTGCTGTTCATCGCTCGCCAACGCTTTTCGACGCACTCGCGGGACTCGCATCCACGGCCACTCAGTGGACGTACAGCTCTTCAACGTTCCACAACGCGTAAGGATCCAGAATCGCGGGATGGAAATTTCCGACCCGCTCCTTGGCTCCAACCAAAATGTCCGGGCTCGCCACGCAAATCACCGGCAAATCCTGCGCCACAATCTGCTGCACTTGCTCGTACAGGCGCTTCCGCTTTTCATAATTCAACGTAATCAGTTGCTCGTTCATCAGCCGGTCCATTTCCGCTTCCCAAGGCGTGGCGGGTTTCGTTTCGTTCAGATGCCAGAGGTGCGTGCCTCCGGTGGAGGCCCAGACATTCATCTCCGCGGTAGGATCTGTATCGCCGCTGGCCAGGCCCATGATGGCTGCTTCATAATCGAAGCTGTTGAGCAAGCGGTCAACCATGGCGCCGAAGTCCAACGACACAACATGCACGTTCATTCCCAACTGGCTCAGGTCGTCCTGAATAATTGTGGCCATTTTCGTGCGCTCCGCATTCGAAGAGCTTGTCAGAATCGAAAACTCCACGGGATTCCCTTGCGCATCGATCAAAGTTCCGTCGCTCTTCCAGGAAAAGCCGGCGCCCTTCAGCAATTCGCGCGCGTGATCGAGTGAGCGAGCCGGATGCGGAAGCGCGGAGTCGACCCACAATTTATTTCCGGGCGTTACCTGGCTCCAGAGCGGCGTGGCGCGGCCGCCGTAAACCAGCCGCACGATTCCGTCCCGATCGATCGCAGCGGACACCGCCTGACGGAAGCGGACATCTTGAAACCAAACCTGCTTGCGCGAGATTTGCGGCAGATGTGTGGCGGCGAGGTCGTTCAGGTTGAAGAATAGAAAGTTGTATTCAAGTCCAGGTCCGACGTCGAGGAGATGGTAGCGTTTTGCCGCCTGTTCACGCGCAAGCACGGCAAAATTCTGCGCGTTGAAGCTACTGAGAATGTCCGTATCTCCAGCCTGAAAACGAATCACCTGGGCATCCTCGCTGGGAACAAACAGAAATACAATTTCGTTGAGGTACGGCAACCGGTTTCCCTTGCCATCCACTTTCCAGTAATACGGATTCCGCTCCAGCACAAGCCGCTGCCCCGGCACATATTCTTTCAAGCGAAACGGCCCAAGCCCCGCGAACTCGTCCGCCCGCATCGAAATGCTCCACTCCTTAGAAAAATTGCCTTTGTCGTACGCATTTTCGAGAAGATGCTTCGGAAGAATGGGCATTCCGTCGAAGAGACGCTCGGCCGCCGCATACGGCTGGGCCAGTTCAAACCGCACCGTGTAGTCGTCGATTTTTTGAACCGCGATCGGTTTCCCGCCGATAATCAGCAAGTCCCGCTGCTGCGAATGAGTTTTTTCGTCGAGGTACACTCGGAAAGTGAAAATCACGTCATCCGCGTTAAACGGCTTTCCGTCCGAAAATTGCAGGCCGCGCCGGAGCTGCAAAGTGTACGTTCTGCCGTCGCGCGAGACGCTCCAGGATTTTGCGAGAGCCGACTCAGTTTTCTGCGTTTCGCGATTGATATGGATCAGATCGGCGTTCATGCAATAAATGATGCCGCGCGAGGGAACGTCCGCGGCCAGCGCCGGATTCAGCGTCTTCGGATCAGAACGTAAAGCAACCACGATTTCGCCCCCCGCCCGGCCAGGCGGGTTGTCCGTGACCATCCGGTCCACGCTCTGCGCCCGCGAGGCGCTGCCTGACGAAACCGCGCACACGGTCGCAACGAAAACCAGAGCGCGAATTTTCCCCAATCGGCCGGCTTTACGCATGTCAAAAGTTTTAGCAGAGAGTGGCGGGTTTTTACAGCGGCACGGTCTTCAAACGTTCCTGTAAGGCATCGGCGGCCATGTAATAGGCCAGAAAGACGGGAATCAGCAGCGCTGCGGGAAGGAACATCCACCAATACGACGACAGTACGTAATATTGTTGCAAAGACGCCAGCAAGCTGCCCCAACTCGGCATCGGTTCGCCGACTCCCAGCCCCAGAAAAGTCAGCGTCACTTCAGCGAGCACATATTGCGGAACCAGAAGCGCCACTTGCGTCAGAATTACGCCGTACGTTTGCGGGAGCACGTGACGCCGCAGCAAATACGCGTCGGAAGCTCCAAAAGCGCGCGCCGCCACCACGAAGTTGCGCTCCTTCGCGCTAAGAACAACGCCGCGAATCAATCGCGCCGGTCGCGCCCATCCAACCAGTCCGATAACCGCAATCAGCAACAAAAATACTTGCCACTCAGCGACGTGCAAGGGCAAAGCCGCTCGCACCGCAAACAGCAGATAGAGCCACGGGAGCGCCAGAAAAAGTTCGCCGCCGCGCATCAGGACCTCATCGATCCACCCGCCGTAAAAACCGGCCAGCGCCCCGACGATTACGCCCAGCAGCACGGAAAGCGCCGCCGCAATCAAACCCGCGGCCAGTGAAATCTGCCCGCCGTAAAGGAACCGCGTGAACTGCTCGCGTCCGTAACCATCGCTGCCCAGCAAAAAAATCCGGCCGGGCGCGCTCACGCCGAAGAAATGCAACCGCGACGGAAACATTCCGGCGATTTTATAGGACGAGCCTTGCACGAAAAAATGCACGGGGTAAACCTGCGTCGAATCCGCCGCAAACGCTCCCGGAATTCTGGCGTCGTCTTTCAGGCCGTAAACAAACGGACGCACGTGAAACTTGCCTCGCGCATCGACGAAGTGAATCCGCGTCGGCGGCGCGAACGGCAGTTCGCGCTCCTGCGCCGCCGAACCATACGGCGCGAAAAAGCCGGCGAACAATACCAGCCCATGCAGCCCGGCCAGCAGGACTAGCGCGCCCCAGAGTTTGTGCCGGTTCTTCATCGCCTCATTCCACGCGAATGCGCGGGTCGCTCACGAACAGCAGCACGTCCGCAAGCAGATTGCCCGCGACCAGAAACACCGAAGACAGCATCACCACGCCCACCACCACGTAAACGTCGCGCGACAGAATCGCCTGCACCATCAGCGGACCCAGTCCCGGCCAGCTCATGATGACTTCCACAATCACGGATGCGCTCAACATCGTCGCCACCGAAAATCCCAGCAACGAAATCAGAGGATTCGACGCTGCGGGCAGCGCGTAACGGAAAAGCAGCCGCGTCCGCGGGATGCCGTGTCCGCGAGCCGCGCGAATAAATGGCGACTCCAGCGCTTCAACCATCGCGGAGCGAATGTGCCGCACCAGCACCGGCAGCGTCACGACGGTGAGCCCAACCGCCGGCAACGCGAAGTGCACCGCAACATCCTTGCATTTGCTCCAGAACGTAAAATTATCGAATCCCGTGGAAATCATTCCGCCGGTTGGAAACCATCCTGTCCGCACAGCTAGCAAGAGCAAAACCAAAAAGACCAACAGGTCCGGAATCGTCAAAAGCGCCGACGTGCTGAATCCGCACGCGCGATCGCCCCATCTCCCTTTATTCGCCGCGCTCCAAATCCCCAGCGGTATCGCCAGCAGCCACGCAAGCAACGTCGCAATGCTGGTAAGCAGCAGCGTGTTCCTCGCCCGCGCCCACAGAAGCGGCCCCACGGGACTGTTGTATGAAAACGAAAATCCCATATCCCCTTTCAATACGGAAAACGCCCAGTGCCCATAACGCACGGGGAGCGTCTGATTCATTCCATATTTCGACCGCAGGCCTTCCACCGTCTGTGAGGAAACGCGTGGATTCAAACGCATCGCATCAAAGAAATCTCCCGGCGCCCACTGCAGCAGCGCGAACGAAAAAGCGGAAATCGCCGCTAGCAGCAGCATCGCGTTCAATACCCGCCGTATGAGGTATCTCATAAAAGTCCTAAGCGGAGCGCTCCTCGCAAATCGATTCAAGCGATGGCATCGCGTCCAATAAATCCTGCGTGTAGGGGTGTTCGGGATGCGCGAATAGCTCCGCCGTGCGTTTCTGCTCGACCACTCGCCCTTCGTACATAACAGCCACTTCATCGGCCAAATCGGAAACCATGCGCAGATCATGCGACACGTGAACGTACGTCAGCGAGTGCATCGCCTGCAGCTCCGCCAGCATCCGCAGAATCATTTCCTGGTTCGCCAGGTCCAGACTGGAAAGCGCTTCGTCAAGAATCAAAAGTTTCGGTTCGAGCGCCAGCGCCCGCGCAATCGCCAGCCTTTGCCGTTGCCCGCCGCTGAATTCCAGGGGCAGTTTGCTTTCCCACTTCGCTGGCAATCCGGTTTGCTCCATCAATTCCAACGCTCGATGTCTTCGCTCGCTTTTCGTTCCTTCGCCCTGGATCACCAGCGGCTCTGCAATGATTTCTCCGGCCGTCATCCCTGGATTCAACGCCGAGGTCGGATCCTGAAAAATAATCTGAATCTGGCGCCGCAACGGCAACAGTTCCTTGGCCCGCAGCTTCAGCACATTCACTCCGTCGAACCAGATCTCTCCCGCCGTCGGCCTTTCGATCAGCGAAAGGCAGCGAACCACGGTCGATTTTCCCGCGCCCGATTCACCCACAAGCGCGAGCGTCCCGCCGCGCTGAATCGTCAGCTCCACATTCTCCACGGCCCGTATCGTGAACTTCGCCGACGTCAGTGGCCGCCGTTGCACATATTGCTTGCTGAGTCCGCGGATGCAAACCAGCGGCTCTTTGCGCAAACCGCTCATCGCGCCAATTGCTCCTCGGCGAAAACGGGCTCGCCATCGAAATGTGAATTCCTCGCGCCCTTCGAACGCCGCAGCATCAGCCGCGTGTATGCGTCAGAGGGATTACGGTAAAGCTCGTCGAAATCCCCCTCTTCCACAATCCGCCCATCCTTCATCACAATCAGCCGGTCGGCCAGGCTGGCCTGAATTTCCGGCGTGTGACTGATCAGAAGAATGGAAATCCGAGCCTGTTCCTTCAGGCTCCTCAGCAGCGCAATAAAATCCGCCTGGCTGCGCGCGTCAAGTGAAGCCGTCGGCTCATCCGCAATCAAGAGCGCGGGCTCGCACGCCAGAGCTTGCGCCAACACCACTCGCTGCCGTTGTCCCCCGCTTAATTGGTGTGGATACGCCGCGAAAATCCGCGCCGTCGGCGTCAAGCCAACCCGCGCGAGCATCTGTTCCGCTTCCGTCTGGCACTGTCTCCAGTTCCACCGCCTGTGTGCATGAATCACTTCCGCGATCTGTTCTCCCACGCGCATCATCGGGCTCAACGAAATTCCGGGCTCTTGAAATACCAGCGAAATCGCCGCTCCGCGAATTTCCTCAAGCGCGCTTTCGCGCATCCCGGTCAATTCCTCGCCGCGGAACAAAACTGACCCTGAAATTTCAGTGCTTTCCGCGGGCAACAATCCCAGCAACGCCAGCGCAACGCTCGACTTCCCGCTGCCGGACTCTCCCATCAGGCCCACCACTTCGCCCGCCGCGATGTCGAAACTGATCCCGTCCACGCCCGTATGCGCGCGCGCGTCCGCAGCCGCGTATCGCACCGTCAAATTTCTAACTTGAAGTAAGTTCTCCATGGGTTGCCCGCGAAGCGTCCTACCGAAACGCCATACCGAAACGTCACATACCGGAGCGTCATACCCAAGCGT
>DASZCH010000134.1:0-2113 GCA_035943235.1 Candidatus Acidiferrales bacterium
GGTCCATCCTGCGCCGATAGAAATGCTCGAAGCGCATCTGATTGCAGCGTCGATTTTTGACGTCTACTACACGGGGAAGGAAGCGCACTCGTCGGCATTTCCGGAAATGGGGATCAATGCCGCGGACGCACTGACGGTTGCGCAAACCTCGATTGGCTTGCTCCGTCAGCATCTGCGGCCCACGGATCGCGTGCATGGGATCATTACGCATGGCGGCGATGCGCCCAATGTGGTTCCCGCGCACACTTCGGCAAAATACATGGTTCGCGCCGAAAGCATTCAGGAATTGGATGACGTGCGCATGAAAGTTCATCGCTGCTTTGAAGCGGGCGCGATTGCCACGGGCGCAAAGCTTGAAATTCGCGGCGGGGACAGGCCGTACGCCGATGTCCGCTACGACCACAAGATCAGCCTGATCTACAAACGAAACGCGGAAGCGCTCGGCCGCACGTTCCCCGAATTGAGCCCGCAGATGGCGCGCATGGCGGCTTCGACGGACATGGGAAATGTTTCGTATGCGATTCCTTCGATTCATCCGATGATAGGAATCAATTCACTGCCTGCGGCGAATCATCAGCCCGAATTCACCGCGCACTGCATCACCGAGGAAGCGGACAAGGCCGTGCTCGATGGCGCGCTCGCCATGGCGTGGACCGCGATTGAAATGGCAAGTGATGCAGCGTTGCGCGAGCGCTTGATCAAGAAGCCGCACAGCGCCAGAGCTTAGTTATTTTTCCTCGAGAAGCGATTTCCAGCGAGACAAATGATTGAGCGAAGGAGTGTGCGTATGGTCGAGCACCAGCGGCGTGATGGAAATCGCGCCGTCCATGATCGCGGCATAGTCCGTATCGGGATCGATTTCCTCGAGTAATTTTTGTTCGTGCAGCCAGTAATACGTGCGGCCGCGGGGATCTTCACGGCGTTCGAGGACGTTGCGCGTGATTTTCGGCGACTGCCGTGTGAAACGCACTCCGCCTTTCCACGAATGCGGAATGTTGACGTTGAGCAGCACGCCGGGAGGCAAGCCTTCCTTCAAAATCAGCGGCGCGAGACGTTCCAGAAACTTAACCGCGGGCTGATAATCGAAGTTCTTTCCGCGATACACAATCGAAACGGCAATCGCAGGAACATGGTTAATCGCCGCCTCCATCGCCGCTCCGACCGTCCCCGAATAGTAGACGTTCTCTCCAAGATTGCCGCCGGGATTGATGCCTGAGATGACCAAATCAGGGCGCTGCGCGAGCAGCGAATGAAATGCGAGGATCATCGCGTCGGCAGGCGTCCCGTCGACGGCCCATTCGCGCGAGGCGATTTGCTCGCAGAAAATTGGCTTGCGCAACGTCAACGATTGCGCAGATGCGCTGCGTTCGCTCAAGGGAGCGACGATGGTGATATCGCCAATCGCCGCGAGCCCTTGCGCGAGCGCGCGCAAGCCCGGAGCGGCTATTCCATCATCGTTGGTGACCAAGATTCTCGGCATGAAGAGCAAAGCAGAACTCAGAGATAATGATAACGCATTCCGGAAATCAGTGATGGAGCGGTGTTTCAAACAGACTGTCGAGATCGCGCATCCGGCTGCGCGTCAGTTCAATTTTGCAGCGCAGCGCTGCCGAAGGTGCGATTGTGCCGGGTTGGAAAAACCCCAAAATCGCATCGCACTGCTTCTTGCGGTAGTTCAGCCAAGCCGGCTCCGATTCATTAAGCACTTTGTTGCCAACAATGCCCTCGAGCGCGTTATAGAAATTGGAGAAATTGCGCTCCGTTGCCGCGGCAGCATCGCTTTGACAGGAATCTTCTTCTCGTTGACTCATCACGTTCTTACAATCTTTTCCGATGCGGGCCATCTCTGCGTCGAATGCCACCTTTGCAACTTTTTGACATTCGATAGTGCTGCTGCAGCCAGTGCTCTTCTGCAGGCCAGCGTCGGACGTTTGGCGTTTCTGTGAGAGGGTGGTTCCTGACAAAATCAAGAACAAAGAGACACCGGCAAGGATCGGCATCAAACGCGGCATGAACCATCACTCCTGTCTTGTTTAATGCGAATTCTTGCGGGATATGGTCGGGACGACTGGATTCGAACCAGCGACCTCACGCACCCCAAGCGTGCGCGCTA
>DASZCH010000135.1:0-7505 GCA_035943235.1 Candidatus Acidiferrales bacterium
GCCCTGCGCCGTACACCGACCGTTGATCCTATTGACGATGGCTTGTCAGAGGTCCCCGCACCGCCTCACGTAGATCAGGACGGTACATCATGCAGCCCCATTGCTGCCGAGCAGCGTCGGTTGATACGCGAAGCTCTCCGCACGCTGACCGAGCGGGAACGCGATGTTTTACTCGCCAGCTTCGCGTGGTACGAGCCAGGCGTGGGTTGTCACCGGATGCCCAGCGAAGAGCTGGCGGCCTTAATGGAGCGGTTTCAAACAACTGCGGTAAATATCCGGCAAATTCGGGCGCGCGCATTTGATAAGGTGCAACGGTACATAGACGATCAGAACAAATAGTCCGAGAGGAGCGATACAATGCCGAATTCCGGCCACAAAGGAAAGAAGCCTGACAGCTGCGCGCTTGAGCGCAAAATATTGCACGCGATGCACGACGAGGACTGGCTGGCCCCGGAAACTGAAGAAGCCGTCAAGAGGGCCGAGGCCCGGTTGGCGGGCGAGAAAATAACCGTTCCCACTTCATTTGAACACCCGCGCGACTTGCTGCGGCGCAACGGCAAGATACGCATCATCCGCCGTTCCGACCGCAACTCGCAGAGCGACGAGGCGCGCGAAGACCTCGCGCGCGCAGCGCGGCAAGGCGGGACGATTTCACCAGAGATTGAGGCACGCATGAAAGCCGACCGCGATCGCGCGGAGAACAAAAAGAAACGATGACCCTAACTCCCGTGGCCGCCCCGCAGTTTGAAGATATTGCCTCCCTAGCAGAAGCGGTCGCGGCTGAATATTGCACCCAGGGTCCGTTTAACCCATGCCCGGTCCTCGACGACAACGACATCACAATCAGCTTTGGCTACTACTCCTCCGCCTTCGACGGCATGCTGGAGCACCGCTCCCACCGATTCCACATCTACTGCAATCTCGACCGCGTGGACACCGCTGACAGCGCGCGGGCCAGATTTACCGTGGCGCATGAACTGGGCCATTATTTTATTGACGACCACCGCAATGCCCTGAAGTCAGGAGCCCCTCCGCACGGGTCGCGGTCCGAGTTCGAGTCCAATCTGCTGGTCGAGCGCGAAGCCGACCATTTTGCCTCGCACCTCTTGATGCCGACGGCACAGTTCCTTAAGATGGCGCGCAAGAACCGCCCGGGGATGACGGGAATACTGGAGATTGCCAAGCACTTCGGAACCTCCGTGACAGCTAGCGCCATCCGCTATGCTAAGGCAGAGATCGTGCCTTGCGCCGTCATCAAATGGTCGTCCACGGATTTCCAATGGATGTGGATATCAACTGAGCCGTTCCGCGCGCGCTTGCGTACTGTCCAGAAAAACCTGAGCGCGCTTCCCGAAGACTGTCCGACGCGCATCGCGTTGTCCGGGGCAGCGCCACCAACAAGCGGGTACTTTGAAGCCGGGACGACCGCCGCTTGCTGGTTTCCGTATCTCGGGAATTCGGATTCCAGAAATATTCTTTTGCGAGAGCAGGCGATGCAGCTTGGCCGTTTCGGCGCTCTTACTTTCCTGTTTCCCGTTGACTCCTCATTCGCGTAAACATTTTTCGCCGCAGGACCTCCCCCGGTATGGTCGGCCACCCCGAAACTGATCGATCGCCGGGCACTGAAGCAAGGCCTCTTTCCGGTTAAATATTTACGATGACTATCGGTCTGGCTTTAATAATGGAGACGGTCATGACTGGCCCGAAATAATAGCAAAGGGAAACATCGGACTGTATGGTCATGTGGTTCCGACAAGCGACAAGAATATTTTGAAGATAGAATACTGGCAATTTTTTGGGTTTAACCAGGGCAATGCCTACAATACAGACATAGCCGATCATGAAGCAGACTGGTGTACGGTATCGATGCTGTACAGCGTTTCAGCGGACGCGTTGACATCCGTTACGTATGCCCATCATGGCGACCTGACGACCAGGCTCGTTGGGCCCGGTAAAAAGCACCTCGTGCAAACCTCTGACGACGGAACGACTGAATTATTTCAGGAAGACGATTTTGATTCCGTGCTGAATTTCATTGAATTCTTCAAAGGACCTGGTGAAAGCGATTTCCGTCACCCGGTCGTGTATGTTGAATGGGGCAGTCACGAATTCTGGCCGCGTCCGGCGGGTTCCAAAACGGGGTCGCCAAACCATGATGGAGACGGAATCTATCATTACCTCACGCGAAATGTACCCACCTGGGAGAAGTTGAAAATCCCCTTGATGGCGCCTCGGGTGTGATTATGCAATTCAACGGTAAGTGGGGAGCTTGGAACGATGTCAATCCAAATCCACCCGGGATAGAACTGCATACCGAATGGCTATGGCCGGCGGGCAGTCCTAAGAATCCAATTCCATACGCTGGCATGACGATGACCACCCGCGTCGCCGAGCGTATTCGGGCCGACCCCTCAGTCTTGGAACCTTTACGCTTATGTCCGAAATAACCCGCTTCGTCTGGTCGACCCTACCGGAGAAATTATCGAAAACACGGATGATAAGAGGCATGAGCTGACCAAGAGCCAAAAGAAAAAGCTTGCTAAGGATTTACAGAAGAAAACGGGATTGAAGAGCATCAACTTCGACCGGAACGGCCAGCTAACCTACAATAAGAGTGAAAAGGCAAATGGTGGATCAGCTGGTCTGCGTGAACAAATAACTTCAGCAATTGACAGCCAGACCGACGTCTTTAAGCTTGGTGATTACTCTGGAAGTTCAAACATCAATTTTATGCAGACCGATGCCGGAAGCGTTACGAACGGCATCGCTACGTACAACGTACAGATCGATTTTGACGACTTCCGAAACGCAGCGGGCTTCAGTGACTCGCACGAAACGGCTGCATTCTCCCTCGGCCTCAACCTGTCGCATGAGATCGATCATAAATTCCCAACTTTCAATCCGAATGATACCGGGCCGGGCGGCGTGATAGACTTCGTGAATACCTTCCAGCGACAACTGGGCCTGGCGACACGAGACATAAATAGCGGTAGCACTAGCTGTCCGAGCGCGATGTGCACCATCTCGTTTCACGACCAGAACGGCCAGCAGCATTTGCTCAGGTGGCAACTTGAAAACAAGAGGTAGTAGTGGACAAATGGCATCTAGAAGAAACCTTCGATGGTTTTCTGTTTGTTTATTACTACTGTTCCCTCTGCCTGCCATCTGTACGAATACCGTACTCAACCTCCACCGAGTGTTTTTCGTAGACAAGGACCACGGAATTGCGCTGGCCACGACGGATGAATACTCAATTGTGCTGCTCTCGCGCGATGGTGGAAAACAGTGGATCGTCGCTTATCGGACTCCCTCAATCCTCCGAGGGGCTTTACTTCAGGACCGCCTTTCCGGATGGGTCGTCGGCAGTGGTGGGTTGATCCTTCGGACTCAAGATGGGGGACATTCCTGGCAGGAGGCCAACAGTGGTACGAAAGAGGATATAAACCAAATCGTCCGTGACCCACACGGAATCCTCTTTGCGACTGCTAACCACGGAGTCTTGCTTACCTCGTCTGACCGAGGTGTAACCTGGCGACAAGGACGGCTCGGCGATGGTAAGGATTTGCTCGACATTACTTCGCTTCAATCTGGTGAAATGATGGTACTCACCCGCGATCAGATACTTGTCTCAGGTGACCGCGGCGCGGCTTGGAAAGGACTCGGAGCGAACAGCTGGGGAACGTTGTCACATCTAGCGTTTTTCAACAACGAGGAGGGTCTTATCAGCGGAGGCGTCCTTGTGAGAACTGTGGACGGCGACAGAACAATGACTTGGGTGAATCTACACTCAAATGAGAGAGTCGGCCCAGTTGTAATTTCTGGAAGGAGCACCGCTTTCTTGCTCCTCGCACAGGCAGAAACCGGAAACACGGTTCGGCTTGCAACCGATAAGCTGCCTTCCAGCTCGACCATACTTCGAACGGATGATGGAGGCGCGACCTGGAAGTCTGTGTTTCATCTTAGCAGCTCAAAAAATCAAGGTGCATGGCTGGAAGATATATCGTGGAGTGAAAAGCAAGAAGGCTGGGCAGTCGGAGAGGATGGCCTCATCGTGAGCACTCACGACGGCGGCGCGACTTGGAATGTGTGCCGATTGGATGATTCGCAGGGTCGAGGAAATGTGCAGCTAAGCGTGGGGGTTCAGTTGCGACAAACAGGATGTAGCGCACATTGATGTTTGGGTGCGTACTTTTAGGTGAGCGGCTATCAGCTATGACGCGGTATTGGGCAAACGACAAAACGAGATTCCACCAATCGGGAGTGGACGTGTGACAATCAAGTGGCGGAGGGGCCGAAACTCGGCGACTGTCACAAAATTGTCACAGCAAACCGCGTAAAACAGGCAAAAATCAGCGAAATCCAAAACATTGAAATTCAGCGTACCTGACGGCTGGCAAAGGGATTTAGTTGAATTTTCCGTCAGTTACAAGAACAGCGGTTTCGCCTTTCGAGTGCGATTCTTGTCGCCTGCTTGAGCACATAGCTCTCTACCGCCTTTCCAGGACTTGCCTCCTCAAGCCTTGACAAGGCTACAGTCGGACGCGAAGGCCCGCAATTTAATATTTTTGTCGGCGCAACCGAGTGCCTATTTTTTGTATTCCAAAATATCTCCGGGCTGGCAACCAAGCGCCTTGCAAATCGCCTCCAAGGTCGATAGCCGGATCGCCCTTGCCTTGCCGTTTTTCAGCACGGAAATATTTGCCATCGTGATGCCGACTTTCCCGGCAAGCTCGGTGACACTCATTTTTCGCTTTGCCAGCATGACGTCAATGTTAATGATGATTGCCATGGGGCATGATAAAAAGGCATTTTGGACTGTTCCAGCACTAGAATAGAACTTATCGTCAGATTGGGACGTTCTCCATGGAAGAAAACGCGCGGCCAACACAACAGGGCGGCGGAAAACCAATCCAACACTTCGCCGCGGATGACGCCAAGCTACCTCGATTCGACCGAGCCCCAGCTCCGCAGGGGGCAGTGGACGAGCGTGGCTGCCTGCCATGCAGCCGTGCTATGCCTGGTCGTCGCCTGCCCAGGGCGCGTGTTTTCGCGTTCACGGGAGCGAAGCGGCCCGACAGGCGATGCGCAGTCTTTACGCAGGAAGGAGGGAAAAGAGGAAGGTATTCTGAATGACCTCCCATTACGGAGGCTACTGTAGAATTTCATTCGAGATGCGAATGGTGAAGCAAGCACCGGCGAGTAATGAGTGCGGAGCGTGCGTGGTCGCAATGCTCACTGATCGTACGAAAGCAGAAATCTTGGCGGACGTAGGAACTCCGGAGAAGCCCGACTACTTTTGGTTGAACTATATGCAAGCCTTGGGATTTGTGGTGGAGGACGTGCGGGACGATATGGGGTTCGACAGGACGCTTGCATGGAAAACCATGTTCAACGGGTACCTTAATCTGCCATTGGGGAGTCGCTACTATTGCAGCCTTCGTACGGCGGAAGCCGTACATGCAGTAGCGGTCGATGAATCTGCAATGGTTTTTGACCCTAGCACAAGCGCGCCCATGCTCGGTACATGTACGCTCAACGAATATCTTCGTTTGAACCGCAAGAAATTCGATTCCATTTCTATTGGTTGTTATCGCGTCCGAAGGCGGACGGCTCAAGAAGCCGATGCGTTCCGAACTTCACCCGTCAAGCATCAGTGATTTAGCAACTGCACAAAGCTCAAGTGGGAAGAAAACCGCGACCGCCTGAACAATGCAGACCTTTCGCCATCCGCGAATTGGGGGAGAGGAATGGCCTTGGCTTGCATGCTGCGCCGACCGCTGATTATCTTGCTCGTTTACTACCGTCGCGCCCGCACGGGCGCGTGGATTGAAACACGGAATGCGCGCCATCTAATACCGCAGACTAAGGGCCGCGTTTCTTCCGGGTGTCAGAGTAGCCTCAAAGGCTCGGCAGTGGCTTACCCTTTTCTCCCAGCTATAAAGAAATCCCCTCGGGTCCTCGCGTTTACTTTGTTCGTTGGCATGGTTGCGACTAACCGAAAAGCCTGCGCATGGCCTCGTGAACCACTAATCATGTCATGGTGCCGCCTGTTTCATCTCATGACACTTATTAATGTTTCTCTGGCTACGGCTCACCGCGCTTCGTTATGCCGTCTCTGGCAATCTATCCTTCACTGAAGGGGCCACAGTCACGAACACCAGGCTTGACAAGTGTTAAGCTACAGGCTACACTCAGCGTGGTGAAAATACGGAACATCGCCCACAAGGGCCTGAAACGGCTCTACGCGGAAGACAACGCAAAAGGTGTCCCCGCCGACACAGTGGACAAGCTCCGTAAGATGCTCGCGTTCCTTGATGTTATGCAAGACCCGGAGGAATTGCGCGCCCTTCCTTCATGGAAGGCGCACACGCTGACGGGAGATCGCAAAGGAACATGGAGCCTCAGCGTCACCCGGAACCGCCGGTTAACGTTTCGCATTGACACTGCCGAGCGCGAAATTTGCGATCTGAATTTGGAAGACTATCACTAGGACGAAAGGAGCATACAACATGCCTATGAAGAACCCCCCTCATCCCGGCGATTTTATTCGCACGGAGATCATCGCCCCTGCTGGCCTCTCGGTGACGGCAGCCGCCGCTGCGCTTCAGGTTTCCCGGCCGGCATTGTCCAGCTTACTTAATGGCAAGGCCGACCTCTCCGGGGATATGGCCCTGCGTATCGAAAAGGCCTTTGGCGTGAAGATGGATACGCTCATGCGGATGCAAGCTTCATACGACATCGCTCAAACCCGCAAGCGCGAGAAACAGATTCATGTGCGGAGGATTCATCAGCTCGCGCACGCGTAGAGTACGGGTAAGGATTTTTGGAAGCATTCCTCTCATTCGACCAATTGTGAGTTAGTTTCTGATACTCCGTAACTGCTAGCACGGACGCCCGACGTGCTATGCTGCGACAATTGAAAGCGGGCGATTTGGCGTCACGATTCGAGAGGTGGTCATCCCAGGGGCATGCCTGTACTTACGGAAGCTGATACCTGTCGAAAGTACGTCCTACCGAAGCTTTACGCCTCCGGCTGGACGGACGACCACATCAACGAGCAGCGACTTTCACCGATGGCCGCATCGTCGTAGCTGGCAACCGGACAATCCGCCGCAAACAGAAACGGGCCGAAAGCGCACGCCGCACGGCGCTGCTCAAGACGCCGCAGACCTTTGCAGACTCGCGAACTGGATCAATCGCCTGAACGAGATCCCCTGCAATTCCGGCCTCACCGAGCGGCAAGAACGGCGCAAGCTCAGATTCTTCTCACGTGCTCAGCGGCGCGCAGAATGTCCTTGACACGCCTAGAATCCTAGGGATATGGTTTCAAGACCAAGTTGTCTAGGGGTTCCGGGAATGTCGAGAAACGATCTTCAGGGAAGTTTGGATCTACTGGCGCTGAAAACTCTTTCGCAAATGGGGGAGCTGCACGGTTACGGAATCGTGCTGCACATCCAGCGGGCGTCGGACGAGATGCTGTCGGTGGAGGAGGGTTCGCTCTATCC
>DASZCH010000136.1:0-25455 GCA_035943235.1 Candidatus Acidiferrales bacterium
CCACCGAATCATTTCGGTGATCGATATGTCCGTCGCGCGATTGGTTCCCGTCGCGCAGAGTTGGGCCCGGCACGAATCCGCGCGTTGCGCTTACTTCGTCGCGGCCGCTCTCGACCGCCGCATCGCCGGCATGGCGGTGAACTAGAGACCGCTTCTGGCAATATCGCTGGATGTCCGCTCGACACGCGCCGCGCGAAATCAAGCGCGCTCAGCTTGAGTACACCATGGCGCAATGCTATGCTCCATTGTGTCTGCCGTATCTTTGCCGGCCTGCGGGAGTGGTTCAGTGGCAGAACGCGAGCTTCCCAAGCTTGAAATGAGGGTTCGATTCCCTTCTCCCGCTCCAGCTTTTCTGCCGTGAGTTTCCTCTCCGCGATGTTCAGAACAACTGCGGCTTAATTCGTTTTGCGGGCGTAGGGATTGCGCGAGGATTTTTGCGTGTGTGCGCTGCGGTATTCTTCCAGATCCGTATCCGAGATGCGGTAGCTGGTCTCGAGCGGATTGTTGTCGTGCCCGGCGAGCTCGCGATGCAGCTTGGCCGAGCAAATTGACGGCGCGTCCTGAAAGCGCGCGCGGTGCGTATTGAACGCTTCGTTCGCAATCAACAACTTGAACGAGCGAATCGCTCCTTCCGAGACATGCACGTTAAATGTGTACTCGCGATCAAATGTCTTTACCTTGAAGCCCACATACTGCACGAACAGGTTATCGCTCACAAAAAGAAGCTCCTTGACGTACACAGCTATTCTGCCGCGTTATGCTCTTGCTCGTTCCATTTCTCGGGACGTTATTCGTCGGCGTTCCTACGATCAACGGCGTCCCCCACGGTCGCTGCCACCGCGGTCACTTCCGCCGCGATCGCCGCCGGCGCGACCCCCACGGCCGCCCCCACCGCCTCCATAACCGCCACGGCCACCGCCCCCACTGCTGCGGTTACCGAATCCGCCACGATTTCCGCCGCCTCCGCTGCGCGGCGCTTGTGGACGCGCTTCATTCACTTGCAGGGCGCGCCCTTCCATCATCGTGCCATTCAATTGCGAAATCGCGCGCGCTGAATCCTCTTTCGCTCCCAACTCGACGAATCCGAACCCGCGCGAACGTCCTGTTCCCATGTCGCGGACCACGCGCGCAGACTGCACTTCGAATCCCTGGCTGCTGAACATTTGCTGCAGGCTTTCGTCGGTGACTTCAAACGGCAGGTTCCCTACGTAGAGCTTTGCCATGGAAGGAACTCCTTAAACTGCCATGCTTCGCAGGTTCTCCCTGATTTGCACACCCTGACAGGTTTTCGGGGAACCTGCTGCCAAACTCTCTCTTTTCGGTGCGCTTTACAGATGCTTTGTGGCGGGTCTGGCTTATTTGAGATGCTAGCGGGAGCCTGCGCGTGGCAACCTCCCGCTAATTTTGGTCTGCTGACTAGAGGCTAGTTACGTTAGCGGCCTGCAAGCCCTTGGGGCCTGACACGACGTCGAATTCGACGGCCTGTCCTTCGTTCAGCGACTTGTAGCCTTCCGACTGAATCGCCGAAAAGTGAACGAAAACATCTTCGCCCGACTGACGCTGGATGAATCCAAAGCCCTTGCTCGCATTGAACCACTTTACTGTTCCTTGTTCTTTTGACACTTGTGTTTCCTCTTCTTTATTTTAAGCTATTTGCGCCTCGCGACCGCCTCCAGCCGTAAAGCAAAAAAGGCTGCAAGTTGGTACTCGCAGCCCCTTTAATCGAATCTAGGGGTTTTACAAGAGCAACAAACGCAACCAGAGGGTACCATATTTGTCCCCGCCGCCCTAGCGAATTCGCCCAGCGCGCCCAGGGCCAAACGCCCAAGACATGCCACAAATGATAGGAAGCTGAACGACTGCCTGCTCCTTCCTGTTCAGTCTTGAATCACGGCTCATTTGTGCGTTCCGCAATTCTTTCTGGCGCGACGCCCGATTTTCAGGCACATTTCATTTCTGCCGAAGTTCGGCTGGTAGAGGAGCACTCATGCGGTGGAAGTTGCGTAGGAATTGTTTCCGGCCTGTTGTGGTGGTAATGCTGTGCGTGCTGGCATTTTCACAGTTCGCTTGCGCGGCGCAAAATCCTTCGGCGAAGCAAATTGAGGCGATCTTTTCCGGCATTACGTCGGCGAAGCAGCCCGGCCTCGCTGTCGTCGTGCGAAAAGACGGGCGCACGGTATTTCTGCGCGGCTACGGCTCGCGCGATCTGCGCTCCGGCTCGCCCATTGACGAGCATACGAATTTTCGTCTCGCGTCTTTCACCAAGCAATTCACCGCGATGGCCATCATGCTGCTGGTCCACGATGGCAAACTACGCTATGACACGCGCCTCACCGATGTTTTCCCGGAGTTTCCCGCTTATGGTCGCGCAATTACCATTCGCAATTTACTCAACCACACTTGCGGCCTGATGGCTTATGAAGACTTGATGGACAAGAAATACGCCGGAAAGTCCTGGGAGGAAATACCGCAAATCAGCGACGCGGGCGTGCTTGCACTTATGGAGCAGCAGACCGGCACAAAATTCCCGCCGGGAACCAAATGGGAATATAGCAATGGCGGCTACTGCGTTCTGGCAATGGTGGTTGAAAAACTTTCAGGGATGCCCTTCGCGGATTTTCTGCGTCGGCGAATTTTCGAGCCACTCAAAATGGAAAATACCGTCGCGCACGAGTATGGCAAAAACCAGGTCGCGAATCGCGCGTACGGCTACACGGACGACGCCGGAGTGTGGCTCGAAACCGATCAGAGTCCGACTTCAGCGACGCTTGGCGACGGCGGAATTTATTCGTCGCTCGACGATTTAATCAAGTGGGATGACGCGATTCGCAATCATACGCTGCTGAGTGCCGAGGAAATGCGTCCTGCGGTCACGCCGGAAAATTCCGCCGCTGTACTGCCGGAAAATGTCGACGACTTGCCAAAAACCGCCGGCAAGAAACCGCTCGCCTACGGATTCGGCTGGTTCCTCGATCCCTATCGCGGCCACGCGCGCATGTGGCACTACGGCAGCTCGATCGGATTTCACACCATCATTCAGCGCTTCCCCGCCGACAACCTCACGATAATCATTCTATCGAACCGCTCGGACCTCGATTTGTCCGCGGTCTCGCTAAAGGTCGCCGACCTCTATCTTCCTCCGGATTCATATCCAAATTCGTCCGAGGGTCTGCAGGAATTTCTGAACGGCGCGGTCGCCTCTGCCAAAAGCGGCGACACAGAGAAATTGATCGGGATGCTCAAAAGCACGGAAATCCCGGACTGCGTTCGTGGCTTTATGCGACATTCCTGCGGCGAGGAAAGCAGTTCTTCAATGGCGCTTCATGCCAAAGCCGGTGAATGGCCAGCCCGTTGAAACAGATACAAAGCTGATTGTAAGCTTCCATTTGTACTAAAACATTCGCCACCAGCGTGCGGTTTATGCCAGAGCTTTGGGAATTGCAGCTTCCCATTTCCCCTGCGATTTCAGGATCAGCTCCACCACTTCGCGCGCCGCGCCTTCCCCGCCCCTCGCTCGCGTCACATAATGCGCCGCCCGAATCACCTCCGCCGCTGCGTCCGCCACCGCGACAGCCAGTCCCACGCGCGCAAAGAGATGGAGGTCCGGCAAATCATCGCCCATGTACGCAACTTCGTCGTCCTTAATACCCGCGCGCCGCAGAATCTCCTCGTACGCGCCCACTTTTTTCGCCTGTCCCTGGTAGACAAACTCGACGCCCATTTCTTTTGCGCGCTGATCGACCGCGGGCGTATTGCGTCCTGTAATCACGCCACTCCGCAACCCGACAATCGACGCGAGGTGCAATCCCGCGCCATCGTGCGCGTTAAAGACCTTCATCTCCGCAACGCTGCCATCGGGAAACGCCTGGAGATTCACAGTTCCATTCGTCAGCACGCCGTCCACGTCCATCAGCAGCAGCCGAATTTTCTTCGCCCGCCGTTGGACGCCCACCGAGTTTTTCTTGACCGTCATCTTCGCAACTTACTCCATGCGCTGTAGCTCACGCCTGCCTGCCGCAGGCAGGTCCCGTTCGCATGCCGTTTGTGCGAACTGACGTGAGGTTTTCGAACGGCCAGCCTGGTTCTTTACGGACCCCGCCTTTTCGTCTGTTAGAAAAGTTGCAATGTCCACAAATCGTGCAAATGGACCACGCCCTCCACGCGCCGCTCCGCATCCACCACCACCACGGATGTGATTTTGCGCTCCTCCATTAATCGCAGCGCGCTGGCCGCCAATTCCGTGCGCCCGAGCGTCACGGGATTTTTCGTCATGCTGTCCGCCGCCGTCAAATCGAGCGCCTCTTTCTTGCGCCGCTCCATCAACCGCCGCAAATCGCCATCCGTGACGATGCCGAGCAGCTTGCCTGCATCATCGGTCACCACCACCATGCCCAATTTCCTCCGGCTGATTTCGTAAATCACTTCGGGAATTGGGGCCTGCGGTCCGACGCGCGGCAAAGCGTCGCCTGAGTGCATCACCGAATCTACGCGTCGCAACTTCGTGCCAAGTTTCCCCGCCGGGTGTAGCGCCGCAAAATCCTCTTCGCGGAATCCGCGCCGGTCAAGCAACGCAATCGCCAGCGCATCTCCCATCGCGAGTGCCGCGGTCGTCGAGGCCGTCGGCGCCAAATTCAACGAGCAGGCCTCTTCCTTCACCGCAATGTCGAGCGCCACGTCACTTGCCGCCGCGAGCGTTGAGTGCGAATTGCCCGTCAGGGTTACCAGCCGAATCCCGAGCCTCTTGATCGGCTCCAGCAGCGCCAGCAATTCCTCCGTCTCACCGCTTGTCGACACGGCCAGCACCACATCTTCGCGCATCAGCATCCCCAAATCACCGTGAAGCGCTTCGGCTGAGTGCAAAAAAACCGACGGCGTGCCTGTGCTCGCCAGCGTCGCCGAAATTTTTCGCCCAATCAGCCCCGACTTGCCCATTCCCGTGACGATCACGCGCCCACGGCACTCGAAAATGATTTCCACGGCGCGCTCGAACCGTTCATCGAGACGCTCCATCAATCCCGCAATCGCTTCCGCTTCGATGCGCAGCACGCGTTGCGCTGCCGCCAGACTTCCCGTGGATTTCAGGGATTTCGTCGCTTTCATCACTTCTCCCATTCGCGAACGAGCGATGCGATTTTAAAAATCCGCTCGACCAGCGGCCGAAATTGTTCAAGCGGCAACGCGTTCGTCCCATCTGACAGCGCCTTCGCCGGATTGTCGTGCACCTCAGCGAATAATCCGTCAGCTCCCGCCGCGGCGCCCGCGCGCGCCAACGGCTCGATGAATTCGGGTTGCCCGCCGCTCGATTTGCCCGCGCCGCCGGGAAGTTGCACGGAATGCGTCACGTCAAACACCACCGGATATCCCAGCTTGCGCAAAATCGGAAACGAGCGCATGTCCACCACAAGATTCTGATATCCAAATGACGCGCCGCGCTCCGTCACAATAATCTTATGATTCCCGGTGCTTGCGATTTTCTCGACGGCGTTGCCCATTTCCCACGGCGAAACGAATTGCCCTTTCTTGACGTTCACCGCGCGGCCCGATTTTCCCGCTTCCACGAGCAAATCCGTCTGGCGGCACAAGAACGCTGGAATTTGAATCACATCGCAAACTTCTGCTGCCGGCGCGACCTGACCCGCTTCGTGCACGTCGGTCAAAATCGGCAGCGCGAAACGCTTTTTGATTTCGCCAAGTATCCGCAGACCCTCTCTTATTCCCGGTCCGCGAAACGATTCCACGGAAGATCGATTCGCCTTGTCATAGGAGGCCTTGAAAATCAATGACACCCGGAGCTCGCGCGCGACCGAGGCAAGTTGCTCCGCGATCATCATCGCGTGGCTTTCGCTTTCGATGACGCACGGCCCCGCGATAAAAAAGAATGGCGCGCCCTGCCCTATCGCCACACTGCCCACGCTGAATTTGTGATTTGGTTGTGACATTTGCTGTGCCGGGCGTCCCACCCTGAGCCTCCGCGAAGGGCGGGGGTCTGCCAACCGTTGCATCAGTCAGCCACCCTAAGACTATGCAGGATTCCTCGCCTTTGCAATCTTGCCGTTGACACTGGTTGCTGTCCGTCCGCAAATGGACCTGTCGCCCAGATTGTTCTGGCTTGCAGAATTTCGATCGACTGGACTGACGTACAATCTGCATCGGGACTTCTGAGAAGCGGCGATAATCGTCCGTCTTCGTAGCCTTCTGCTGACCTCGTCGTACGGCAAAGCCCCTATTTCGTTTTGCGTCCGACGCGCCTACAATATGCCTAGATTAGCTAGCCCGCACACGGAGGCACTTCATGCAAGCAGATCGCGTGGAAGTTTCCTGGGACAGTGAAAAATCGAAATGGCTGGTTCGAATCGAAGTGGGCGACGAAGTGGTGCGCCGTCATTGCGATTTGCCGCGCGATGCGGATGAGCAATCTCTTCGCGCGGCGGCGCAAAAAACGGTCGCCGATGAAGGATACGAAACCGCGGCGAACATCGCAATCCTTCGCGGCCGCGCGGTCTGAAGCTTCTACGATACTTTCCCGCAGCTGACGCTACCCGCGTCTAGCGCCTGACGCTCCTTGTGAGTGTGCGAAGTTCTTCGCGTGATGGCAGCGCGTCGCGAGTACGCTGCAACGAATTCCCCGCTTCAACCTTGTACAGGCTTGCCCGCGATATCAGCGTCGACGCCGCGCGGGAACAGATAGTAGCCGGCCACAAACAAGTAAAGCGCAAAACTGACGGCTGGCTCGACCAGTGACGTGAGCATTGCAACGGCATACGTCACCACACCCACGCGATAGGCAACCACTGTCTGCCGAATTGTAGCCTTGCTGACGTTCGGATGGAGTGCACCGCTGCGGAGCAAGTGCGCGAGCATCAAGTTGTACACGGTTCCGGAACTCGTCAGCGTCAGGCCGTACAAAAATGTTGAGGAACGCATCGAAGGATACGCGCCCAGCGTCGAAGTCGCGAATGGAATGAACACGGTCACGCCAAGGAGCATCAGATTGAGAAAAACGGTCCAGCGGTCAACGCGCTCGACCAGCCGGAAAAGCGCGTGATGGTTCTGCCACATGATGCCGATAACGGCGAAACTCAGAATGTAGGCCAGCAGATTGGGCCAAAGGCGCAGCAGCGCGTACGCAAGTTCACGATCCGACGGCGGATTCCTGAACGCGGGCAGCGCAATCCCGAGAATGAGCAGCGTAATCGCAAAAGCGAAAACGCCATCGGAGAACGCCTCGAAGCGCGCCTTGTTCATGGATTCTTTCGCGACACAGATCTTTCTCGGCTAATCCGAGGAGGCGGGGACGTGGGCGGCGCGTGGGGCGTCTTTGCCCGAGATGGCGCGGCGGCGGCGATGCTCGGCGGATGCACCGATGAACGCGGCGAACAATGGATGCGGTGCGAGCGGCTTCGACTTAAATTCCGGATGGAATTGGCAGCCGACGAACCACGGATGGTTCGGCGCCTCGACAATTTCGACATAAACTCCATCCGGGGTCTTGCCTGTGATTTTCAAACCTGCGGCGGTCAGCGCAGGTTCGTAATCGCGATTGAATTCGTAGCGATGGCGGTGCCGCTCGGAAATTTCCGTGGCGCCGTATGCGCGCGCGGCAAACGAATCCGCGTCCAACTTGCATGGCCACGCGCCCAGGCGCATTGTCCCGCCCATTTCATCGACACCGAGCAATTCGCGCAATTTGTAAATCACGCGATAGGGCGTTTGCGCGTCGAACTCGGTCGAATTCGCATGCTGCAAGCCAGCGGCGTGGCGCGCGTATTCAATCGTCGCGCACTGCATTCCCAAACAAATCCCGAAGAACGGCACTTTTCGCTCGCGCGCGTACTGAATCGCGTAAATCATTCCCTCGATTCCGCGCTTGCCGAATCCGCCGGGAACTAAAATTCCGTCCATGTGCCGCAAACGCTCCGCGGCCATTTCGAGCGATTCAATGTCGCCCGATTCCACCCATTCAATTGCCACGCGCGCGCGATGCGCGAGGCCGCCGTGCATCAACGCTTCGCGCAAACTCTTGTACGCGTCTTCGAGCTGCACGTATTTGCCGACGACGCCGATGCGCACTTCGCCTTCAGGATGCTCGAGCTTTTCGAGCATCGCAAGCCACGGCGACATGTCGCGCGGTCCCGACTGCAAATGCAACAAACGCAAAATCTGCTCGTCGAGCCCTTCGGCGACGAGCGACATCGGCACCTCGTAAATATTTCGCACGTCCGGCGCGGAAATCACACTCGAAGTGGCCACGTTGCAGAACAGCGCGATTTTTGCTTTCAGCTCCGGCGCGATGGGATGATCGCTGCGGCACAGCAAAATATCCGGTTGAATTCCAATGCTCAATAATTCTTTCACGCTATGCTGCGTCGGCTTCGTCTTGTGCTCGCCCGCCGTCGCGATGTAGGGCACCAACGTCAAGTGAACGTAGATGGCATTTTCCGGACCGAGCTCCAGGCGCATCTGGCGAATCGCTTCCAGAAAGGGCAGCGATTCAATGTCGCCCACCGTGCCGCCGATTTCGACGATCACTACGTCCACATCGTCGGCGACTTTGCGGAACGCGGCTTTAATTTCGTCCGTGACGTGCGGAATCACTTGCACGGTCTTGCCCAGGTAATCGCCGCGCCGTTCCTTCGCCAGAATCGATTCGTAAATTCGGCCCGTCGTCCAGTTGTGATCGCGCGTCAGCTTCGCATTTGTGAAGCGTTCGTAGTGACCGAGATCGAGATCCGTCTCCGCGCCATCGTCGGTGACGTACACTTCGCCGTGCTGATAGGGCGACATGGTGCCGGGATCAACGTTCAGGTAGGGATCGCACTTCTGAAGAGTGACTTTCAGGCCGCGGGATTCGAGCAGGCAGCCGATTGAGGCGGCTGCAACGCCTTTGCCGAGAGAGGAAACCACGCCACCCGTTACAAACACATACTTCGGGCGCGTCACCAAGGCTCCCGTTTTTCCTCCCAGGTAGGCTGCGTACAAATCATTATCGCCGCGCCGCGCGCCTCTGTCAATCGCCAGTTTTTCACCATCAGGAAACACCTCTGCTTGTTTCAGGTACTCTGAGATGGTAGCCTCGCCTGAATTATTTCGTTTGCGGGGCCGACATTCTGACTGGAAACGCCGAATCCGACCGCCAAGCAGCGCATCAAGCCAAAGAATTCCTGATTTCAAAAATCCTGCAAGAAGCGGACATGGAAAACATTCCGATCTCCGAGATCGAAAGGAAGATGCTCTATTTCTCGGAGCAACAGCAGGAGCCCGATGATCTATTCGAGGTAAACGCACAGTTCGATGAACGATATGACACGCAGGAATACGAAGCAAAAATCGCAGGTCTAATCAAACGAGCGTATGAACGCGACAAGGCATCTTCCGACGAACTCGCGCAGCAGTGGCTCGAACAAATTCGTGCACTCCAAAAAGAAGACCACTACATTCTGGTGATGGTGTCGCAGGCCCGGCTTCGGCTGCCGGGAAACGGCGCTCGCTTGTTCGCAACGATAGTAGCGCTTGCGGCCATTCTGGTCGCGAGTATCTTCATCTCACTAAAATTTAACCTATCGCCATCCGAGACAACGACCTTGCGCTGGACTGCGATCATCGCCATGGTAGCCTCTTGGATACTCATTGCACCAGAGAGACGCTCGGTCGTCCGACAAGTGTCGCTGGCCCTCTTACGCGGAATTCTTCCAAGTTCGTCCCGCAAAAGGTAAAGTCCGCCTCCCCCAGAAATTTCGTGACGAATTCCCCGCAACGCGACACAATGCATGGCCGTCGATAGAGCGCGGGCGAAAACGCAGCGTGAATTCAAACAAATGCAAGGGAGTTCAATGATGAGAAAAGATTCGCAGATTTCGCGACGATTGTTCCTTAGAGCGACAACGTTTGCGGGCGCGGGAGCGGCGCTCGCCGGCGGTTTTGCGCCTCTGCGAGATTTGGACGCCGAATCCCTTGCGCCGCTCACACCGACGGCGGATTCACAATCGCAATCACGCGCTGCAACCTCGCCATCTGGCAGCTTGGATGAATGGATCGAGCGCATCTTCTCCCGGGAATTCCGGGGCAAGCGATTCGGCCCCGCGCGCTGGGATGAAGACGGCAAGTCGTACACGGTCCTCGAGTCAGCGCCAGGCAATCGCGAGATGCAGGAACTGGCGCGCTACGACTCGGCGACAGGCGCGCGGAGTGTGCTTTTTTCATCCGCGGAGATGATTCCCGCCGGAACAAAAGAGCCGCTGCGCGTCGAGGACTTCGAATGGTCAGCGGATCGGAAGAAGCTCCTCATTTACACAAATACCGCGCGCGTGTGGCGGGAGAACACTCGTGGCGATTATTGGGTTTTCGAGAGTGAGGCGAAGCGTCTCCACAAAATCGGTGGCGATGCGGCGCCGTCGTCGTTGATGTTCGCGAAGTTTTCTCCCTCTGGCGAGCAGGTCGCCTATGTGCGGGCCAATAATATTTACGTCGAGGAAATTTCCTCGGGCAAAATCCAAGCGCTTACCACCGATGGCTCTGAAACCACAATCAACGGCACCTCCGACTGGGTATACGAAGAAGAATTCGACGTGCGCGACGGCTTTCGTTGGAGCGGCGATGGCCGCAGCATCGCCTATTTTCAATTCGACACGCGGCCCGTGCGCGAATTCTCGATGATCAATAATCTCGGCGGCGGGTTTCGCGAACCCATCACGCAGATTCCTTATCCGGAATATGGCACCTACCCCAAAGTATCGACGTTTCGAATTCCGTCCGCCGGCACGCCGAACTCCGCCGTGCGCATCGGCGTGGTAAACGTCAAAAATGCGAACACGAAATGGCTCGACGTCACTGCCGACCCGGACAAATCGTATATTCCGCGCATGGACTGGGTGGGGGATTCAAACGAGATTTTGCTGCAGCACATGAACCGGCGGCAAAATGTCAATGAAGTTCACTTGGCCAACGCGCACACGGGTCATACGCAACAGATTTTCCGCGATGAAGACAAGACCTGGCTAGACGTCAATGAAGACACGCGCTGGCTGGCAAAGCATAAAGGATTCCTGTGGGCGAACGAGAGCGACGGCTGGCGGCACGTTTACGTTATTGCGCGAGACGGTAGCGGAGCGCGGCTGATCACGCGCGGGGATTTCGACGTCATTGAAATTCTTACCGTGGATCCAGCGGAGGAGTGGCTCTATTTCATCGCGTCGCCGGATAACGCCACGCAGCATTATTTGTATCGCGCGCGCATGGACGGCTCGGCCGCGCCCGAACGCGTCACACCGCCGAACACAAATGGCATCCATCGTTACGACGTTGCCCCCGATTGCAAATGGGCGTTGCACACATTTTCGTCTTTTGACGTGCCGCCCATCACGGAACTTGTGAGTCTGCCGGATCACCGCACGGCGCGGGTCCTCGCGGATAATTCCGAAGTTCGCGAAAAAATAAAAGTCTTTGGAACCCGGCCCACGGAATTTTTCCAGGTCGACATCGGCGACGGCGTGAAATTGGACGGCTGGATGATCAAGCCGGCCGATTTCGACGCGTCGCGCAAATATCCGATACTTTTCAATGTGTACGGAGAGCCGGCGGCGCAGACTGTTCTCGACGGCTGGAGCGGCGGTTCGCTGTTCCACCGCGCGATTGCGAATCAGGGCTACATCGTCGCGTCGGTGGACAATCGCGGCACGCCTGCGCCGAAGGGACGCGCGTGGCGAAAAATAATTTATGGCGCCGTCGGCGTGCTCTCGTCGAAAGAGCAGGCCGCGGCTGTGCAGGCCCTAGCTCGCGAACGCTCATACATTGATCTTGACCGCGTCGCCGTGTGGGGATGGAGCGGCGGCGGGACCAACACGTTAAATTTGATGTTCCGCTCGCCGGAAATCTACAAAGTGGGAATGTCGGTGGCGCCCGTGCCCGACCAGCGCATCTACGACACGATTTATCAGGAACGCTACATGGGATTGCCGCAGGAAAATGTGGAAGGATACAAAGCGGCGTCGGCGGTGAATTTCGCCGAGGGGCTGCAGGGGAAATTGCTGTTGGTTCACGGCACAGGCGATGACAACGTCCATTTCGCCGGCTCGCAATTACTGGTGGACCGCATGATCGAACTCGGCAAGGCGTTCGACTTCATGGCCTACCCAAATCGCACTCACGGAATCTCCGAGGGCCATGGGACCACAATGCACATCTATAAACTGCTCGCGCGATTCCTCACCACGCACTTGCCGGCTGGCACGGCGCCTCGCGCGATTACGTTGTTGCTAGGTAGAAAACGCGAAACGATTCAACGGGCTTGAAATCGCCCACCGACCCGGGGGGTCTAGTTCGCGGCGGCTTGGCGGCTGCGAAGCACTTCCTCGACTTTTGCAATGTCCGCGGGCGTGTCGACGGCGACGCCTTCATAGGCGGCTTCGGCGACGCGAATGTGGTAACCATTTTCCAGCCAGCGGAGCTGTTCGAGTTGTTCCACGCGTTCGAGTTCCCCGGGCGGCAACGCAGGAAATTCCAGCAGAGCATCGCGACGAAAAGCGTACAGGCCGACGTGCTTGAAATGGCGCGCCGACACGCGTTCACCTGCTTCACGAACCCATGGAATGGGCGCGCGCGAAAAATAAAGCGCGTTGCCGTCAAAATCGAGCACCACTTTGACCACGTTGGGGTCCATGATTTCCGCCGCATGGGAAATGGGAGCGCAGAGCGTGGCGACCTGCGTCTCCGTTTCCGACAGAATCTCGTCAGCCGCGGCGTCAATCGCTTCGGGCGAAATCAGCGGTTCGTCACCCTGTACGTTGACGTAAATCTCGGCGGGGATATGGACGGCGACCTCGGCGATGCGCTCGGTGCCGGAGCGATGCTCGCGTCGCGTCATGATGGACTCGCCGCCAAAAGCTGCTACGGCGTCGCGGATGCGGTCATCGTCGGTGGCCACGACAACGCGCGTGGCGCGGCGACTCGTCTTCGCGCGTTCGACCACATGCTGAATCATGGGGCGTCCCGCGATTGGCGCAACCGGTTTCCCGGGAAACCGCGAAGAGTCGTACCGCGCGGGAATCACGATGACGATAGAAGGCCGGCCGGTTTGAGCATTTTCCGTCACGCGCGAGCTCCAAGCTTCCCCGTCATTTTATCACGTGAACCGGCGTTGCCGGGCAATCTCGGAACCGGGGACGGGCGCGCTCTGATGACCTTAGCGACCGACACGCTCCCGCAGACCAAATCGCAGTTTGAGACACCCTTACGCGCCTTTTTATACAGTTTTTGCCCTCGAAAATTTCGGTACTTGCCCCCTTGCAATGCGACTGAGCAATGGTAGAATCTGGTCAAGATTTGGGCCGGGGGTAGCGTGCTAAGAACGGCCAGGCTGGCGACCAGAACTTGGACGGCATGCGGCGCTTTGGCGCTTGCGGTCAGCATGATTCCCTGCGGTATGGCGGTTGCCCAGAGTACCGGCCCGCTGATTTACAAGCCTCCTCCACCCGACAAGACCTCCCACGTCGCTGAAATCCGCAAAGATGTCAGTTTGGTACTGGTGAATACGACGGTTACCGACCCATATGGGCGGCTGGTGACAGGGCTCGATCAAGAAAATTTCAGGGTTTTCGAGGATGGCAAAGAACAGGAAATCATGCGATTCGCCGAGGACGACGTACCCATTTCCATCGGCATGATTTTTGACGTCAGCGGCAGCATGACGGACAAAATTGCCAAATCCCGCATGGCGGCGGTGCAATTCTTCAAGACCGCGAATCCCGCGGACGAATTTTTCCTGGTGGATTTCGCCGACCGCGCTGAATTGGCAACCATGTTCACCAGCAGTATCGAGGAATTGCAGAACCGTCTCCTCTTCAGCGCTCCCAAGGGAATGACGGCGTTATTGGACGCCGTGTATCTTGGGATGAGTGAGATGAAAGGGGCACGCAACGCCAGAAAAGCTTTGCTCATCATATCGGATGGAGGCGATAATCATAGTCGCTACGATTATAGCGACGTCAAACGCTTCTTGCGCGAAACGGACGTCCAGATTTACGCCATCGGGATTATCGATCCCGATGCTTGCGACCGGACTCCGGAGGAATGCAGCGGGTCAAGTTTTTTGCAAGGACTCGCGTCGATGACCGGCGGAAGATCTTTCACCGTCAGGAACCTTGATGACCTTGGGGATATCGCTACGAAGATCAGCATGGAGTTGCGAAATCAATATGTTGTGGGCTACAGGCCAAGCAATAAAAAGCGCGATGCGAAATGGCGGAAAATCAAGATCAAGATCCGGCCGCCACGAGGATTGCCGCCGCTCAGTGTCTACTCGCGGTACGGATATTACGCGCCAGGTCCGTAAGCGAATCGCGGCCCCTTCCCTGCTTCGATGTTTCTGCGGTGTCCTGGGAATTGTATTTTCCTTTTGCACCATTGCGTCCGCGCAGACGCAGCCGCCGATTCAGAATCAGCCGCCCATTCAACTTCCTCGTCCCGGAACGCTTCAACAAAAACCATACACACTCAAGAAAACGGTCGACATGGTGCGCTTGCCCGTCACCGTTGTGGACAGCAATGGAAATTTCATTCCTGAACTAAAACAAAACAATTTCCGGATTCTGGAAAACAAAACGCCGCAGACAATTTCCGCATTCAGCAGCGACGACATCCCCATCGCTGTGGGAATGGTGATCGACAATAGCGCCAGCATGAAATCGAAGCGCGCCAGAGTGAATGCCGCCGCGCTGTCGTTCGTTCAGACCAGCAATCCTCAGGACCAGGTGTTCGTCGTGAATTTCAACGACGAGTATTACCTCGATATGGACACGGATTTCACGAACGATCCCAAGGTGCTGAAAGCGGCGCTCGAGCGCATCGATTCGCGCGGGGGCACGGCGCTCTATGATGCGATCCTCGGCTCGATGAATCACCTAAAGAAAGCTGCGCGCGAAAAGAAGGTGCTGCTGGTAGTTACGGATGGAGTGGACAAGGACAGCAGAAACTCACTCGCGAATACGGTGCAAAAGCTGCAGCAATCGAACACCGTGATTTATGCGGTGGGATTGTTCACGGACAATGATGACGACAGAGAAGACAAGCGTCAGGGCAAAAAGGCGCTGTTGGCTTTGACGCAGGCGACCGGCGGCGAAGTTTATTTCCCGAAAACAATCGCGGAAGTGGATGATATTTGTAAGCGCATCGCCCAGGACATTCGTGACCAGTACATGATCGGCTACTATCCGACGAACACAGCTAAGGACGGCACGTACCGCGCGGTAAAGGTCGAGTTAACCGGAGTGAGAGGCCACGGTAAAATCGTCGTACGGGCCCGCCCGGGATACTACGCGCCCACGGCCACGCCGGGCAGCGAAGCCGTCTCCGGAAACTAGGAAAAGGCCCGCCTCAAAAGTTTTATTTCTCCGCAGTTGCGTTCTCTTCACTAGTTCCAGTGGCGATAGTGCCACCACACTTTCTGAAGGTCGAACTCCGCGTCGCGGCAAAGGTAAATGGGAGTGTTTTCCTCGGCCATGCCGAAGCGAGAATAGTGCTCGTAGGCCTGCCACGATGTGCAATTGTCCTTAACGTCCTGCAAGCTCCACTGCACAACAATTAAGTTCGTGTAGTGCTCCTTCGGCGGACCCCAATACCAATAATTCTGGTGGCGGGAGTAGGCGCGAGGCAATCCGTATTGCGGGCCGAACAGGTTGATGGCTCCGGCCTCGCCATAGTTGCCGGTGAAGATGCCGGTCTTGCTGCGTTCATCAGGCGGCAGTGAATTGTAGATGTCCGCGACCTGACGGACGATACTACGCCACCCAAACTGGTCGCCAAAAAACTGCGGCAACGGACCCGATTCCGCCACTTCCGTTTTGCCGGCATGAAGGCGAATGACGCGTGCATATGCCAGATATTTTTCGGGTGACAGCATCGGCGTAACCAGCGGAACCAGAAGGCCTCCTAGTAGAATAACCGCCGTAATGATTGCCGCTTTGGGCCACGGACGTTCGCGAGCCCATCTTCGCCGGCCAAGCCAGCCTTCCGTGGCCACCGCGCCTCCGGCAAAGAGCATGGGATAAATCGGCGCAACGTAATAATCCTTTCCGTGCAGGATGAGCAGCGTCGCGAAGAAAATCAAGAACATGACGCCGAGGACGCGGAATTTCTTGCCACGACCCCACAGGAAAGAACCCAATCCAGCAAACCAAAATGGAAACAGGATGGGCTGCTCCATGAAAATTTGCTGCGCGCTAAAGGCGAGCGGGGTGAGGACCACATTTTTCCCGCTCCGACGCACGTTTTCGAGATCCTGAAGAGTTGGAAAATTACGATGAATCTGCCAGACCAGATTGGGCGCGAAAATCAGCAAGGCAATGGCTCCGCCGATCCATATCCACGGCTTCGCGAACTCACGGCGAAGGCCGGTGAGAGCAACTGCAAGAAAAACAGCGAAGCCGAAAAATAGCGTGGAATGCTTATTCTCGAGGCCGAGGCCGGCAAGCAGGCCAAACCACAGCCAGAGCTTCGAGTTCCCGGTGCGAACGATGCGAATCAGGACATATACGCAGCCCATCCAGAAAAGAGGCTCGAACGAGTTCATGGAAAGGAAGTCATCCATGACGATATTCACGGGAACCAGGAAAACGCAGAACCCGGCGAGTGCTTGAGCGAAGCGCGAGCCGCCAAGCTGTCGCGTGATGAGCATGGTGAGCGCGATAAGCGCGGTACCAGCGAGCGCGGGGAGAATGCGCAGCGCGGGCAGCGATCCTCCCATGAGCAGCGCGATGCGCGCATAAACGGCGGAAAGCGGCGCCATGTCAACGTAGCCCCATGCGAGGTGGCGTCCGCAGTCGAGAAGGTAAAGCTCGTCGCGGAAGTAGCCGTAACGGTGGAGGCTCGTTAAGGCGTGAAGCAAGAATTTTGCGGCGCAGAGAACGATGACCACAGTGGTGGCGAGACGCGGAAGCGGTTCGGTGGATCTGTTGGCATCCGGATGCGAAACGGATTCGGTCGCCATGGGGGCAGAGTGTATCCCAACTCTATTAATTTTCGACCGAGTAAAGAAACTAGCCGCTCAATCGCGAGTTAAAGCAACTCTGCACTGCGGAGACAAAGCGAAACGTTATTCGTAACGCAGCGCGACCATGGGATCGACCCGCATCGCCCTCCGCGCCGGAATGTAGCTCGCCAATAGTGCGGCACCGAGCACGACAATGGCTACAGCGCCGAATGTCACTGGATCCGTGGCGGAGACACCATAGAGCAGGCTCGCCATCAGCCGCGTGAGCAGAAACGCGGCGACAACTCCGACACCCAAGCCAAACACGGCAAGCCTCGCTCCTTGCCACACGATAAGACGCAAAACGTCGCTCCGTTGCGCGCCGAGGGCCATGCGAATTCCGATTTCGTGCGTGCGTTGCGACGCCGAATACGAAATCACACCGAAAATGCCGATAGCCGCGAGGACCAGGGCAATCGCGCTGAACAAACCGAACAGCAAGGAGCGAAATCGCTCCTGCGAGATCGATTGGCCGAGCGCTTCGCGCAGAGATTCAATATCCGTAACCGGCAGTTGCTTGTCAATTGCATGAGTGGCTTGGCGAACAGCGGCGGCCACGCTCGACGCGCTCAACGAACTTCTTACGACGATCTCCGCTCCCCAAAGCGGCGCCTGGGCGAAGGGCACGTACATCATCGGGCCGGGTTTCCGGCTAAGCGCCGCATCTCGCACGTCGCCGACCACGCCGACGATTTTGCGCGACACACTGCTGTTTGGCGGAAATCCAAATCTCATTTGCCGTCCGACGGGGTCTTGGTTCGGGAAATAACGCCGCGCCAGCGTTTCGCTGACGATCGCTACGTTCGGATGAGACGGCGAATCTTGCTCGGAGAAAAAACGGCCTCTGAGAAGCGGGATTCGCATCACGCGAAAATATTCGGGACTCACCGTGGCGTAATCGGCGGTGATGGATTTGCCGGGCGGAAGCGGAGGACTTCCCACAATCGTGAACGCGAAGGTGGCTTCGCCCTGGCGATCCATCGGGAGAGGCGCCGCTAGAGCGGAATCTTGCAGACCGGGCTGCGCATGAAGGCGCGCCAGCAGCTCGTTGGAAAAAGCCGTCCATTGCTGCGGCGTCGAATATTGATATTGGGGAAGCGAAACCTCGGCTTCGATAACGTTCCTCGGATCAAAACCCGGTCTGACCGACGTGAGCAGCACAAAGCTGCGGACGAGCAAACCGCCCGCAATCAGAAGGACCATGGCCAGCGAAATTTCCGTAATCGCCAAAAAATTCCGCACATGCCGGCCGCCGCGCTGGCCGGTGTGCGCGCTGCCCTCTTTAATGTTGGTCTGCAAGTTGGCAGCAGTTGCTAGAAACGCAGGCGCCAGTCCAAACGCCAGCACGGTAGCAAGAGTCAACAACAGCGCGAATCCCAGCACCGCGCCTCCGACATGAATCGAACTAATCTGGCTCACGTCGGGCGGCAAGGAGGGTCTGAAACTCCTGATACCCGAAGCTGCGAGAAGGACACCGGCAATTCCGCCGAGCAAGCCCAGCAGAGCGCTTTCCGTGAGCAATTGCCGCACAATCCGGGCACGCCCCGCCCCAAGCGCGATTCGCACTGCAATTTCCCTTCCGCGAGAAGTGGCGCGCGACAGAAGCAGGTTCGTAATATTGGCGCAAGCGATCAATAGGACCAGGCCAACCGCGCCCCATAAAATCAGCAATGCGGATTTCACGTTCCTGACCACCGTCTGCCGATAGGGCTCAATCCGTATCGTCAATCCCGAATCTTGTGCGGGGAACTCCTTGGCGAGCCGCGCGCCCATTGTGTCCATCTCCGCCTGAGCTTCCGTCACAGAAACGCCCGGTTTAAGTCGGCCGATTCCGCCCAGCACAGGTACACCGGGCTTGGAAATCAGAGGTCCAAACAGCGGGTCTTGCGCGACAGGAATCCACACGTCCTGACGCGGAGCGCCGTCAGGGTAACGAAAGCTTGCCGGCAGGATTCCCACAACGGTGAATGGACGCATGTCCAGTGTGATGGATTTGCCGATAAGAGCGGGATTCGAACCGAAGCGGCTGTGCCAGAGATTTTCGCTCACAACAGCGACAGGTGCCGCGCCGCGCTTGCCATCCTCGGGCAGCAATGTGCGGCCCGCCAGAGGCTTTGCGTTCAGTAAAGCAAAAATCTCCGGCGTTACCGAGGCGGTATTCACAATGGATGGCTCCCCCGCCCCGGTCAGTGTGAGATCGTGAAATGCGTTTCCCGCCATCTCGCTAAACACGCGGTTCTGCTTGCGGCACTCGGTGAAGTCCCTGTAGGAAATAGCCGACAGTGCGTCTGGCTGTTTCAGCGGGACATCGAATATCAGGACGAGTTGATCGGGATCGGGATATGGAAGCGATCGCAAAAGCACCGCGTTCACGATGCTGAAGATGGCGGTGTTGGCGCCGATGCCAAGCGCAAGCGTGAGCACCGCAACCGCGGTGAAGCCAGGCGATTTGCGCAGCATGCGCAACGCGAAGCGAACGTCTTGCAGCAGAGTTTCCGCGAAGTGCGTGCCGCGGGCATCGCGAGTTTCTTCTTTCATGTATTCGAGGCCGCCGAATTGCGCGAGCGCGCGACGGCGCGCTTCGGCGGGACGCATGCCCGCGGCGCGATTCACGGCGGTTTGCTGCTCGACGTGAAATCGCAGTTCAGAGTCGAGCTGCCTATCGAGCTTCTCCCTGCCAAATAATCGCCTGAGCCAGCGCATGGATCAACTCCTTCGTGCCAAGCCTTTGCATCTTCATCTCGCTGAACATAAAGCTACTCGCTTCCAACCGCAGGGCGCTTCCAATCACGCTTGTGATGCACTCCCGGTTTTCCGAATCACTCATACCGTAGCGCCACCATTGGATCCACTTTCGTCGCTCTTCGGGCCGGAATGTAGCAAGCAGCCAGAGTCACTATAGCCAGTAAAATGGATACGCCCGCGTAGGTGAACGGGTCCGATCCCGTGACACCAACGAGAAAGCTGCTGAGCACACGCGAGATTGCGAGCGTCGCAACTATTCCCACGCTCGTCCCCACGCCCACAATCAACAATCCTTGACGCAAGAACATTCCCAGAATCTGCGCCGGTTGTGCTCCCAATGCCATTCGGATTCCAATCTCATGCGTGCGCTGGCTTGCAGCATAGGAAACCACTCCATATATGCCGAGGACCGCCAGTATCAGCCCTAGAATTCCTAAAGAAGCGGCCAAGCCCGCACCCAACTGGAACGGCCCTATCGTGTCGAACGTACCGAGCGACTGTGTCATCGTTTGCACGTCGAACACTGGCAGCGCCGGCGCTGCCACCCGGATGACTTCTAGAATCCCCGAGGCCATCGACTCCGGCGCGGCTACTGTGCGCACTTGCAGCGTCGCCGGCGTCATGAATTTTTGCGCGAACGCCTGGTAGAAGAACGGTTGCACCCGCCCAGTGATGTCGTCGGTTCGGCTATCCTTCACCACGCCGACGATTTGCAACGTGTGATTCGAATCTTCTTCCGAGGTGAATTGCTGCCCAATCGGGTCCTGACCGGGCCAGTATTTCCTGGCCATGGCCTCGTTGATGATCGCGACGTGTTGCGAGTCTTTCGTGTCGGATTCCAAAAAGTCGCGACCCTGGAGTATCGCGATGTGCAGCGTTTCGAAATAACCGGGCGTGACGGCATCGTATCCCGCGGCGGGCGCTTCCCGGCCTTGCGCTACTTCGTGCCCTGCAATCTTAATTGTCGAATCTAAGGTGTTTAACCCCAGGGGAACTGAAGCCGCAATGCTGGCAGAATGCACGCCGGGCAGCGCCCGCACTCGTTCGACTAGATCATGGAAAAACTGCGCGCCCTTGGCCGAACTATATCCGGCTTCATGCGGGTCCATACTAAAATTGAGGACGTGGCTCGGATCGAAGCCCAGATCCATGTGCTGCACTTTTTGCAAGCTCCGCACGAACAATCCAGCGATGACCAGCAGCATCAGCGAACCAGCCACTTGGGCGCCTACCAGCGTGTTGCGCAGCCGCTGCTGTCCACCCGTCGATGTGCGCCCCCCCTCGTGCAGAATTTCATTCAAGTTGCTTCGCGACGCTCGCAGCGCCGGCACCAGCCCGACAGCGATGCCAGTGAACAGTGCTGCGGTGAAGGCATAAGCGAATACGCGCCAGTTGAAATTGAAATCGAGCCTAAAGGGAACGGCTGACCCGACGTTGATTGAACTAAGAGCCCGGCTTGCTACAATTCCCAGAACGATTCCTCCGGCGCATCCCAATAACGCCAGAAGAATACTTTCGGTCAGTAACTGCCGCATTAATCGTTTTTTCCCAGCGCCCAGCGCAGCGCGCACCGCCATCTCCCGGCTGCGAGCGCCCGCGCGTACCAACAGCAAGTTAGCTACATTGACGCACGCAAGCAGCAGCACCAATCCCGCCAGGGATAGAAATAAGCCGGCAATTGCAGCAATCACCGGCAAAGAGTCATTGCCAGGAGGCGCGGCAGTCAGCTTAGCGGCGTGCATGGATTTCCAACTGTCGATTTTCGGATATTTCTCGGCCAGTTGCTCGGCCACCACGTTCAGCACCGGCTGTGCAGCGGCCAGCTTCACCCTCGGTTTCAAACGCGCGATCAGCATCAGGCCTGCATCATTCGTCTCCCCTCGATTGGTCAGAAAGTCACTCTTGTCCACAGAGATCGCGTTGGCCATTCCGAATGGCAAATAACCTTGCGTATCCAGGATCGCCAGCGTTCCACTAAAGCCTTTCGGCGTGACTCCTATGATTGTGACCGGCTGTCCGTTTACGGTGGCTTTCATGCCAACGACACTCGGGTCTCCGCCGAATTGCGCTTGCCAGTACGAATAGCTCAGCACGAGCACCGGATCCGCGCCTGCTACCTTGCCTTCTGACGGCAAAATGAGCCGCCCCACAGCCGGACGTACTCCCAGCATTTCGAAGTAATTGCCGGTGACGTAGTTCGTCCAAATCCGCAAATTCTTGCCCTCTGCCCGTAAACCATCCCTCTGAAACAACTGCAGCCCGGCAACGTCGGAAAAAACAGACGCGGATTGCTTCCGGATGTCTTCAAAATTGGGATAGGAGAATTGGCGGTGCGTGCCACCCTCTTTGAGCTGAACGCTCAGGTACGTCATCTGCCCCGCATCCTTCACGCCGGGCAGCGGGCGCAGCAGGAGCCAGTCCACCACGCTGAAAATCGCGGTGTTCGCACCGATTCCGAGGGCAAGAGTGAGCACGACAACAACAGTGAAGCCGGGCGATTTGCGCAGCATTCGAAATGCGAAGCGAATATCCTGCAGCAGCGATTCGACGAACTGCGTGCCGCGAGCGTCCCGCGTCTCTTCCTTCATATACTCCAGGCCACCAAATTGCGCGAGTGCGCGGCGGCGCGCTTCGGCGGAACTCATGCCCGCGGCAACGTTCTCCGCGGTTTGCTGCTCGACGTGGAAACGCAATTCGGCGTCGAGCTGCTTATCGAGCTTCTCCCTGGCAAATAATCGCCTGAGCCATTGCATTGATTACCTCCTGCTTCGTTTACGGCAACTTCGGCGGCCATCTTGCACATGCAAAAGCAACCACCACAAAAACTCACTCGTACCGCAGCGCGACCATAGGATCGACCTTCATCGCGCGCCGCGCCGGAATGTAGCAGGCAACAAAAGTGACAACCGTGAACAGGGCGGCGACGACAACAAAGGTCGCTGGGTCGCTGGCATTGATTCCAAAAAGTAAGTTCCCGAGCACTCGCGACAAAGCTATCGACCCAACAATTCCAGCGGCAACTCCTGTCAAAGCCAGGAGCATTCCTTCGCGGATCACCATGCGGAGCAGTTGTGCCCGTTGCGCGCCGAGCGCCATGCGGATGCCAATTTCATGCGTTCGCTGCGATACGGAGTGCGCAATCATGCCATAAAGGCCCAGAGCGGCCAGGAATACCGCCAGGAGCCCAAACGCGCCGATTAGGCTGCTCGCCATTTCTTGCTGCCACACTGAAAATGCCAGTTTGTCTTGCATCGTCTTGGCCTCAAAAACAGGAAGCGTTTTGTCGAGATCAGCGACTGCCTGATGGAGTTCGGCTAACGCGACACCGGGAGGTAAAGCGGTATGCAGGGCGATTGTCGCGCGTCCAGAATAGCCCTGGAAGAAGGGAACGTACATGATGAGCGGAGCCGGCTCGGTCAGCGATAGATACTTGCAATCCGCGGCAACGCCCACAATTTCGAGCGGCGGGCGCGGCGGCCCCTCCAAGCTGGGCAACGAGATGCGCTTACCGACAGCATTTTCGCCCGGCCACATTCTCTCTGCCAAGTTGCGGCTTACGATCGCTCTGCCTGGCGCACTGTTATCGTCTTCCAAATCGAAGTCGCGCCCTTGTATCAGCGGGATGCCAAGCGTTTGAAAATAGTGCGGTGAAATGTTGACGATGTTCACGCGAAGCCCGCGTTGGAATTCTTGCCCTCTCAGAAGGTATTGCGGCGGTTCCTCTCCGGGATGAAACACGGAAACGCCACCGGGCCACGGATTTGGCGGGATTGATGTTGAGAGGCTGGCGGAGGACACCTTGGGCAGACGCGCCAATCGATCAAAGAGCCGATGATAAAAAATGTCTCCGCGCTTGCCATTGACTGCCTCGCCATCTGTATTCCGAAACGTGCTGGCCGAGCCATTGTTCGCCTTTTCATAGCCCTGCATCGTTAGGTCGATGGAGGCGATAAAAACATTGTTCGTATCGAAGCCTGGATCGGCGTTGAGAATCTTATGCATGCCATGGAAGAGCAAACCGGCAGCGATCAGGAGAACGAAGGATGCACCGACTTGCGCTGTTGCGAGCAAGCGCTGCAAAAACGATTGGCTTCGCGGAGCTGTGGGCGCTCCTTCTTTCAGCGACTTCAACATGTCCAGAGAGGAAGAGCGCAAAGCAGGAAGCACGGTGCAGGCAACACCGGCGAGAATCGCAACAAGCAGCGTAAACGCCAGCACACGCGCGTCGGGATTTACATTGGAATCTCGAATGACGGAAGTGGGCTGCGCGTAGTGGACGGAAATACTGATGATCCACGGAGCGAGCATCAATCCGAGCGCGCCAGATGCAAGCGACAAGCATAGTCCTTCCGTAACAAGCTGACGAATGAGCCGTCCGCGGGTCGCTCCCAATGCCAAGCGGACGGAGATTTCGCGTCGGCGACCCGTTGCTCGAACCAGGAGTAATCCGGCAATGTTGGCGCAGGCAATTACCAGCAGCAATCCGACGGCTCCGAAGAGTAGACGGAGAAAACCAGCGAGGCTGGCACGGTCGTCAGGATCAATGCCCACGCCACGACCCAGTGCGACTGAGTGTCCTGTGTTGGTAATTGGGTAAGCGAGAGCGAGTTGCTGAGCGACAACGCGCATATCCGTTTGAGCTTGCTCGAACGACACGCCTGGCTTCAGCCTGCCGAATATGCGCATCCACCCCCAGGCGCGTTCCTCAAAAAAGTGCTGGCCTCTCGACGACGGCATCCCCTCGTGCAACATGCTCATTGGCATCCAAACGTCAGTCTTCAGCGCGGCCAGCACGCCGATAAACCCCCGCGGCGCGACGCCAATCACGGTGAACGGGTAGCCGTTCAGAACGATTTTGCTTCCCAGGATGCCACGACTTGCGCCGAACTTGCGCTCCCACAACGAATAGCTCAGCACCACGACGGCATTACCGTCACGCTTCGTATCGTCATCAGGAACGATCAAGCGGCCCAAGCCTGGCTGAACGCTCAGGACAGGAAAATAGTTTCCCGTCACGATGTCTCCGATAATTCGCTCGGGCTCGCCCGTGCCGAGGTTCATCCAGGTTGTGGCATGCGCTGCGAGACCGGAAAACGAGTGGTTGCGGTCGCGATAATCAACGTAATCCGGATATCCATTCACGCCGAATGGATCGCCCTTCTGCATTCGAAACAGAGAAACCAATTGGCCGGGATTTGCGATTCCCGGCAATGGCTGGAGCAAGACAGAGTTAATCAGACTGAATATCGCGGTGTTCGCGCCGATGCCGAGCGCGAGGGTGAGGACCGCGACGGCGGTGAAGCCGGGGGACTTGCGCAGCATGCGCAACGCGAAACGAATGTCCTGCAGAAGGGATTCGATGAAGTGCGTGCCGCGGACGTCGCGGCATTCCTCTTTGATGTACTCCGTGCCGCCGAATTGCGCCAGCGCGCGACGGCGCGCTTCGCCGGGGTTCATTCCCGCCGCAATGTTATCAGCGGTTTGCTGCTCGACGTGAAACCGCAACTCCGAGTCGAGCTGCGCGTCTTGCTTACCTTTGCGAAACAAACGAGCGAGCCACCGCATTGATTACCTCCAGCTTCGCATCGTCAACTCAGTACCCAGCTTTGCCCTGAAAGCAACCACCACAAAAACTCATTCGTACCGCAACGCCACCATAGGATCGACCTTCATGGCGCGCCGCGCGGGGA
>DASZCH010000137.1:0-7296 GCA_035943235.1 Candidatus Acidiferrales bacterium
CGATCCACGCATGCTTAATTTCGTTGATGGGCTGCGGGTCGAAAGGCGTGTAATACATCAGTATTTTGATGCAATCAGCGCCCGCTTCCTTCAGGCGGCGCGCCGACCAATCGTCGAGCAAATCGGGCAGTCTTCCGGGGCGCGAGTTGTCGTAGCCACTATTTTCGTATGCGAGCAGCAAGCCTGCGTTTGAGGAGCGCCACCGCGAGGGTTGCAGTCCATATTCGGGGTCGAGAAGGATCGCGCTGGCATGCGGCGTGAGGACGCGGACGACCGCCTGCTTGAATTCGGACATCATCTCCGGGGTGACGGCGTGCGGGTCGATTCCCTTGCCGGCTGCGATTGCTTTCTTCAGCGAGCCGCGCTGGTCCATGGCCGCGGCGGCAATCACCCCCGCGGATGTGGAGACTTTCGTGAGTCCCTGTAATTTACCCGGCGTGATTTTCATGGTTCCTGTCCCCTCAAACTTGCCTGTGCGCGGTGCGGATATTTTAGCACGCCACGGCTCGCGCAACGCCGCTTTGCCCTTGCGGGCGCGAGTTCAACAGGAAGTTAAAGCATGATGACGCGATGGCCGCGGCAAGAGTCGTCCGTCTCGCTCGACATCTCATTCGACAGGCGATCGAGCAATTCCATTCCCTGGCGCGCCAAGAAGGGCAGCAGGCAGAGCGTGCGTTCCTGCAAACCGTGATGAGGGAAGAGCGCGCCCAGAATTTCCCTTTCCTGGCGATCCAGCACGCCGGTGCGGAAATTTTCCGCGCGTCCCGCCTTGCCGCGCAACTTTTCGAACTGGTAAAGGATTTTCCGTTCGACGGTGTCGAGAGCGGCGGGCAAGGATTTGTCGAGCCGGCCAAGGGGGGCGCGGTAGCTGCCGAGGATTCGCTTCAGGCCTTTGTCGTCACGCGAGAATTTGGCGGCGAGGCCTCGCGACAAGGAATTCAGTTCCATTTTGCGGCGCACTGTTTGGCGGCCGTGCAGAGCGTCGCGGAAATCGAGTGAGTACTTCTTCATTGCGCGAGTGACGGTTGGCTCGACCAACGTAAAGCTCGCGCGCGGCAGGATGGCGGGCATCCTGCCGAGCACCCGGCGATAGACGACCTGCGCCTGCGCCATGTAGGCGACTTCCGCCGGGCCGCCGATGTATGCAGCGGTGGGCAAGAGCGAATCCTGCAGGACCGGACGCAGCAAAACGCCGGGCGTGAATGCTTGAGGCTCCTTTTCAATCCTGGCGAGCAATTCGGCGGCGCTCAGCTTCACGTCGCCAGCGATAAACACGCCGTTTCGCCGGCGAAGAGGTTGGCGCTTGCCGTTTACGTCGAGAAAAAGGAGCGTCGATTCGCGGGTGATTTTCACTTGCGCGTGGAAGCCGCGTTTGTCGAGAATTTTGTCGCGTGCGGCTAATTCCTCGAACAGCGACTGCGACTGCTCGGCCGCTTGGCGGTAAATTGGCCGCGCGAGTTCGTGCAATCGGGGATCGAGCGGATCGAGAAGGATGAGTCCGCGTCCTTTCATGAGTCGGGCCATGAGTTTGCCGAACGCGGAGCCGAAGGTTTCGGCGTCGCGATAAGATGCGCGCAAAGCCTCTGAAATTGTGGGGACGCCGGGACCTTGCAATAACTCGATGGCGTGCTCGACGGCGGGGCCGACCATGTTACCGAGGGAAATTCGTCCGACGCTCGGGCCAGCCGCATCGTCAGGCAGCGGCAGCTCGATGCGGGCAATCTGCTCGCGATCGCCGAAAAAGGCTTGATTGACTTCGGCGAGGTCGTGGTCCTCGGTGGCCATCCAGAAAATCGGGACGGCTTCGACGCCGGATTTCGTGAGCTTTTCGGCCCAGTGGATCGCGTCGAGTGCCTTGTAGATGCTGTATTCCGGGCCGCTGAAGAGCCCGACTTGCTGTCCGGTGACGATGGCGGCTGCGCCGTTTGCGAGGCGGTCGAGGTTCTTTTCTGTCGCGCTATCGGCGCCCAGCGCCTGATTTTGTCGGCGCAAAACCTCGACGACGGATTTGCGAACTGCGGCGTCAAGACGGATTTGTTTCGCGGCGGCGCGCACACCGGCGTCGTCGGGCGGGTGGGCGTAGAAGTCTTTTACGCTCGGGAAATCGTCAACAAAAGAAGAGAAGAGCTTTGTTGTTTGCGGAATTTCGTGGAAGCGGAAACAGTGGTGCTCCATGGAAGATGTGATGATACACGGGGCGTTCCGTCGCAGCAACCGTGCCCGGTCCGGGGATGCGCCGGACCGGCCGTTACGGAAGACGATTTTGTAGAGACGGGTCGGGGTGTCGGCCCGCAGCAACGGAGCCGGGCCGGGCGCTGCGGAAACTGGCGGGTCAGTGGGCGCTGGCGGTGGCGGGCTTGACGGTGGTGAGGATTGTGTCGATTTCGTGTTTCGCGGATTCGCCTAGGGGGAGGAGCGGGGCGCGGGGAGGCCCACCACGGTAGCCGAGGCGGTCCATGGCGTATTTGAGTCCTGGGATGCCGAATTTCGTGGCTAAGTTCGCCGCGGGAAGAACCGCATGCTTTTTCAACTGTTCGACGCGCGCGATGTCGTTCTGCGCGGCCGCTTGATACAGGTCCACGCAGGCATCTGGAAAGACGCAGGAGATGGCGAGAATCGCGCCACAGGCTCCGGCCTGCAACGCGTCGTGCAGAGTGAGCGCCGAGCCCGTCATCGAACAGAAATTCTTCGGCGTGGACGCGATAATGTCTTTCATGCGCTGCACGTTTCCCGAGCTGTCCTTGATGCCGACAATATTCGCATGGGAGGAAAGGCGGGCCACGAGAGGCGCTTCGACGGTGTAACCCGTGAATACCGGCACGGAATAAATCAGAATGGGGATGGGAGAAGCGTCCGCGACGCGCAAAAAGTGCGTTGCTTCCGCTTCGAAGGTCATGAACGGCTTGTAGTAGCTGGGCGTGCGAACTAGCGCGGCATCGTAGCCGAGTTTTGCCGCGCGCTTTGTATGCTGGATGGTTTCGGCTGTTGATTCCGCGCCCGTGCCCGCGACCATCTCTTTATTCGCCGCGGCGAATTCCCTGGCTGCGGCCCACAGGCTTTCGACTTCATTCCAGCTGAGCAGAACGGATTCGCTGGTGGAACCGTTCATCACATAGCCCGAAAGGCGTGTTTGATTGTACCGCTCGATGTTTGCGCGAAAGCCCGGCAAATCGACTTCGCCGTCATTGGAAAATGGCGTGGTGAGAGGCGGGAAAATACCGTGCAGCTTCATAGGCACCGATTTTACCAAAATGAATTGCCACTACAACCGTTAGTATTCGGCCGCCGCTTTTTCAAACTTGACGAGACCGGCGAGGCACGCGCTTGCCTCAGTCCGGTATCGACGGAAACCACGCGCCGGCGGGCTCGTTATACATAAATTATACAGAGCTCCCGTCATTAGAGTCATTACCCGGGCGACGCGAAGACCGTTTTCGAGGCACCAGCGGAAACGCGCGGTCAATTGCCGAAAGAGGCTTTGTGGGCGGAAGGGATTGGATTGCTTTTGGCGGGCGGTTCGCTGCCGCTTGCGTTGCGAACTGTGCCGAGACCGCCGCCCGCGGCTTCATCGCGATGCAGATCCTGCAGAGCGGCAACGTCGCCCGCGCCTTCGGACATGGCGCGAATTCCGCGCGCGGCTGCGATTGCCGCTGAAAGAGTGGTGATGCACGGCATCATGTAACGCACGGCGGCGCGGCGAATCGATTTCTCGTCGTAGAAAGATTCGCGGCCAAGAGGCGTGTTGATGATTAAATCCACTTTACCGGTTTTGACCAAGTCCACGATGTTGGGGCGGCCCTCGTTGACTTTGTAAACGGGTTCGACATCGAATCCGGCGGCCGCGATCGCCGAAGCCGTGCCGCGCGTTGCAATCAGCTTCAAACCGGCAGCGGCTAAATCGCGCGCGAGGGCCGCGACGTGGCGTTTATCGTGATCGTTCACGCTGATGAATACGGTTCCCTTGCGCGGCAATCTTTGGCCCGCCGCCATTTGCGCTTTTGCGAATGCTAAGCCGAAATTCGGCGAGATGCCCATCACTTCGCCGGTGGAGCGCATTTCGGGACCGAGGATCGTATCGACGCCTCGGAATTTGTTGAAAGGGAAGACGGGCGATTTCACTGAATAATAGTTGCGGCTGCGGATTTCAGAGATGCCATTGAAATCCGCGAGCGGCAAATTCATATCGCGCAATTTGCGTCCCGTCATCAAACGCGCGGCGACTTTGGCAAGGGGCACTCCGGTGGCCTTCGATACATACGGTACGGTGCGCGAGGCGCGCGGGTTGACTTCGAGAACGTAAACTGTGTCGCGCTGAATCGCGTATTGCACGTTCATCAGGCCGATGACGCTGAGTGCTTTCGCGAGGCTCGCGGTATATTCGCGGATGCGCGCGAGGACTTCCGCCTTGAGCGTGACGGACGGCAGCACGCAGGAAGAATCGCCCGAGTGGATTCCCGCTTCCTCGATGTGTTCCATAATTCCCGCGATGACTACGTCGGCGCCGTCGGCCAGGGCGTCAACGTCTACTTCGATTGCGTCTTCGAGAAATTGGTCGACGAGAATCGGACGCTCGGCGCTCGAGCCGCTCCCGAGGCGCACGGCTTGCGCGGCGCAGTCTTCGACGGTTTTCAAATCGTAGGCGATGACCATGGCGCGGCCGCCGAGGACGTAGCTTGGGCGCACCAACACCGGCAAGCCGATTTCTTGCGCGACATTCACGGCTTGCGTGGGCGTGAGCGCGGTGCCGTTGCGCGGCTGAGGAATTTTCAATTCATCGAGCAGTTTGCCGAATCGGCGACGGTCTTCGGCGAGGTCGATGGATTCGGGAGCTGTGCCGATAATCGGCACGCCGTTGCGTTTCAATTCGAGCGCCAGGTTCAGCGGCGTTTGACCGCCGAATTGGACGATGACGCCTTCGGGCTGTTCGCGCTCGATTACGGAGAGGACGTCTTCGAGAGTGAGCGGCTCGAAATAAAGGCGGTCGGATGTGTCGTAATCCGTCGAGACCGTTTCCGGATTGCAATTCACCATGACGGTTTCGAAGCCGTCTTCCTTGAGCGCAAACGCGGCGTGGCAGCAGCAATAATCGAATTCGATTCCCTGCCCGATGCGATTCGGGCCGCTGCCGAGAATTATAATTTTGCGGCGATTGGTTGTGTCCGCTTCGTCTTCTTCTTCGTACGTGGAATACATGTATGGGGTGAAGGATTCGAATTCCGCGGCACAAGTGTCGACGCGCTTGAAGACGGGGCGGATATTGAGTTTCGCGCGCGCCGCGCGCACATCGGCGGTATTCGTGTTCCACATTTGCGCGAGCTGCTCGTCGCTGATGCCGGAACGTTTCGCTTCTTTCAGCATTTCAGCGGAAACTTTTGCGAGCGTGGTGGCGTTGATTTCTTTTTCGACCGCGACAGCTTGCTCCATCTGACGCAAGAACCAGGGATCGATTTTCGTCAGCGCGAAAATGTCGTCAACTTTCATTCCGTTTTGCAGCGCGGTGAAGAGCCAGTGAATGCGGTCGGGGCCGGGGACGTGGAGTTTTTCGCGCAGCACTGCGTCGACGATTTCGGCGGGGGCGCGCCAGGGCGTGTGCGGCTCGAGGGAGCGAATTCCCTTCCCGAGCGCTTCGGAGAATGTGCGGCCGATGGCCATTACTTCGCCGACGGATTTCATTTGCGTGGTGAGCGTGGTGTCGGCGCCGGAGAATTTCTCGAACTGCCATTTCGGAATTTTCACGACAACGTAATCGATCGTGGGCTCGAAAGAAGAGGGAGTCTTCTTGGTGATGTCGTTGGGGATTTCGTCGAGCGTCATACCGACGGCGAGTTTCGCGGCGATTTTCGCAATCGGGAAACCGGTTGCTTTGCTCGCCAGCGCGGAACTGCGCGAGACGCGCGGGTTCATCTCGATCACGACCATACGGCCTGTGTCCGGCTCGATTCCGAATTGAATGTTGGAGCCGCCCGTTTCGACGCCGACTTCGCGAATCACGGCGGCTGCCGCGTCGCGCATGCGTTGATACTCTTTGTCCGTGAGCGTCTGCGCCGGTGCGACGGTGATCGAATCGCCGGTGTGAATGCCCATGGGATCGAAATTTTCGATGGAGCAAATGACGACGAAGTTGTCGCGATGGTCGCGCATGACCTCGAGTTCGAATTCTTTCCAGCCGAGAACGGATTCTTCGACGAGCGCTTCGTGCACGGGGCTGGCGTCGAGGGCGCGCGCGATTGCCTCGGAAAATTCCTCGCGGTTATACGCGATGGAGCCGCCCGTGCCGCCGAGGGTGAATGACGGGCGAATCACGACGGGGTATCCAAGCTGATCCGCCAGCTTGATGCCTTCGGCGACTTCTTTCACGACCGCGGAGGCGGGCACTTCGAGGCCGACGCGCTGGCACGCGTCCTTGAATTGCAGGCGGTCTTCGGCGATTTGAATGGCGCGCAGCGACGCGCCGATTAATTTCACGCCGTATTTTTCGAGGATGCCGCTTTCGGCGAGTTCGACGGCGGTGTTGAGGCCCGTCTGTCCGCCGACGGTGGGCAGCAAGGCGTCGGGGCGTTCGCGCGCGATGATGGGTTCGAGATATTCTTTTGTGAGCGGCTCGATGTAGGTGCGCTGCGCGATTTCGGGGTCGGTCATGATCGTTGCGGGATTGGAATTGACGAGCACAACTTCGTAGCCTTCGTCGCGCAGCGCCTTGCACGCCTGCGTGCCGGAATAGTCGAATTCGCAGGCCTGTCCGATGACGATCGGCCCTGAGCCGATGATCATGATTTTCTTTATGTCTGTGCGCTTAGGCATGATTTATTTTTGCAAGCACTCTTTCGTGCATGGCCGTAACCAAATGCAGATTCCTCGTCGCATGGCTCTTCGGAATGACATGTAAATTTATCCGCCGTTGTTTTTACCTTCTCCCATCATTTCCGTGAACTGGTCGAACAAGTAGCGGGCGTCGTGGGGGCCGGGGGAGGCTTCCGGGTGATACTGGACGCTGAAAAGGGGGAGCGAGCGGTGGCGCATGCCCTCGTTGGTGTGGTCGTTCAAATTTACGTGGGTGATTTCGACGTCGCTCGACGGCAATGAATCCGGGTCGACGCAAAAGCCGTGATTCTGGGCCGTGATTTCGACTTTCTGCGTGAGCAAATTCTTCACGGGATGATTCGAGCCATGATGTCCGAATTTCAGTTTGAAAGTTTTGCCGCCGAGGGCGATTCCGCAGAGTTGATGGCCGAGGCAAATCCCAAAAATCGGCACGCGGCCGAGGAGCTTTTGGATGTTTTGCACGGCGAAGGTAAT
>DASZCH010000138.1:0-2654 GCA_035943235.1 Candidatus Acidiferrales bacterium
ACCTTCCCCAGGCAGAGCAGTACCGTTGGCAGGGTGGCGCGCGCGGAGACAAAAAAGCATGAATCGCGAATCAGTAATGGCTCCCGACGCGGGCATGGTAACGGTCCAATGACTCGCGGTCGAATTCGCACGGTGCTCGAAATGATCAAGTTCGAGCATTCCGTTTTTGCGCTGCCCTTCGCCCTCGTTGGCGCGCTGCTGGCCGAGCGCGCGGGACGCAGCGGATGGCCCGCTCCGCGAGTGATTGTCTGGCAACTCGGCTGGATTGTCGTCGCGATGGTCGCGGCGCGCTCCGCGGCGATGACCATGAATCGCATTGCCGATATTCGCTACGACAAGGCGAATCCGCGAACGCAGAATCGCGCGCTTCCGACCGGTCAATTGTCGCTCGCGTTTGCGTGGATATTTACGTTGGTATCGGCCGGCATATTGGTGGTCTCAGCGTGGCAGCTCAACCGGCTTGCTCTGGAACTATCGCCCGTCGCGCTCGCGATTCTGTTTCTCTATTCCTATACGAAGCGGTTCACGATGTGGTCGCATCTCGTGCTGGGATTCTGTCTGGGCATGTCGCCGGCGGCGGCGTGGATTGCCGTGCGCGGTTCGCTCGATTGGCGAATGCTGATCCTTTGCGCGGCTGTGACGCTGTGGGTGGGCGGATTCGACGTGCTCTACGCATGCCAGGACGTCGAATTCGACAAGCGGGCAGGGCTGTACTCGATTCCGAGAAAATTCGGCGTAGCGCGGGCGCTGGGCATCGCTCGCGCAATGCACGTCACTATGGTTGCGCTGCTAGCGTGGCTGGCATGGAACTTTGGACTCGCGTGGCCGGCGTGGGCGGGCATTGCCGTGGTCGCCGCGTTGCTTGCTTATGAACACTCCCTTGTGAAACCGAACGACCTGAGCAAAATGAATGCTGCGTTTTTCGCCGTGAATGGCTATATTAGTTTATTGTTCCTGCTGTTCTGGGGCGCAGCGACGGCGCTGACTCGATTTTAGCGATTCCGCTTAGCGCTCAATGGCGAAATGAATACGGCACTTCACATCACCGACCAGCGGCTTGAACCCATCGCCGCAAAAGTCCTTTCAGGCGAACGCCTTTCCGCTGACGACGGCCTCGCGCTCTACGAATCGAGCGACTTGCTGGCCATTGGCTGGCTGGCGAACCATGTGCGCGAAAAGCGTCATGGCGACGTCTGCTACTACAACATCAACCGGCACATCAACCCAACGAACGTTTGCGGCGCGCATTGCCGCCTATGCGCATTTGGGCGGGACAAAGATGCGAATGGCGCCTACAGCTATTCGCTCGAAGAAATTTGGGAGCGCGCGGGGAAGGGCGTCGCGGAAGGCGCCACGGAGTTTCACATTGTCGGCGGACTGCATCCGGATTTGCCGTTTTCGTTTTACCTGGACATGATTCGCGGCCTCAAGCAGCGATTTCCGCAAGTGCATCTGAAGGCGTTTACGATGGTCGAGGTGGGCTTTTACGCGCGCATCTCGAAACTTTCCGTGCGCGACACGTTGCTGGCCATGAAAGATGCCGGAGTCGATTCGCTGCCGGGCGGCGGCGCGGAGATTTTCAATCCGCGCGTGCGCAAAATCATTTGCGACCACAAGACCAGCGGCCGCATGTGGCTCGATATTGCGCGCACCGCGCATGAAATCGGCCTGCGCTCGAACGCAACGATGCTCTACGGCCATATCGAGACGGCGGAAGAACGCGTCGAGCATCTGCTGTTGCTGCGCGAGCTGCAGGACCGCACGAAAGGCTTCCAGACTTTTATCCCGCTCGCCTTTCACCCGGACAATACCGCATTGGCGCATTTGCCGAAGCCGACCGGCTTCGACGATCTGAAAACCATCGCCATTTCGCGACTGCTGCTCGACAATTTCGACCACATCAAAGCCTACTGGATCATGCTGACGCCGAAAATCGCGCAAGTTGCGTTGCGATTTGGTGCGGACGATATGGACGGCACGGTGATCGAAGAGAAGATTTACCACGATGCGGGCGCCACGACTCCGCAGCACATGACTCGCGCCGGGCTCGAGCGCCTGATTCGCGCCGCGGGTCGCGTTCCCTTTGAGCGCGATACGATGTATAGGCCCGTTGACCGCTCGAAGACCCCATTGCCGGCCGCAGCAAACCGCACCGCCGACTTCATCCCTGAAACCACCCTCAGCTTGAACGTCTGAGCGAGTTGCTGGCCCTTGATTCCGGCGATCAGGAGCCTTCCGCCGATTCCGAGTGTTTTCGTAATGACGTTCCCTTCGACCGAATCATCTGCCAAAGAATCCAAGCGTAAAAGGGCGCGTACGTCAGGCTGACCATCAGCGGACTCCAGCGCCAATCGCCCAGAATGCCGTAGCGGACCAGCGTGTGGTACGACAGGAATTGCAGAATGGTGAGCAACAGCCACGCGGGGTTCGGGAAGAAACACAGGAACGGGATGATCCACGTAAAATACCAGGAGTAGGCGTTCGGCGAGAGGAGCAGGACAGCGCCGAAAATTAAATAGGCGGCGCGCTCGGGTTCCAGTCGGCGCGCGGCGGCCCACAGCGCCAGCGCGACAACGATTCCGACGCCGATTCCGGACGCCCAATCGGCGGTGCCGCTGAAAGCCTTCAGAACAGAAAACAGGCTGGCATTGTTG
>DASZCH010000139.1:0-10849 GCA_035943235.1 Candidatus Acidiferrales bacterium
ACCTCATTCAGCGCGGCGCGACCGGCTTCGGCCGTAAGCCCCGAGTCTTCCTGCAGCTCGGCGACCCGCGCAGCCAATTTCTGCTCGGCAGCTTGCAGTACTTGCTGGGAACTCTCCGTGACGCGGCCGGCGAGCCTTTGCGCCGCGCTATCGAGCGAAGATTCCAGAAGTTCGTTCCATTGCGTGCGAGCGGCTTCCATTTCCTCCCGCAGACGCTCGCGCACGCTCTGCTGCATCTCCGCGGACTTGTCGCGCTGTTCTACAGCGCCCTGGGCGGCGGCATGCCGCGTCAGTTCCTCGCGGAGTTCGTTGCGATGTTGAGACAGCTTCGCCTCCAGGCGCTGTTCTGATTGTCTGGCAGCCTCTTCGGAAACTGCTCGAGCTTCCTCGCGCAAACTTTGCAGTCGCTGTTCCCATGCGTTTCCCCACGAAGTATCCAGATTTTCATGAACCTCTTGCCTCACCTGGGCGACTTGTTCGGCCAGCTTCTGAGTCAAATCCGAAGAGATTTTTTCCTGCGCCTCTGCCTCCCGTCCCTCGAATTCCTGGCGCCACTTTTGGTAGAAAGCGTCGGCCGTCGCGCGTTGTTCCTCGTTCAATTTATTGTGGAAATCGTTCGTACGTTCCTCGACCACTTGCTTGGCCGCGAACCGCGCTTCCTCGACCAATTTCTGCGTACGAGATTCAAACTGACTGCGAAGCTCACGTAACAGGGGGCTCTCCTGTTCAGTAGGCTCCGTCCGTTCCATGCCGCTCGATGAAGTTCGATTCGTGGCGTCGGCTAGCTGTTCCTCCAAATAGGACTCCAGAGGACGTTCCTCCGGCGGCGCCTCTGGACGGACGGCGCTGGGCCTCATGCCCTCAATGTTAGTGCTCGCCCAATCGGTAGGAGGCAACGCAACACCCCAGACGTTGCTGCCCGTCTCCAGTTCAACGCCCACTTGAAACAACTCGCGCAGAGTGCGGGGCCGCTGGATCCATGTAACGCGTGCCCGAGCGTTGAGCGGCTCTTTTTGCATGCGCCCCGCGGGAACCTCGATGGTGATCCAAGTGTTTTTCGGGAGATGGTGCTTGGAGGAATAGCGGCAACCATGGAAGCTCAGGCTTTGCGCCGCGGTTCGCTCTTCGAACGGCTGTCCTAACAAATCCACGCCGCGAATAACCAGCGGTAGCGTTTGCTCAATGCGCGTGCTTCGCCGCCGTTGCTCTCCCAAGTATGTTGAAGCTGCCTGTGCCACGGTTGCCCCCCGGTCACACGTTTCGCAAAGCATAGCACTCTGAAGCGTCGCGGTCGAGTGGCCAGCCAGTGGAAAAAAAACAGGAAGAAAGTCCCGCGAGGAAAAGCCGGCAGCCCGAATCGTCACTGCCGGCTTTCGAACAGCCAAAAAATCACGGCTTTTTCTTTTTTACAGTGGTGGCAGCCGTCGATCCGCTCAGTTGCTGCAAGCTCTCGATCGACGCTTTCGCTTCTGCTGCGTGCGGACCGTTAGGCTCGAGCTCCAAGTACTTCTGATACGCCTCAGTGGTTCCTGGCGGAATCACATAGACATCCTTTCCGCCTTCCTTCTTCGTATCGACCTGTGCGGTGAGGGCGTTGCCGAGCAAATACCAGACATCGGCGTCCTTGGGGTTCAACTGAGTTGCTTTCTGCAACGGCTCCATGGCCTCTTTCATCTTCCCGGCATTAACCAGCACTACGCCCATATTCTTGTAACATCCCTCGCCAACTGTCTTATCCGTTGGATCGAGGGTTGCTGCTTTATCGCAAGCGGCGCCAGCCTCCGGAATCTTGCCAACATGCGCCAGATCCGTTCCTAACTGCATATACAATCCCGGCGTAGGCTTCGAGTCGACAGCCTTTTGCAGCGCGTCCACGGCCTCGGGATACTTCCCTTCACCGTCATACGCAATACCCAGGTTCCCCAGAATCGTCGGCAGATTGGGATCCTTCTCCGGAGCGCCCTGCTGCGCTTGCTCGAACTCAGTTACAGCCGTCTGGTAATCCGTGTTCAATTTAGCCTGTAGAGTTGCTTTTTGATCGGCGGGCGCAGTCCTCAGTTGTTGTTTGGTCGTATCGGCGTCCGCAATTGCGTGCACTCCGTTGTCGAAATGCGTCTTCATTTCCTTGAACTTGCTCGCGGCCTCTTCTGCCTTTTTTGCAGCCTCAGCGTCATAGCCCTGCTTCTTGGCGATTTCCTTAAAGTTTTCGTTCAAAACCCAACCTTTATCGCCCATGCTGCTGTCAACCTTGGCCATCTCCGTGTAGTTAATGTTATCTTTCTTGAAGTTCACGCTGTAGGTTCCGGAGTGCAGGCCTACCTGAAGGAAGTTTCCGTCCTTGTCCGTTTTGGTCACAAAGGATTGCCCAGTGTCCTTGTTCGTTATCGTAATGACAACGTCTGGATAAGGATTGCCCTGAAGATCCAAAACCTTGCCGGATAGCCGTGTCGTTTGCGCCATGGCCGCCGGCGCCAGCAGAAGCATCGGCGCCAAGAAAAGCGCTAGGAACAGCGCGGCACCGCCGAGTCTCGCGATTGCACGCTTCATAAGAGCATTCCTCCCTAATCTATTTAGATGCGCGCCACCATTATCGCGCAATTGGTGTCCGATAAGCGATAGGGTCCGTGCATCCGGCCTCAGAAAAAGCGCGCAGGCGCAGGCGGCAACTGTCGCAAACCCCGCAGGCTTCGTCGTCAGATTGGTAGCAGGACCATGTGTATTCGAGTGGCGCGCCCAATTCCACGCCCTTCCGCACAATCTCGCTTTTGCGCATGTGAATCACCGGCGTCACGATTTCGATGTGTGTCTCAGGACGGGTTCCGGTGCGTATCACCTCCGCGAAAGCCTGGTAATACTCCGGCCGGCAATCCGGATATCCGGAACTATCTTCATGGACGGCGCCAATGTAAATCGCCGTTGCGCCGATCACTTCGGCCCAGCTGACTGCCGCAGAAAGAAAATGGGCATTGCGAAATGGTACGTACGTGACGGGAATCGTCGCTCGATCATCGGACGAATTCTCGGGCACGGCAATCCGCGGGTCGGTCAGCGCGGAACCGCCAATCTTCGCCAACGAGTCAAGCCTTGCCACAAGCCTTTGCCGCACGCTGTAAAAATCAGCGATGTTTTCGAAGGCGCGCCTTTCGCGCTGCTCCGTTCGTTGCCCATAGCTCGCGTGAAGCGCGGCCAGAGAATGCGTTTCGTTCGCAATGGCGGCGGTGACGCAGGAATCCATTCCTCCGCTCAACAGCACGATCGCCTTCGGTCGGTCGGACGTCATGATGCTCGCCTAATTGAAACTCTCGCAACCCATGCGGCAATTTCTTGGCCAGTCAAGCACAACCACACCCTAGACTCCGTGCATCGCCGGATCCCAAACGAACTTATGCAATTGCAATCCCAGGCGTACCGGTAAATTGTCCGCCAGGATCCATTCAGCCAACTCCCGGGCATCCATTGCCGGCCACGCTCCGGCTGGATCGGCGAAAACGGGCGATAAGAGAATCTCGCGAACTCTCCGGTCCAGCTTATGTTCCGCCATGAACTCGCGGGCGAAATCGTAATCCCGCCGGCTGGCAATCACGAATTTAATTTCATCTTTTTGGTCGAGCGCTTCCAGATTCTGGAAATTAAACTTCCCACTTTCTCCCGAATCCGGGCATTTCACGTCTACAATTTTCACCACTTCATGCGGCAGCATGCTTATGTCCCGTTCTCCGCTTGTTTCGATCAGCACCATGTAACCCGCATCCAAAAGTCGTCGAGCCAGTTCCGGCGTCTCGGGCTGCAACAGCGGCTCGCCGCCGGTAATTTCGACAAGACGAACGTCCACTCCGGCGCCGTTTTCTGTCTTGCGTGAAAGCCCGGTGACGCGCCCGAGAATCTCTTCAAGACTGTATTTCGTCCCGCCGTGAAACGCATATGCCGTGTCGCACCACTTGCAGCGCAAATTGCAGCCCGTCAGGCGCACAAAAATGCACGGCAGCCCGGCGTAACTGCTTTCGCCCTGAATCGATTTGAAAATTTCCGTGATGAACATTAGCATTCTGCCTGCTCGAAGTGGTTAACGCCCCGCTGCATGCGCCTTGCGCCGCCGGAGATAAATGATTCCGCCAATCGCACCGGCTAATTCCACGGCGATCACCGGCGCGGCCACTGCCAGTCCGTAGCCGACGTAGAGCCACACGAATGAAACCACAAACGCGGGGATCGCAATCATTATGAAGGCTCGGTTCAAGATGGCGCCTCGCGTTACGGCCGGAAAGTCGCAGCCGTCGTGTCGGTCTCCCAAACGGTGACGCTGGCCACGGCCGCGCCATTCGATGAAGCGTTCATCTGACGCGACGTCTCGTCATAGATGTGCCGCGCGATGTTCTCAGCGGAGGGATTAACCGTATCAAACGGCGCAAAGTCGTTAAGATTTTTGTGGTCCAGAGTCCGAATCACGGTCTGAATCACCTGCTTCAGGTGCACAAAATCGTAAAGGAGGCCGGTCGCATCGACCTCTTTTCCCGCCAGCGTGATGCGCACACGATAATTATGCCCGTGTTGATTCTCGCACTTCCCCTTATATCCGCGCAGGTAATGCCCCGCGGCAAAACTCTCGTCCACGCTGACTTCGTACATCCTTCTCCCGTGATTCCTTTGTCCGCGCTACAGTTCGTTTCGCCGGGGATCCCCGTTCACAATTGTTCCGCAAAATGCGCTACATCAGCAAGTTCGTGCGTTACGGTGTACTCGGGCAGCGATTCCAGAAAAATTCTACCATACTGCATGCGCTGTATGCGGTTATCGAGGATGGCCAGAATGCCACGATCGCTTCGCGAGCGAATCAGCCTTCCGAATCCCTGCTTGAGCGACAACACCGCCTTGGGCACCTGGTATTCCGCGAACGGATTCTGACCATCTTCCTGGAGCGCGCGCACTCGCGCTGCCACAATTGGGTCCGACGGCACCGCGAATGGGAGCCGGTCGATGATCACGCACGAAAGCTGCGAGCCCGGTACGTCCACGCCCTGCCAAAAACTCGCCGTCGCAAGCAATACCGCCCCGGGCGTCGCGCGAAATCGGTCGAGCAAGGCTGACCGCGGCGCCGTTCCTTGCAACAGAAGCGGAAACGGAATCATTCCCGACAGACGCTCATGAATTTCCCGCATCTGCGCGTAGCTGGTGAACAGGCAAAAGGCGCGTCCGCGCGTCAATTTTAGGACCTGTGCGATTTCGTCCGCCGCCTGCGCCGAAAAATTCGGATGACGCACATCGGGCAGCGCCTTTGGAATATAAAGCAGGGCTTGACTGCGATAATCGAATTCTTGCGGCAACACTTCTTCATGCGAGCCTGAAATCCCCAGGCGGTGCTTCACGTAGTCGAACCGGCCGCCCACCGCCAGAGTCGCCGAGGTCAGCACAATCGTGTCGAACTGCTCGAACAATTTTTCGCGAAGAATATCGCTGACATTGATCGGCGTCGCGACCAGATACACGCCCTTCCCGCGCCGCTCGAACCAGTACACGTATCCTTTTTCCTGGCTCTCGAGAAGAAACGCCAACTCCCGGCGCAGTTCGCTCGCTCGCCGCGCGATGTTCAGCACTTCTTCGGGTTTCGAACTGAGTGCAGACAATTCCGTTTCCAGCCGCTTCAGCGCCGCCGCGAGACCGTCATACAATTCGCGATGGCGTTCGAGAAACGCCGCTCGCTCCGCCTGCTCAAAGGGAAATCGGCCTTCCCGTTCGGGAAACGCTTCGAAAAATGCATGCGCTCGCTCGCGAATCTGCGCCAATGGCCGGCGTGTTGCCGCCGTCGCTGCATTCACCATGCGCAGTGTCTGCTCGGCATCGCGCGCCAGTTCGTCAAATTTGTAGCTGGAAATGTCGCGCCCGAAATAATCGCTCGCCACATCTTCGATTTCATGCGCTTCGTCGAAAATCACAGCCGCGTATTCCGGCAGAATCGAGCCGAAATCATCCTGGCGTAGAGCCAGGTCCGCAAAAAATAAATGATGGTTCACGATGATCACATCGGCTTCTTGCGCCCGCTGCCTCATGGCGGTGAGGAAGCATTGCTGAAATTCAGGGCATTTCTGCCCGGTGCAGGCTTCTTTGCGCGCGTCGATGCGATTCCACAGCTCCGCGTCGTCCGGCAGGAAATTCAATTCAGCGCGGTCGCCCGTTTCCGTCAGCTTCTCCCAATCGCTGATTTGCGCGAACCATTCAATCTCGTCTATGCCGCGCAGCACCGGCTGATTGGCCATCAAGTGAACCTTCTGGCGGCAAACAAAATTGTTGCGGCCTTTCATGACCGCTACCTTCAACTCCGGCGCGAAATATTTGCGCAGAAACGGAATGTCTTTCTGGAAGAGCTGTTCCTGGAGAGACTTCGTCGCGGTCGAAATCACCACGCGCCTCCCGCTGCGGATCGCCGGAATCAAATACGCGAGCGTTTTCCCGGTGCCTGTCCCCGCTTCGATTAGTGCGTGCTGGTGTTTCTGAAACGCCTGATCCACCATCTCCGCCATCTCAAGTTGCGCGCGCCGGAATTCGTATCCCGGATGGCATTTCTCCAGCATTCCATCCGGACCGAAAATATCGGCCATGGTGATGGTGGCTTTAGCTTCGCTCGTTGCTCGCTTTGCCATTTTCGGTGTTACCTTAATTCCGCCTCTTTTGCGCCCAGAGCTCGGCCAGCGGGAAGTCAGCCAACACGCGGGATCTTCACTTTAAAAAATACTAGGACGATGTGGCGCGAGTCGACGCCCCAACTAAAATAGCATAGCGCGGCGCGCATTTGAGGAATGGCACGGCGACCGACATAATGGCCGCCGACGTGATAGGGTTAGAGGCCGCGCCGCGCGCGTCCCATGAATAGAAAATCGAATAGCGAGCCGAACAGCAAAATAAGCAGCGCGGCCAACCCGATCGCAGGCAAATTGCCATCCATCGTGATTGTCGGGCGACCCAACGTCGGCAAGTCAACGCTCTTCAACCGCCTGACGGGCACGCGGCGTTCGATCGTCACCGACGAACCCGGCATCACGCGCGACCGCATTTACGGCACCGCGGAATGGGAAGGCCGTCCCTTCGAGGTGGTCGACACGGGCGGCATCGTCCCTGAAGATAAAGCGGGCATTCCGGGAGAAATCCTTCGCCAGGCGCACACGGCGATCAAGAATGCGACCCACGTGATTCTGGTGACGGACGCCCGCACCGGTCCCGTCCCCCTCGATTTCGAATTGGCGCAACTCCTTCGGCGCGCCGGCAAGCCACCAGTGGTTGTCGCGAACAAAGTCGACACGCCAAAACATATCGCGCTCGCTTCGTCGTTCTACGAGTTGGGTGCGCAAGTGTTTCCCGTCTCCTGCGAGCACGGACTTGGCATCGACGATCTGCTCGACTCTCTCACTGCGGATTTCGCGGTTGGTTCCGCGCCGGAGGCGCCGCCGGAAATCAATATCGCCATCGTCGGCAGGCCCAACGTTGGAAAGTCGACGCTGCTCAATCGCATGGTGGGCGAAGATCGCTCGATTGTTTCCGCCGAACCGGGCACCACGCGCGATGCGGTCGATACGCTTGTCGAACAGAATGGCAAAATGTATCGGTTCCTGGACACGGCCGGCATTCGCCGCAAAGGCAAAACGCGGCTTGTCGCCGAAAAGCTGAGCGTGGTGATGGCGCGGCGTCACCTGGAGCGCGCCGATGTCGCGCTGCTGGTCGTCGACGGCGCGCTCGGCGTCACTTCGCACGACGCGACGATTGCCAGCTATTCGCAACAATCCGGCAGTGCGCTGATCGTGGTCATCAATAAATGGGACCTCGCTCTGGAAGCTGCGCAAAATCGCGCCGCCGCCGAGAAGAAAGCAAAGCCCGAAAAGGCCAGCTTCAATCCCATGAAGCTGATGGGCGATTACGAAAAACTGATCCGTCAGAAACTGAAGTTCCTCGATTACGCACCCATCATTTTTCTTTCCGCGCTTACCGGAGAGCGCACCGGCGGCCTTTTCGCCTTGATCGACAAAGTTGTGGCCTCGCGCGAGCGCCGCATCTCCACGGGCGAGATGAATCGCTGGCTCGCGGCTGTCGATTTGGACCGCGGCACTTCGCCATCTGGCCGCAAAATTAAAATTTATTATGTTACGCAAGCTTCCGTGGCTCCGCCGACCTTTGTGCTCTTCACAAATCAAATTCGCCGCTTGCATTTCAGTTACGAGCGATTCCTCGAAAATGAGTTGCGCAAGAAATTCGACTTCACCGGAACGCCCATCCGGTTCCAGCAGCGTGTAAAACAGCGGACGCGGCGCGCGCCCGAGCGCGACAACTGACCTTGCGAATAAATCGCCCGTGAAATCCGCTTGGCATTCGCTTACAATCGCGGGCTTGGATGCAATCGGAGTGGCGTGGCATTCGGCGAAGAGGCCAGATAGCGAACTTTCATTCGAGATTGGAGCGACACACTTTGCGCAAAGCAGATAAACAAGACCTCACTTCCGCCCTGAGCCGCAGAACATTTCTCGGATCCGCCGCTGCAATCGGAGCTGCCTCCCTTGCCGCACCGGCGTTTGCGACACCACGATTCCCACGGTCACCGGCGCCCGAGGTCGAACCTTTCGAACTCGATGAAGTCACGGTTGCCGACCTTCAAGACGGGATGAAGTCGGGAAAGTTCACGGCGCGCGCGCTCGCGCAAAAATATCTCGATCGTATAGCGCAAATCGACAAGCGCGGCCCGGCGATAAACGCCATCATCGAATTGAATCCGGATGCGCTCTCAATTGCTGATGCACTCGACGCGGAGCGCAAAGCCAAAGGCCCGCGCGGCCCCATGCACGGCATTCCTGTGCTCATCAAGGACAATATCGGAACCGCGGACCGCATGATGACCACGGCCGGCTCGCTCGCCCTTTCCGGATTTACTCCGGCGAAAGATTCCGGCGTCGCGCGTCGCCTGCGCGAATCAGGCGCCGTAATTTTGGGCAAAACCAACTTGAGCGAGTGGGCCAATTTCCGTTCGAACCACTCGTCCAGCGGATGGAGCGGACGCGGAGGACAAACCCACAATCCCTACGCGACCGACCGCAATCCCTGCGGGTCGAGTTCCGGATCGGGCGCGGCAACTTCCGCCAATCTTTGCGCTGTCGGGGTGGGAACCGAAACCAATGGTTCGATTGTGTGCCCATCCTCGCTGAATGGATTGGTCGGAATCAAGCCTACCGTCGGACTTGTCAGCCGCGCGGGCATCGTCCCCATTTCGCATACGCAGGACACTGCCGGCCCCATGTGCCGCAGCGTCACCGACGCCGCGATTTTGCTCGGAGCGATGGCGGGGGTCGATCCGGCGGATGCCGCTACGGCAGCCTCGCGCGGAAAAGCATCGGCAGATTACACGAAGTTCCTCGACCACGATGGATTGCGCGGTGCGCGCATCGGCGTCCTCAGAAAATTCTTCGGCTCAGAGAAGACTGATCCGATCATCAACGCGGCGCTCGACGTTATGAAACGCGAAGGCGCAGTCCTGATTGATCCCGTCGAACTGAAGGGCATGGATAAATTAGACGGCTCGGAATTTCAGGTTCTGCTCTACGAATTCAAGCACGACTTGAACGAATATCTCGCGGAATACGGCCCGAACGCGCCCGTGCATTCGCTCGAGGAAATCATCGCTTTCAACGAGGCGCATCGCGACAAGGAAATGCCCTACTTCGGCCAGGACATCATGTTGCAAGCGGAGAAAAAAGGCCCGCTGACGGAAAAGGCATATTTGGACGCGCTCGAAAAGAATCACCGCGTGACGCGCCAGGAAGGAATCGACGCGGTGATGGATAAGAATCGTCTCGATGCGCTTGTCGCCCCCGGCGCTGGACCTGCTTGGCTCACCGATCTTGTCGACGGCGACCATGACACCGGAGGAAGCTCGTCTCCCGCCGCGATCGCGGGCTATCCGAACATAAGCGTGCCCGCTGGATTCGTTTTCGGCCTGCCCGTCGGCATCTCGTTTTCCGGGCGCGCATGGAGCGAGCCAACATTAATTAAAATTGCCTACGCCTTCGAGCAAGCCACTCACGTTCGCAAGCCGCCGCGTTTCCTTCCCACTGTAGATCTCGAGCTGCATTCATGAGCCTTTCGGAAAGTTCAAACACACGCGGCATGGGGTTGACACAGCGCGAAATCGGCCTACCATAACCTTAGAAGCGAGCAGAGGACCGAACATCCATGTCATCCGTAGCGCCAACGACGGCCATTCCGGACAAAAGCCTTTTTCGCATCGGCGAAGTCAGCCGCTTGACCGCGACAAAAGCCTTCGTCCTCCGCTACTGGGAAACCGAATTCCCCACGCTGCAACCCGTGAAAAGTTCGAGCGGCCATCGCATGTACCGCCGTGAAGATATCGAAACCGTCTTCGAAATCAAGCGTCTGCTCTACGACGAAGGTTTCACAATCGCGGGAGCTCGTCGCCACTTGGCCGAGCAGAGTGGAATTGCCGAGCCGGGCGTTGAGCCCGTGACTCCCACGCCTCCTCCCCGCGAACGCGACCACGAACTTTCCCGCGCGCAGCGTAAATACCTGCTCGATCTTCGTGAAGAGCTTCTCGCCGCCTTGACCCTCCTTGAACCGCGGTGATACGCTATTTTCGCTTCTTGCCGGACGCATTCGTGCTTTCGTTCCCAGGTTTCGGCGAGAAGTTCTGCAACGGTCGGGACGTGGCGCAGCCTGGTAGCGCGCACGCTTGGGGTGCGTGAGGCCCCGGGTTCAAATCCCGGCGTCCCGACCATTTTATCCGTTGTAATTTCAAGTAGTTCACAGCCTCGTTCTTTCGAGGTAAAACCGCCGGGCTGCCGAAGCGAGTTCTCACTTATGG
>DASZCH010000140.1:0-20951 GCA_035943235.1 Candidatus Acidiferrales bacterium
CCTTACTCCGTTCACTTCTACATGGTGGCGATGATTTTCATACTTTTCGATATCGAGGCCATTTTCCTCTATCCCTGGGCCATCGTTTTTAAGAAGCTGAATATGTTCGGATTTATCGAGATGCTGCTGTACATTGCTATCCTGCTGGTCGGCTACATTTATTTGTGGAAAAAGGGCGCGCTGGAATGGAAGTAAGTTAGCCGCCGGAATCGGACTCATAGAGTGGAATCAGGGCAACAAAACGAGTCGCTGGCAGTCCGCAAACTGAAGGAGCGTGATCCGAATGCGATCACCGAGATAATTTCCTTCCGCAGCGAGACGACTCTCGTACTGCCGCGCAACCGGCTGATCAGCGTGTGCGAATTCCTCAAGGCCGATCGCGACCTGGACTTCGCTTTTCTCTCGGACATTAGCGCCGTCGACCGCTTCCCCGTCGACCCGCGCTTCGAAGTGAATTATCACCTCACCAGCCTAAGCCGCCGCCAGCGCCTGCGAATCAAGGTCAAAGTCACCGCGAAAGACCCTGTGATTCCCACCGTGGTTCCCGTCTGGCCGACGGCGAATTGGCACGAGCGCGAAATTTGGGACTTGATGGGCGTGCGTTTCGAAGGTCACCCAAATCTGACGCGCATCCTTATGCCCGACGACTGGGAAGGCCACCCGCACCGTAAAGACTATCCGGTGGAGGGCTATCGCTAATGTCCACCACAGTCGGCACGCCGATTCCAGCGGTCAAACCTGAAAATAAAACAATGGTCCTCAACATGGGGCCGCAGCACCCGTCGACCCACGGTGTGTTGCGCGTGATCCTCGAGCTTGATGGCGAAGTTGTCCTCAAAGCTGAGCCCGTCATCGGTTATTTGCACACAGGCATCGAGAAAAATTGCGAGAACCTTACGTATTCGCAGTGCATCCCGCTGACTGACCGCATCGATTATCTGGCGAATTTGTCCAACAATCTCGGCTACTGCCTCGCGGTCGAAAAACTAGCCGACATTCAGGTCCCCAAGCGCGCGCAATACATTCGTGTGCTGCTGACGGAATTGACGCGCATCTCTTCCCATCTCGTCTGGCTCGGCACGCACGCGATCGACCTGGGCGCAATGAGCGTTTTCCTTTACTGCTTCCGTGAGCGTGAGGAAATTCTAAAAATTCTCGAAGCCATTTCCGGCCAGCGCATGATGACCAGCTATTTCCGCATTGGCGGACTGGCGCTCGAACCGCCGCCCGGCTACCTCGAATGGATTTCGAAGTTCCTCGATTCTCTCGCCGGCCACGTCGCCGAGTACGAGGACCTGCTCACCGAAAACCCGATTTGGAAGCTGCGCACGCAGGGAGTTGGCGTGCTGAAGCTCGAAGATGCAATCGCCATGGCCGTTTCCGGTCCTTCGCTTCGCGGCAGCGGCAGTGATTACGACGTGCGCAAGTATTTCCCCTACTCCAGCTACGACGAATTTGATTTCAAGGTCCAGACGCAAACCGCTGGCGACGTCTACGCCCGCTATCAGGTGCGCGTCGCGGAAATCAGGGAAAGCGCGAAAATCTGCAAGCAGGCGATTAAAAAAATCCCGCCGCAAGGGCCCTTCCGCGCAGAGGTTCGCGGCCTGGTGCCGCCGTCGCGCGAGGAGATGAAAACCTCCATCGAAGGACTGATTTATCACTTCAAGATTTGGACCGAGGGCATCACGCCGCCGCCGGGCGAAGTCTATCAGGCCATCGAATCGCCGCGCGGCGAGGTGGGCTTCTTCGTGGTCAGCGACGGCTCGAACCGCCCCTATCGCGTAAAGATGCGCGCGCCCTCTTTTGTCAACCTGCAGGCGCTGCCGTATCTCGTGGTCGGCAAATTGATCGCCGACGTGGTCGCCAGCATCGGCACAATCGACATCGTTCTGGGAGAAGTGGACCGCTGATGCAAATTCCCGCGCAGCTTGACGCCAAATTCAATCAGTTGGTCGGGCGCTATCCCGTCAAGCGCTCTGCGCTGATTCCCATGATGGTGTACGCACAGGATGAATTTGGCCACTTGAGCGACGAAGTGCTCGACGAAATCGCGCGCCGCCTCGAACTGAACATGACCGAGGTCACCGAGACGCTTTCGTATTACTCGATGCTCCATCGCAAGCCCATGGGGAAAAATCACGTTCAGGTGTGCACCAACACTTCGTGCCAACTCCGCGGCGGCTTCGAAATCCTGGCGCACGTCGAAAAGCGCCTCGGCATTGGCAACCGCCAGACCACGCCGAACGGTATTTTTTCGCTGGAAGAAGTCGAGTGCATGGGTGCGTGTTCCGGCGCGCCCGCGATGCAGGTGAACTACGATTTCTACGAGAATCTCACGCCCGAAAAAGTGGACACAATCCTCGATCAGTTCGCTGCGGGCAAGCGGCCCGCTCCTGTGCCGGTGATTTCCGGCTCGCTGCATGAGCCTGCGCCCGGAGAAGTCCGCGTCATCAGTCAGCGCTTCGGCGTTCGCGATTCGCGCACTCTCAAAGTTTATCGTGACCTGGAAGGCTATCAGGCGCTCGAAAAAGCCCTCAAGGAAATGACCGCGGACCAGATCATCGACGAAGTGAAAAAATCGAGTCTGCGGGGACGCGGCGGCGCGGGCTTCCCCACCGGAATGAAGTGGTCGTTCGTTCCCAAGAATTCTCCGAAACCGAAATATGTCGTTGCGAATGCCGACGAAAGCGAGCCCGGCACAAGCAAAGATCGTCCGCTGATGGAAATGGACCCGCATGCGCTGATCGAAGGCGCGGTCATCGCCGGAAAAGCGATCGGCTCGCATCAGGGATACATCTACGTCCGCGGCGAGTATCGCTACATTTTGGACATTCTCGATGTTGCGATTGAGGAAGCCTACAAAGCCGGCTATCTCGGCAAGAATATTCTCGGCACAGGATTCGATTTTGAGCTTTGCACGCACACCGGCGCGGGCGCGTACGAATGCGGCGAAGAAACAGCGCTTCTCGATTCGCTCGAAGGCAAGCGCGGCTATCCGCGCATCAAGCCTCCCTTCCCCGCCGTCGCGGGACTGTATCAATGCCCCACCGTCGTCAATAACGTTGAAACACTGAGCACCGTGCCGCTCATCATCCGCAAGGGCGGCGACTGGTATGCGAGCCTTGGCGTGCCCAAGAATGGCGGCACGCGGCTCTATTCGATTTCGGGCCACGTCAATCGTCCCGGGATTTACGAGCTGCCCCTCGGCTTCAATCTAAACCGCATCATCAACGAAATCGCCGGCGGCGTCGCGAACGGCAAGAAATTGAAAGCCGTGCTGCCCGGCGGCACTTCCTGTCCGCTGCTCAGCGCCGACGAATGCGACGTCGCAATGGACTATGATTCCGTCGCAAAAATCGGCTCGATGCTCGGCTCGGGCGGCCTCGTCGTGATGGACGAAGATACCTGCATGGTCGACGTCGCGCGCCGCATCGCACATTTCTACGCGCACGAATCCTGCGGCTGGTGCATTCCCTGCCGCGAAGGCACAGCCTGGCTGCGCAAATTGCTCGATCGCTTCCACGAAGGCGGCGGGCGGCAGGAAGATATTCCGCTTATCGACGAGGTTTCGCAGAATATTCTTGGCATGACGCTTTGCGCCCTCGGCGACGCGGCAGCGTTGCCTACGATGAGCATCGTGCGCAAATGGCGCAACGAATTCGAGGATCATCTGCGCGGAAAGTGTTTGCACAAGCCGGCCGACGTGCTGGCGATGGTGCGCTAGTTTTTTTCGGCTTTGCTGTGACAGTAGCTTTCGTGGTCACTCGACGAGCTTGCCCGCCGCAGGCGGGGAATCTGCTTTTCGGGTTGGCACAGAAGGAGAGCTTGGTAACAAGCTCTCAGAGAAACATCGCAAAGGAATCATGGCGGAAACGGAAACCAAGCTGATTAACTTCACGCTCAACGGCCAGAAGCTGGAAGTGCCCGCGGGCACACTCGTCATTGAAGCGGCAAAACGAGCCGGCATCGAGATCCCTTCTTTCTGCTATTACCCGGGACTCGCGTTGCAGGCCGCGTGCCGCATGTGCCTGGTCGAAGTCGAAAAGGCGCGCAAGATGGCGACCGCGTGCACTCTCGTGGCAGAAGACGGCATGGTCGTTCACGCCGATACGCCCGCAGTCCACAAAGCCCGCAAGGACATGCTCGAATTCGTCCTCACCAATCATCCTCTTGACTGCCCCGTTTGCGACAAAGGCGGCGAGTGCGAATTGCAGGACATGACGTTCACCTACGGCATCGACCACAGCCGCTTCATCGAGGAAAAACTCCACTACCCTGAGGAAAAGTGGTCGCCCATCGTTTTTTACGACGCGCCGCGTTGCATCCTGTGCTTCCGCTGCGTCCGCGTTTGCGATGAGGGCATGGACGTCAAAGCCCTCGGTGTCGGCGCGCGCGGCGTCACTTCCGTAATCATTCCCAACGATTCCGGCCAGCTTGCGTGCGAAGAATGCGGGGCCTGCATCGACATCTGCCCTGTCGGCGCGCTCACGAGCGGCACATACCGTTATCAAACGCGTCCGTGGGAGATGAAATATTTCGGCACACCGTGCGCGCATTGCTCAAACGGCTGCAAGACTACGCTCTCGATTCGCAACAACGAAATCCTGCGCGCCAATAATCGCGACCATTCCGGAATCAACGACGAATTTTTGTGCGCCAAGGGCCGTTTTGGTTACGATTTCACCACCAACGCGGAGCGCATTCGCCAGCCGCTTGTGCGCAAGAACGGCAAGCTCGAGCCAGCAAGCTGGGAAGACGCCATCGAGGAAATCGCTCGCCGCCTGAAACAAGTGCACGATACACACGGTCCCGCGGCCATGGGCGTGATTGGCTCGAATCACACTACGAACGAGGAAAATTATCTTCTGAACCGTTTTGCGCGCGCGTCGCTTGGCACAAATAATATCGACCATCACCGCACTGCCGACTACGCGGGCCTCGCAACCGCTCTGGGTGCGAACGCGAAAGACTCCATGGCGACCATGTCGCAAATCGACAGCGCGAGCGCCATCGTCCTCATCGCCAACGACGCCACGCAGCAAAATCCGCTCGTCGCCTGGCAGATCCGCTCCGCCGTCCGACACCACTCCGCGCGCTTGTACATTATTCACGCGGGCCCGCTGAAGCTCAGCCGCCAGGCCGCGCAATATATCGATGTCCCGAAAGGAGCCGAAGCGCGCGCGATAAGTGGGCTCGCCGCAGGCAGCGGCGATCTCGACGGCAAAATCACCGGCGAACTCAACAAGTTCAAGGAAGCGCTCGCCAAGGAAAAGGACGTCGTCATCTTGTTTGGCGCAAATGTGCGCGGCGCCGCCGTCCGCAATCTGGTGAAATTCGGCGCCGGACTTTCCGGCCACACGCGTTACATGGCCCTCGGTGATTACTCGAATTCCCGCGGCGCCGCTGATATGGGCGTTTTCCCCGATCGCCTCCCCGGTTATGCGCCTCTCTCTGATGCCAACGAACGCAACCGCTGGGGCAAGGTCTGGGGCAAGGAAATCCCCTCCAAGCCGGGAATGAACGCGCGCCAAATGATGCAGGCGGCGCTCGAAGGAAAGCTCAAGGCTCTCTACGTCGTCGGCGCGAATCCCGTGAAGACTTTTCAGGTAAAAGCTCCCGACAAAATCGCCGGACTCGATCTTCTCGTCGTGCAGGATATGTTCATGACCGAAACGGCGCAGCGCGCTGACGTGATTTTGCCCGCCGCCTCCACTTACGAAAAAGATGGCACGCTCACGAACACGGCTGGCGAAGTCCAGATGGTTCGTCGCGCGGTGGACGCGCAGGGGCCCCGCAGCGATTTCGATTTGCTGCGCATTTTGATTCACCAGCTTGCGCAACTGGGTCTGGGCACGGCGATGAAACACCGCACGCCCGAAGCTGTCCTCGAAGAAATTCGTCAGAATGTGCGCGGCTACGATGTTTCGGTCGCTGCCTTGTTGACGGGAGGCACGGAGCAAGCCACCTCCGCACCGGCCGCGGCGGACGGCTCTTACGATGTGCCGGCGGATTTGGTCTTCTCTTCGCAGGACGATTTATTTACAAGCGGAACCCTGGGGCGTTACTGTTCAAAGCTCAATTCAACCAAAGAGTCCAAGGAAAGACCGTGGAGTTCGTTACCCACCACCCAGTCCTGGTGGTCTCGTTAATTAAAATCGCCATCGCGCTTTTTGTGGTGATGACGGCGCTCGCTTACCTCACATGGTTCGAGCGCAAGGTCGTCGCTCGCATTCAGTCGCGCTGGGGCCCCTACTGGGTCGGTCCGCACGGCCTTTTGCAGCCGCTCGCGGACGGCATCAAGTTCCTTTTCAAGGAAGATATCGTCCCCCCCGCCGCGGACAAGATTTCCTACGTCCTCGCGCCCTTTCTCGCGCTGGCGCTCGCCCTCACCACCCTTGCGCTGATTCCCATCGGCCCGGCCACGATCTCGATTCTCGGCCAGCCGACGCAACTCGTCATTTCGCACAGCAACGTCGCGCTGATCTTGCTTTTTGCCATCAGTTCCATCGGCATTTACGCCGTCGTGCTCGCCGGGTGGTCGTCGAACAGCAAATATCCCTTGATGGGGGGCCTGCGCAGCTCCGCGCAAATGATCAGTTACGAAGTCTCGCTCACTCTCTCCGTCGTCGGCGTCCTGCTCATTGCCGGCTCTTTCGATTTCTACGACATTGTTGGCGGGCAATCGGGCCACTGGTATCACTCGATTCCGAAGTGGCACATTTTCCCGCAGATCCTCGGATTTATTTGCTATCTCACTGCGGCCATCGCGGAGACCAACCGTGTCCCGTTCGATTTGCCCGAAGCCGAGACGGAACTCGTCGCCGGCTTCCACACGGAATATTCGAGCTTCAAATTCGCCATGTTCTTCATGGCCGAATACGCCAACATGATTACCGTTTCCTGTCTGGCGACGCTGCTGTTCCTCGGCGGCTGGCTCTCTCCTTTCCCGGAGACAGGCGGTTGGCGCTGGCAGCTTTATCTTCCCGCGGCGGGCTTGATCATTGGCGGTCTGGCGCTCATCGTCGGCGGCATCCGCAGCGTGCAAATGAACGCGAAGGTCGTTTTCCCTGTCCTCGGAATTATTTGCCTCGGCGTCGGCTACCTCTGCACCTTGCACGGCGTGATGCCGATTATTCAGGGCCCCTTCTGGTTCACAGCTAAAGTTTTCTTCCTATTGTTCTTTTACGTTTGGGCGCGCGGCACGCTGCCCCGCTTCCGTTATGACCAGCTCATGTCCTTCGGCTGGAAATTCCTGCTGCCGCTATCGTTGCTGAATCTGGTGGTCACCAGCCTCGTCGTCGTTCTGAGGTTGCGCTGATGAATATTGCCATGCTCGTTTTCATCGCCTGCGGAGTCATGGCCATTGTTGGCGCCATTGCGCTGATTCTGGCGCGTGAGCCGGTGCACAGCGCGCTCGCGCTTGTCCTGGTGATGATCTCGCTCGCGATTCTCTATCTGCTCCTCGGCGCTGCTTTCATTGCCGCCATTCAGATTCTCGTTTACGCCGGCGCGATCATGGTGCTCTTCGTCTTCGTCATCATGCTGCTCAACGCCGGAGTGGAAGTGCGCACCAATGTTAGCCGTCTCGCAAAATGGGTCGGCCTGCCTCTGGGAATATTTTTCCTCGTTGAGATGACCTATTCGCTTTTCCGCGAATATGGCGGCAGGGCCTCCGTCGCGGGTGGCGCCGCCGCGCCCGTGCCCGCCTCCACGCAAGACCTGTCCATAAAGTTATTCACTGAGTTCGTGCTGCCCTTTGAACTGACCTCGATCCTGATTCTCATCGCCATTTTGGGCGCGCTCGTGCTCGCCAAGAGGGAGTCTTAACCATGGTTCCCATATCGTATTACTTGATTTTGAGCGCTGTGCTCTTCGGGCTGGGCGTGATCGGATTTGTCTTCAAGCGCAATATCATCACGATTTTCATGGCCATCGAGCTGATGCTCAACGCTGTGAATCTCGCGTTTGTGGCCTTCAGCCGCGAATTCAATCAACTGGACGGCTTGATTTTTGTTTTCTTTGTGATTGTAGTCGCCGCCGCCGAAGCGGCCGTCGGCCTGGCCATCGTCATGGTGATTGCGCGCAACCGGAAATCGCTCAATGTCGAAGACGTGAATTTGCTCAAGTTTTAAACGAACGCTCCAGGCGAAAACTTAAACAAAGCGAATGTTCATACTCAATCATCTGTGGATCATCCTGGCCCTGCCGCTCGCAGGCTCGATGCTGACGCTCCTCGCGGGGCGTCACTGGCCGAAGAAACTCGTCAACGTATCCAGCGTCGGCTTCGTTGTCCTTGCCTTCCTTTCCTATTGCGAACTGGCGCGCGAATTTTTCACACTTAGCGCCTCGCAAGTTCCGTGGATCGGCAATTACTTCACTTGGATGACCGCTGGGAATTTCCGGGTTGATTTCGCGCTCCAGGTCGACCAACTGACCATCGTCATGATCGGCGTCGTCACTCTCGTCGGCATGCTCATCCACATTTATTCCGTGGGCTACATGGCGCATGAGGAGGGCTATTACCGATTCTTCGCCGAAATGAATCTCTTCATGTTCTTCATGCTCACGCTGGTGATGGCCGCGAACCTCGTTCTCCTGTTCGTGGGCTGGGAAGGCGTGGGCCTTTGTAGCTACTTGCTCATCAGCTTCTTCTTCCAGAAGAAATCGGCCGCCGACGCGGGCAAGAAAGCGTTCATCACCACGCGCATCGGCGACTTCGGCTTTACCATCGGAATTTTGATGGCCTTCTGGGCGTTCGGTTCGATTGATTACAAGACGATGTTCGCGGCCGCCGCCAACATGCCCGTCGAAGGCATGCACCAATGGGGCGTGCTGACTTCGATTTGCCTGCTTCTTCTCGCGGGAGCCGTCGGAAAGTCCGCCCAGCTTCCGCTCTACGTCTGGCTGCCGGACGCGATGGAAGGCCCCACGCCCGTCAGCGCCTTGATTCACGCCGCGACGATGGTCACCGCCGGCGTTTACATGGTTGCGCGCATGAACGTCTTCTTCAGCCATGCGCCGGCCGCCATGCTCGCCGTCGCCATCATTGGCGGGGTCACCGCGCTTTACGCCGCCACCATAGGCCTGGCGCAAAACGACATCAAAAAAGTCCTCGCGTACTCGACCATCTCGCAGCTCGGCTACATGTTCCTGGCCTGCGGAGTCGGCGCCTACGCCGCCGGAATTTTCCACCTGATGACCCACGCCTTCTTCAAGGGTTTGCTTTTCCTGGCGGCAGGCAGCGTAATTCATGCCATGGGCGGCCAGCAGGACATGCAGCACATGGGCGGCCTTCGCAAAAAAATCCCCTGGACTTTCGCGACCATGCTCGTCGCCACGCTCGCTATCTCCGGCGCGCCGCTTTTCGCCGGCTTTTTTAGCAAGGACGAGATTCTCTTCAACGCGTACGCTGGCCCGAACGCGAACTTCGTTCTTTACCTCGTTGGCATCTCCGCCGCGCTGCTGACCGCTTGTTACATGTTCCGCCTGATTTTTCTCACGTTTTACGGCAAGCAGCGTTACGACGAGCATCACGTCCATGTGCACGAATCACCGCGAGTAATGCTCGTGCCCCTCGTGATTCTCGGGATTCTCTCCGTCATTGGCGGCTGGTTCGCTCTGCCAACTTATTGGGGTGGCAAGGATTATTTCAAAGGCTTCCTCGATCCCGTGTTCGCGTCTTCCACGGAGCTTGCCGCCAAACTGCACCCGTCCTGGACTGAGCCGCCGCATTCGCTCGAGCTCACCATGACTGCTATTGCCGTTGGCGTCGCTTTCATCGGCTTCCTGATCGCCTGGTATTTATATATCAGCAAGCCCGCGCTCCCCGGCAGGCTCGCGAAAACTTTCCATCCCGTTTACAAGCTGCTCCTGAACAAATACTACGTCGACGAGCTCTACGGCGCGGTCATCATTCGCCCGCTCATCTGGATTTCGCGCGATGTCCTCTGGAAAATTATCGACGTCGGCCTGATCGATGGCACGGTAAACGGCCTTGCGTCCCTGTCTCGCGAAAGCGGCAGCGGCCTCCGCCACATGCAGAGCGGCAACACGCGCAGCTATGCCGCCTGGGTCGTCGTCGGAGCGGTTGCGGTAACCGTATTTTTCGTCTGGATGGTGCGCTAAGTGGCCGACCACAATTATCTGTTGACCGTTCTCACGTTCTTCCCGTTGCTCGGGACGTTCGCGCTGCTTTTGCTCAGCGGCGACGACCACGTGTGGATCCGCCGCCTCACTCTCGTCACCTCGATAATTGAATTCTTACTTTCGCTTCTCCTGCTGCGTGGCTTCGATCTGACGATCGGCGGCTACCAGTTCGAAGAGGTCTACGCCTGGATTCCCAGCCTCCACATCCACTACCACATGGGAATTGACGGCATCAGCCTGTTCTTGATTATCCTCACGACATTCCTTACGCCGCTCGCTGTCCTATGCTCGTGGAACAGCATTCACGAGCACGTCAAAGAGTTTTTCGCCATGCTGCTGGTCCTCGAAATGGGCATGGTCGGCGTTTTCTGCGCCCTCGATCTTTTCCTCTTCTTCGTTTTCTGGGAAGTGATGCTCATCCCGATGTATTTCCTCATCGGCATCTGGGGCCACGGCCGCAAAGTTTACGCCGCGCTGAAATTCATTTTGTACACCATGCTCGGCTCCATCCTGATGCTCGTCGGCATTCTGTGGCTTTATCATCTCAGCGGGACCGCCGGAAATCCGACTTTCGATCTGCCCGCCATCGTCGGCATGCTTCGCAGCGGACAGATTTCTCTGCCCTGGCACACCGAGTTCCTTCTCTTCCTCGCATTCATTCTGGCGTTTGCCATTAAAGTTCCCGTCTTCCCGCTGCACACGTGGCTGCCGGACGCGCACACGGAAGCGCCCACCGCCGGCTCCGTCATCCTCGCCGGCGTGCTTCTGAAAATGGGCACCTACGGCATGCTGCGCTTCTGCCTGCCGCTTTTCCCGGAGGCATCTCATCGCGCCGCGCCCGTCATCGCCGTTCTTGCTATCATCGGCATCATCTACGCCGCGCTCGTCGCGATGATTCAGCACGATTTGAAGCGCCTTGTTGCGTACACTTCCGTCAGCCACTTGGGCTTCGTTGTTCTGGGCATTTTCGTCTTCAATCCCACGGCCATGGAAGGCGCGATTTATCAGATGCTGAATCACGGCGTCTCCACCGGCATGTTGTTCCTCGTCTGCGGAATGATTTACGACCGCCGCCACACCTACGAATTCAGCGAGTTGGGCGGCCTCGCCAAACCTATGCCTGTCCTGTGCGCGTTCTTCCTGTTCGCGTGCCTCTCGTCGCTCGCGCTGCCCATGCTCAATGGCTTCATCGGCGAATTCATGGTTCTTATCGGCACGTTTGAACATCACCCGGCTTGGGCGGCTTGGGCCACGTCGGGTGCGGTTCTCTCGGCTATTTATTTGCTCTGGGCCTACCAGCGCGTCGCCCTCGAAAAAGTCACCGTGGCAAAGAACGAAAATCTGCCCGACGCCACGCCGCGCGAACGCCTGATCCTGATCACCGCTTCAATTGTGATTGTCTTCATGGGCGTCGCCTCACCGCTCTTCACCCATCGCATGGACGCCACCACGAACGCCCTGCTCCAGCAGGTTGGCGGCCGCGCCTATAACGTCCGCGCTCGCCACGTGACACCGCTATCCGCGCAGCCGTCGCAGCATGAACTCGCGCTGCGCTCAGTCACACTCGAAAGGCGGGCTCAGCCGTAATGTTCCCTCCGCTCCAGGATCTCTACCGCATCGCGCCGGAACTCGTTCTCTGCGCCTTCGGCATGCTCGTCATGCTCATTGACCCGTTCGTCCCCGTGGGACGCAAACGCTCGATGGGCTGGCTCGCCTTCGCGGGCGCCCTCGTCGCTCTCGCGTCGATGCATTGGGCCGCCATGAATCAAGGCTCCGCCTACTCCGGCCTCTTCCGCACGGACATGTTCAGCCTTTTCGTCCACGGCATCGTCATCGGAGTGGCCGCGCTGGCCATTCTGGGCTCTCTCGATTATCTCGACCGCGAGAACCTGCAGCGTGGCGAATATTACGCGCTGATTCTCTTCGCCACGGCAGGCATGGGCATCCTTGCGGGCGCGAATGAACTGCTCACCGCCTTCATCGGCCTCGAAATGAGCTCAATCTCCACTTACATTCTCGCGGGCTTTCGCCGCAATGTGCTCAAATCCAACGAATCTTCGCTCAAATATTTCCTGCTCGGCTCTTTCGCCACCGCATTCTTCCTGTACGGCATCGCGCTCACCTACGGCGCCACGCGCAGCACGCGATTCGACGTAATCAATCAAGCCATCGCCGCACACGGCTCGGGCGCGCTGCTGATCCTCGGACTCGGTCTGATTTTCGTCGGCCTCGGCTTCAAAGTGGTTGCCGCGCCGTTCCAGATTTACACGCCGGACGTCTACGAAGGCGCGCCCACACCCGTCACCGCGATTCTCGCCTGCGGCCCCAAGGCTGCCGCGTTCGCCGTGATGCTTCGCATTTTCTATTCGGCGTTTGGCAACGCCTCGCACGTCTGGTTCTGGGCGATTTGGGTCTCTGCGGTCCTCACGATGTGCATCGGCAATTTCGCCGCCCTTGTGCAGACCAACGTTAAACGCCTCCTCGCCTATTCTTCCATCGCTCACGCGGGCTATATTCTGGTCGCCTTCGTGGCCGCCAGCGAAATCGGCGTCGCCGCCGTGCTTTTCTATCTCGCCGCCTACGCGGCCATGACGCTCGGCGCCTTCCTTATCGTCGCCCACGTCGGCGGCACGAACGAGCAGTGCCTCAATATCGAAGACTACGCGGGCCTCGGAACCAAACATCCTTGGATCGCGGCCTGCTTCGCGCTTTTCCTGTTTTCGCTGCTGGGATTGCCCGCCACGGGCGGCTTCCTGGGCAAGTTGTACGCGTTCCAGGCAGCCCTCGATCAACGCATCGTCTGGCTCGTCGTCATCGCCGCCGTGAACAGCGTCGTCGGCGCTTACTATTACTTGAAAGTCGTCGTCGCTATGTACTTCCACGAATCAAACAAAGAATGGGCGCCCACTCCCATGCACGCACCCATGTTCATCGTCTTGCTCATCACCGCCATCGGCACGATTTACCTCGGGGTCCTGCCCAACCGCCTCATGGAGCTCGCCCTCGCCTCCGCCCGCTCGCTGCGCTAAACGCGCCGCCGCATCGCAATCGCGTCGCTGCGCCAACAAACAGGCTCGGCAGATAAATAAATGCGCAAAAGTCCCACAAAAAACAAAAGGCCCGAAGGCTCGCTTCACGCGAACCCCCGGGCCAAAAAAACACTCCGTTAAACGTCAGGACTTGAACACTTCGATCAGGACCACTGCGAACATATAAAGCGTCAGCGATTCGATGAACACGAGGCCGAGAATAAAGGCAATCCGAAGAGGGCCGCCAGCACCTGGATTGCGAGCAATTCCCTCGCAAGCTGAGGCCGTCGCCTTTCCTTGACCCATCCCACAACCCGCAGCCGCGATTCCAAGTCCAATCGCAGCCGCGAACGCAATCCAGTTAGTGGCTGGTGCGACCCCTACTGGACTCGCCTGCGCGAACGCAGCGGGTGCGAAGACGCAAATCGCGGATACAGCCGAAAACAACCAAACCATTTTCCTCACTGTATTCTCCTTCGTTATGAATTGGCCGTCAGGAGGTGGTTCCCGGACACCGAGCAGCCGGACTCACACTGCCAGCGCATAATTCCGAATTAATGCTCCTCCGCGACCGCGAACGCAAGATACACGATGGGAAGAATCGTGAAAATGAAGGCCTGCAAAATGGATTCAAACGCGTGAAGCACGATAAAAAGCAGCGGAATACCTATCGGCAAAAACCCCAAGCCGTACCCCAAAACATTGTGCTTCCCCACAAACAAAACCAACGTGATAGTGATTCCCAGAAACAACAAATAGAGCAGCTCACCTACGAGCATGTTGGCCCAAAGCCGGACGGTGAGTGATAGCAGGCGCCCTAGGTGGCTCACCGTTTCGACCAAGACCATGCCCGGTGAAATAGCCCTTACAGGACCCAAGAACGTCTTGCCGTATCCGATCGGGCCATGGTGCATCAATCCCTCCCAGTGATAATACAGAAAAACGACAACGGCACACGCCAATGGCACCGTCTTTTCTGCGGTGGGCGACATAAAACCCGGCACGAGGCTGGCAAAATTACTCAGAAGCACAAACATTGCAATGCTTCCAATAATTGCGAGGTGCCTCGCGGAGCCAGGCCCAATGATGTCGTCGAGCAAGTCTTTCACACCAACACCCATCGGATTCGTCAGGAAGAATTCCATGCACTGTTGCGTCGTGCCGGGACGTGCAACCGACATGCGCGCCCGGAGCCACAGGAAGAAAACAATCGCGAAGAGGAAAACTACCAATTCCATCGCAAAGAAGTTCGGGACAGGATACTGCAAGCTCGCAGGCTGCAGATGCAACACCGCAAAAAGGGCTAGCACCGGCTTCGCAAATAGCCAGTTAACGAGCTTCGTTATTGCCAGAACCTGCTCTTCACCCATGAATCTCCTGCGACACGTTCAACTGCGTGGGTTTGAATGCATCGAAATCAGGATGCGTTCCATCGGTGCTGGCCGTGCTTCACCTCGTACGCCAGTTCCAGCAGAACGGCCGGAACCACGGCCACCAGGCCGCACAGAAACGCAATTGCAGGCAACCGCAACCAAGCGAGAATAACATACGCAGCTATGAGCATCAACACGAGGCGTCCGAAGAATTTCGCGTGTACGCTACGAGGCACATGTACCTGCTCCGCGCCCGCCTGCGCCATTCCCAGACGCATCAGCGCTGTTGCGCCTTGTCGCAGCCAGCGGAAATTCAACCAGCAAAGTGCCGTGCCTATGGCACACGCTTCTGCCGCGCGCAGTCCCCAGCCAACTGCCGAGCCGAGCGTCATCGCCGCGCCCAGGACCACCATAAAACATTCAATCCGGCGCTCTATCGCGGCAGACTCTGCGTCATTCGTCATTCTTTTTTTCTTCTGCGCTAGCAAATCGCAGAACCTCGCGCAGCCCAATGCCAAATCCTACAAATCCTAAAATAATCATTAACGCAAATTTCGTATGAAGCCATCGATCTAACAGATAACCCGCTGCCCCTCCCAGAAACATTGGTCCCACCAACGTCAGGGGCAGCTGCGTAGCGATGACAATTTGCTTCGCCAGCGTGCCGAAGTCTTTTCGGCGTGAGTTCGGATCCATGGCTCAGATTGGTCCGAAGTAACGCGCGCAATCAATCATGCCGCGCGCCGTGCAGCACGGACACCGCGTGCGGCAGCAATTCAGCAATCGCGTCAAACGACTCCACGGCTCCGCGCGGGCTCCCCGGCAGGTTCGCAATCAACGCCGTGCCGCGTATCGCCACAATCGCGCGCGATAGCGCGGCATTCGGATTCTTCGTCGCGCCGATTTGCCGCATCCGCTCCGCAATCCCCGGCGCCAGTCGGTTCGCCACCGACGCTGTCGCCTCCGGCGTCACGTCTCGCGGCCCCAGCCCTGTCCCGCCCGTCGTCAAAATCACATCGCACTTCCCCGCGTCGGCCAATTCCAGAAGCTGCACGCGAATGAGCGACTCCTCATCCGGCACGACGGAAGTCGAAACCAATTGCCAGCCGAACTCGCGGCACCGTTGCGCCAGCGCCTTGCCCGAGCCGTCCTCGCGCTGTCCCGCCGAAACCGAATCGCTGATTGTGACAATCGAAACACGCATCGCTTGATTTGGTCCGATTGAATCGCGCCGGCAAAACAGCCGCGCTAATTTCCTGCTGTATCAGGCTGGCCTTCGGGGACCGTCTGCTGGCTCTCATCGATCAACCGCAGCGCTTCCATCAGCAGTCCCGTGGTCGAACGCTGAATCGTCGTCCGCTTAGGCGCCGAATTGAAATCGATCTCGAACTCGCCCGCGGACCAGCGCACCGCCTCATAAACCGCCGACTCGCCCTCGATCTTGCCGAGCTTCGCGTCCTGGCATTGCCCGACGGAAAAATAAATCTCGCATGTTTTTCCGGTGTTCCGCACAGTCAGCTTGCACGTCTTTTGTCCCATCTCAATCGACTGCATCAGGTCCAGCATGCTCATTTCTTCCAGCCGCCCCTGGACCACGCCCGGCCGCACCGAAGTCTTCTGCAATTTTTCAAGCTGCAACCGGTCGATCACTTTTTTCGCGCGCCGCACCAATTCGTGCACAAAGAACGGCTTGGTAATGAACTCCTCCACGCCGTCCACCATCGGACGCAGCTTTTCCTCGATGTCGCTGCGATTCGCCAGGAAAATAAACGGAATGGGCCGCGACGTGAATCGCGCCCGCAATTTCTCAAAGAGTTGTCGTCCATCCAGACCCGGCATGCGGTAATCACACAACACCAGATCCGTCGGCTCGTCCACGATTTTCAAGAGCGCATCCGCGCCATCCCCGGCGGTGCGCACTTCGCAATGCGGCTCCAGACCCTTGACGATCAGGTCCAGCACCAGCGGATTGTCGTCCACCACCAGCACTTTGACGTCTTTCATCGCCGCGCGTGCACGGAGCGCCGCCGCACGTAATGGCCGCTCCGTCCTCCGGACTTTTCCACCAGATAAATTCCCAGAATTTCCATGCCTCGATCCAGCGCCTTGCACATGTCGTAAATCGTCAACGCCGCCACCGCCGTCGCCGTCAGCGCCTCCATTTCCACACCCGTGGGGCCTGTCGTCGTCACGCGCGACACAATCTCAACTCCATTCTGACATAGCTCGGTCGCAACATCTATGTGCGTCAAAAGCAGCGGATGACAAAGAGGAATCAGCTCCGCCGTGCGCTTCGCCGCCGCGATTCCCGCGATTCGCGCAATCTCCAGCGGATTTCCCTTCGGCGTTTTCATCTGCCGCACTTTCCCCAGCGCCGCTTTCCCGATTTTCACAAATCCCCGCGCCACGGCCGTCCGCTCCGTTGCGGACTTCGCCGTCACGTCTACCATGCGAACGCGCCCCGCTGAATCGTAATGGGAAAGTCCCTGCTTCATTTCATCTCTACAATAGCCCGCGTCGTGGCAGCACGTCCACCCATTCGCCCGCCGCAAGTTTCAATTTCGATTGATGCACCACAAGAAAGCAATTTCCGCGCGCCAACGTCGCAATATCTCCCGAACCTTGCCACGGCAAATCGGCTACTGTCGTTTCTCCATTCGTCCAATCGAGCATCGCGGGCAAGAAATGCGTTAGCGCCGCTCTCTGCTCAACATTTTTCGTCAACCTCGCCTTCAGCAACGGCAACGGTCGCGCATCGCCGCCGCCCAGAATATCGATCGCCGGAACCGCCAGCAGCTCAAACGTCACCATCGTCGACACGGGATTCCCCGGCAAACCAAACACAGGCTTGCCTCGGCACATTCCAAACACCGCTGGCCGTCCCGGCCGAATCGCCAGTGCATCGAAAAACAATTCCGCGCCGAGTTCGCGTAAAACTCCCTCCACCAGATCGTACTTCCCCATGGACACACCGCCGCTGAGCGCCAGCGCGTCCTCCTCCAACCCGAGTTCGATCATCTTGCGAAGCTCGTCCGCGCGGTCCCGCGCGTTTCCGAGCAGTACCGCTTCGGCGCCCGCAAGCTCCACCTGCGCCGCAAGCGAAACTCCATTGCTGTTGCGAATTTCAAATGGCCCAGGTCGCGCATCCACCGCCACCACTTCATCACCAGTCGAAAGAACTGCGATACGCGGTTTGCGATAAACGTCCAATTCTCGTGCGCCCACTTGCCCCGAAATCGCAATTTCCGCATAACCGATTCGCGTTTTCTTGCGCAGCAACACATCTCCGGGGCGCGACTCGGACCCGCGCGGCGCGATATTCATTCCCGCTTCTGCGGCGCGCTCAATCGTCACTTCATTTTCCCGCGGCCCCGCGCGCGTGTGCTCGATCATCACCACGGCGTCCGCGCCTCGCGGAGCCGCCGCGCCGGTCATAATCTGCACGCACTCATCCAGGCCCACCGTGCCGCGAAAATCACCGCCTGCTGCAATTTCCCCAATCACTCGCAGTTTCGCGCCCGGTGCGCCGCAATCCGCCGCGCGCACGGCAAAGCCATCCCGTGCCGCGCGGTCAAACGGCGGATAATCGCGGTCCGCGACGATTTCTTGCGCAAGAATCCGCCCTAATGAATTTGCGAGTTTTACTTTTTCGCGTGCGGGAGTTCGAAGCAGGCTTGCCGTGACTTCGATAACCTTTGCTCTCGCGTCCTCATACGACAACATGGCGTTCACAACCAGGAAGCGAGCTTGGTTCCGCTGGGAATAATCGTGGAGTCGCGCTCGGGCCCCGTCGAGATCATGCCGATCTCGGCGCCCAGCGAATCGGAAATAAACTTCATGTAATCGCGCGCCGCCTCGGGTAAATCATCCGCTTCGCGAACATGCTCCGTGGGGTTCCGCCAACCCGGCAGCGTTTTGTATACGGGTGTCACTTCCGCCAGCACTTCCACTTCCGCGGGCATCTCGTCGAGATTTGATCCCTTATAACGGTATCCCACGCACACCTGAATTTCCTCCTGCGTGTCGAACACATCGAGCTTCGTGACGACCAGCGAGTCAATTCCGTTGACTTGCACCGCGTAGCGCAACATCACCAGATCGATCCAGCCGCATCGTCGCGGGCGTCCCGTCACCGCGCCATATTCATTCCCGCGATCGCGCACCGCCTTCGCGTCCAGGTCCGGCATCTCCGTCGGGAACGGACCGCCGCCCACCCGCGTTGTATAAGCCTTCGTTACGCCAATCACTCCGGTGACTCGCGTCGGCGCCACACCCAATCCCGTACACGCGCCGCCCGCGATCGCGCTAGACGAGGTCACATACGGATACGTCCCATGATCAATGTCGAGCATCGTTCCCTGCGCGCCCTCGAATAAAATCGATCGTCCTTCGGCGAGCGCGCGATTCACCAGCGACGACGTGTCCGTCGCAAATCCGCGTATTTTCTCCGCAAGGCCGCGATACATTTCCAAAATCCCCGTGGTGTCCAACGCCTGCCCGTACGCCGCGCGGCTGAACGCATCTTTCACTTCAATATCGCGCTCGACCTTCCGCTGAAATCTTTCGCCATCCATCAAATCGCACACACGTAAACCGCGCCGCGCCATTTTATCTTCATACGCTGGCCCAATGCCGCGTGAGGTGGTTCCAATCTTGTGCGGTCCCAGCGCCGTCTCTGCCGATTTTTCGAGTTCGCGATGGAATGGAAAGATCAGATGCGCGCGATTGCTCAAAAACAGCCGCCCTTGCACATTCACGCCGCCATTACTTAAAGCGTTGATTTCCGCCACCAACGCCGCCGGATCCACCACAACTCCCGCGCCGATAATCGCTTTCTTACCCGGCCGCAAAATCCCGCACGGAATCAGCTGCAGCACGTAGCGATTGTCGCCAATGATGACTGTGTGCCCGGCGTTGTGCCCGCCTCCATATCGCGCGCTGTAGTCGAACGATCCGGCCAGGAAATCAACCACCTTCCCTTTGCCTTCATCGCCCCACTGCGCGCCCACCACTGCAATCGCTTTCATCCGTGCGTCTCTCGCCTTTCGCGCGTCACTCGTCTAACCGCTCAGCCGCACTCTGCCCTCTCCATTCCGTTTCGGAAATCATTCTGAGAGGAATTTGCAGCCGATGCAGAATCCACAATCCTACGCTTCGCCTGCATCGAAAACAAGTCGCGAACTCCTGCGAAACGCGCTCTGTGCTCCGGTTGCTTCTACGGCGGAGTCGATGTCTTTCGGGTGTCCGCTCTTAGCGTTCTTGGCGAACGGTTGGGTTTTTCGATTTCCTTAGACCACAAATCTAAAATTATTCGAGCAGTTCTTTCGCTGCGTCCTCGTCCTCTCGCCTGACCAAGAGCCTCACGCCCGTATCGGCTCCCAACGCGGGTTGCAATCCGCCAAAATCATCCGCAAGGATCATCGCGTCGATTCCGTTGGCCTCTAGCATGGCCCTCCCGATTTCGGCTTCATGACGGTAAAAGTACGTGCGCACCACAACCAATTTATCCTGCGCTTCTCTACGCGTCATCGGTTCCTCCTGCCACAGCGCGACAAAGTCGTGAAGAATTCCTATCTAGACGATATTGTCGTACCGAAAGCATTCCGCGCTGTGATCGTTCACCATCCCGACCGCCTGCATCATCGCATAGCAAATCGTCGTGCCCACAAACTTGAATCCGCGCTTCTGCAGATCCTTGCTCAACGCATCCGATTCTCGCGTCCGCGCCGGCACTTTTCGGCGATTCCGCGCATTTTTCAACGGACGCCCTTCAACAAATCGCCACAAATACGCGTCAAAGCTCCCGAATTCCGCTCGCACCGCAAGAAACGCCTTCGCATTTTGAATGGTCGCCGCAATCTTCAGTCGGTTGCGTATAATTCCCGGATCGCCGAGCAGTTTCCGCACGCGCTTCTTGTCATAAAGCGCAATCCTCGCCGCATCGAAATTATCGAACACCTCGCGATACCGCACTCGTTTCCGAAGCACCGTTTCCCAACTCAGCCCCGCCTGCGCTCCCTCGAGAATCAGCATCTCGAAAAGTTTGCGATCATCGTGAACGGGCACACCCCACTCTTCATCGTGATACAGGATAGAAATTTCGCTCTTCGCCCACGCGCACCGGCGGCGCGGCGCCTCGCCGTTCGGTGTGGCACGAATCGCTTGTCTGGCAGGATTCACTGTGGCACTACAAATGGCGCTGCTGGAGCGCCTCAAAGCTCAATGCTTACGACAGGTGCCGCGCGAGCACTTTATCGATCTCCGTTTTTGGTTTCGCGCCCACAATCTGCTCCGCCACCTGCCCGCCCTTGAAAATCAGCAGCGATGGAATTCCCCGGATGTTGAATTTCCCCGGCGTGTTCATATTCTCATCCACGTTCATCTTCACCACTTTCAACTTCCC